>JACRBD010000057.1 GCA_016234625.1 Caulobacterales bacterium | reverse complement strand
TGCACCTGGACGTTGGTGATGTCCGGCACGGCATCGATGGGCAGCTTGAGCATCGACCAGCCGCCGACGACGGCGAGGATGACGGTGCAGATGAGGATCAGCAGACGCTGCTGGACCACATGGCGGAGGAAGGCGTCGATCATGGCGTAAGGCTCCGGTCGAGATTGGGGTACATCACTCTTCCTCGCTCACAGAGCCCTTGCCCAGGTCGGCCTTGAGCAGAAATGCGCCCTGGACGACGATGGTCTCGCCCGCAACGACGCCTGAGAGGACGGGCGCGTGACCGCCCTGCACGGAGCCAACGGTCACCGTCTTGGGCCGGAAGATCGCCGTCTCGCCTTGGCGCTCCTCGACGAAGACGACGGTGCGCTTCTCCCACGAGACCAACGCCGATTCCGGCACCGCCAGCACAGGGGCCGAGGCTCCAGCCTGGCGGGGGACGATGGCGGCCTGCACGTACATGCCGGGCCGGATCTGGTCGGCCGAGGTGACCGTGACGCGGACACGGCCGGTCCGCGTGTGCGGATCGATTTCGGGCGTCATGTGGCTGACCGTGCCACCGGCGAGCCGGGCACCGCTGAAGCCGGTGAGTTCGACCGGGCAGCCGATCTGGACCTGGGTGACCACCGATTCGGGAATCTGCACCACCACCCACAGCCGCTTGGCGTCGGCGATGGTCGCCACCGGGCCGGCTTCCGGGCTGACATTCTGTCCGACCACAGCGGCCATGTCGATGAGTTGGCCAGCGACGGGCGCACGCAGAACAAGAATCTGGCTAGCGACGCCGGTCTTGCCCAGATTGTCCAGATCGAAGCTCTCGCCACCCATCAGACGGAGGGTGTTGAGCGCCGCCGCCAGTTCGGCCTCGGCGGTGATCCTGGCCTGTTGCGCAACCTTGATGTCGAACTCGCGGCGCTGCATCTCGGCTTTGCTGATTCCGTAGCCGGTCTGCTGACCGCGGGTGACGATGGCCTGGGCCTGCTCGATGGACAACGCGGCCGTGGCGAGCGCGGCCCGCTTCACCAGCCAGGCATTCTGGGCCTCGACGAAGCCCGGGCTGAGGACCTCCGCCAGGATGTCCCCCGGTTTGACCTGCGAGCCGTCGGTGGCGGCGATGCGGACGATCCTGCCGGCGGCCTGGACACCCACCTGGGCCTCGCCCTGGGGGTCATAGGTCGCCCATCCCGGGGCGACGATGGGTTCAGCGACGACCATGGCAGCCACCCGTTCGGTGGCGATGCCGAAGGTGGCGAGATTGCCGACCGCCACAGAGACCTGTTCCTGGTTCGGTTCGGCGGCGGCAGGCGTGGCTTCCGCGGCCGACAGGCTGGATCCCAGCAGCGCCAACAGGACGGAGGAGGTGACGATGGGACGAATCATGGCTGGACTCCGGCGGGGGCGGTTGGGTGGGCGATAGGGACGGGGTTGGATGCCTGAACCGGATCGAATGGGTCGATGCCGGCGGCGCGGTGGAGATCGATGCGCGCCGTGGCCGCACGCTCACGGGCCTCGGTCAGTGCGGTTTCGGCGCCAAGTTCCACGCGGCGGGCGTCGATGACGTCCAGCAGGGCGACATCGCCGGCCTGGAACGCGGCCAACTTGAGTCTCAAGGCCTCCTGGGCTGCAGGGATGACGGTGGTTGAGAGACCGACGATCTGCCGGCGTTCGCGCTCATACGTGCCCCACGCGGCAACGATGCTGCGCTGCAGGGCGAGGAGTTCCCGGCGCCGCTCGCCCTGGAGACGGGCGAGGTCGGCCCGGGCCCCAGCGATGCCGCCTTCGTTGCGGTTCCACAGCGGCAGGTCCAGGCCGACCGAAACGCCCAGATCATTGGTGTCCGTCTCCCGGTTGCCCGACAGCCCGATAGTCAGATCGGGATACCAGGCGCGCTCCTCGGCTGCGATGGACGCCGTGCTGACGGCCTGCTGAGCGTCATTGATCGCCAAGCGGGGGTGCGCCGCGATGGCGCGCTGCTGCAGATCGGCCACGGCGACTGCGACCGGGGCTTCTGGCAGGATGCCGGTGACGGTGAACTGCTCGGGCAGGGCGTCGCCGCACCAGGTTCGGAGGGCCGCCTGGGCTGCGGCGATCTCGGCCTGGGTGGCATCGGCGGCCAGTTGCGCATTGGCCAGATCCACCTGCGCCCGGGCCAGATCTCCACGATCCGCCTCGCCAGCCTGGACCCGCCGTTCGACCGCCGTGCGCACCTGGGTGCTGAGATCCACGCCATGTGCCGTCTGGGCTGCACGGGCCTCAGCGCTGGCCACCAGCAGGGCGGCAGAGCGGATCTCGATCTCCAGATCGAGCCGATCGAGCGTGGCTTCCCGATCCGTGACCGATCGCTGGGCTTCGGCAGCTTCCACCCTGGCCCTGCGTTTGCCGGGCAGTTCGAAGCGCTGCCGCAGTTCGAGGCCGCCGATGGTGGTTGCCGGGCGCAGGCCGTCCTCGTTGGCCTCCCGTGCCTTTGCCCGGCCGGCACTGAGTTCGAGTTCCGGGTTGGCCCAGGCCCGAGCCTGGCTGACGGCCGCCGCCGCCGCCGCCCGATGGGCGTCGAAGATCAACCGATTGGGGTTCGCCTGCACCGCCAGGTCCATGAGGACACTGATCGGTATGGCACTGCCGTTGGATATGGGCGGGGAGGCCGGCCGTGGGGCCGGGCTAGGTAGTGTCGCCGGTACGGTTGCTGGCGGCTGGGTGGTTGCGGGCGTATCCGCACGGGGGGCGGACTGGCCGCAACCAGCCAGTCCCAGGGCCAAGGCTACCAGGGTGGCGGTGGATAGACGGACGGGCATGAAGGCTCCACGGGATGGGCAGCGTCAGGCGGTGCTGACGTGCACGGCGAACAGGATAGGGGGAGTTGATCAGGTGGCGGGGAACACAACAAGGTCCAGCCCCTGTTCGCCCGATGGCGACCAATTGCAACGCAGGCCGGAACACCGGCATGCGTTGGCGGGGTCAGGCTCGATTAGGCGGCGTGTCGGGCGCGAACGAGACGCCCGTCGGGATCTCGCCGGGCTCACGAATCAGGGTGTTCCGTCCAACCGATGGGGACGTGATCACCATACCTTGATCGGTAACGATGGCAGCGGGTGCAACGCAATGGCAATGCCCGCAGGCGTCAGGATCCAGGGGATCGCCTTGGCGTCCTGCCCCGTCATCGACCAAGACCGGGAGGTCACCCATGGGGGCTTCAACAACAGCAAGACCGGCATCGTCCTGGGGGAGCAGGCAGTTGATTTGCACCGAGGAGAGCAGGACAACGACAACCCCGACGACGACCAGCGCGTGGCGGCCAAGCAGTCGCAGCAGGGTGGTCCACGGATGGGGCATGGTGTTGCTCGTACAGACGCTCTGGCGTTATTTATCTTACCAAGCAACCCTCGGTCAAGAAGCAACATCGATAACCTTGTAAATCCACAGTGTTTACAGCGTCTTTGCGCCGGCTTTCTTTGGTTTCCGCTTCCGTATATACCGGGGTAGGGTATACGCTTGGGATGAACGACCTCATCTCCGCGACCGTCCCAGCCGTCTCGCACACGATCGCCGTCGCTGGGCTTGACTGCCCAGATGAAGCCGCCGTCGTCCGCGATGCGGTCAAGGATCTGCCCGGCGTGCAGGATGTCGGGTTCGATTACACGGATGGGACCGCCTGCGTGCGCTGCGCCGCCGGTGGGGCCACCATGGAGGCCCTGGTGCAGGCGATCAGCAACGCCGGACTGGCTGCTCGTCCAGCCACGGCAGGCGCTGAGACCACGGATGACGTCGAGGTCGGCCTGCGTCGAACTCGCCATACGACCGTGATCCTGGCCCTGTGCGCGGCTGGGCTGGTGGCCGGTGGCGGCATCATCGAAGCCGTGCGCGCCGGTGGCATAGTTGCAGCATTCCGGGTCGAGACCTCATCGTGGATGGCGCAGACGCTTTACGGTCTCGCGATCGGCCTGTGCTCCATCCGGCTGCTTCCTCGGGCGTGGTCTGCGCTGCGCGCCTTGCGGGCGGACATGTACCTGCTGATGGTGATTGCTGTCGCTGGGGCACTGGCGTTGGGTGACTGGTTAGAGGGTGCGACGGTCTGCGTGCTGTTCCTGGTCAGCCTGGCGTTGGAGGCGTGGAGCAGCGGGCGGGCCCGGGCAGCCATAGCCGCGGTGATGGGTTTGGCGCCCACCCAGGCGCGGGTGCGCGATGACCAGGGCCAGGAGCGGCTGACCGATCCGGCCTCCGTGGCGGTCGGCTCCCTGGTGGTGGTCAACCCCGGAGAACGGATGCCGCTGGATGGCATCGTCACGGATGGAGCCAGCCACCTGGACGAGTCGGCGATCACCGGCGAATCCCTGCCGGTATCCCGACAGGTCGGGGACCCGGTGTATGCCGGCACGGTCAATGGCGAAGCGCTGCTGGTGGTGCAGAGCACGGGCCGCGCGGCCGACTCCACCTTGGCCCGGATGACGCGCCTGGTCGCCGAATCCCGGCAACGCCGCGGCCACGCCGAGCGCTGGATCGATGCGTTTTCCGCCCGTTATACGCCGGCCGTGGTGCTGGTGGCGATAGCCATCGCGGTCGGGCCGCCGTTGCTGGCCGGAGCACCCTGGGACATCTGGGTCTACCGCGCCCTGGTGCTGCTGGTCATCGCGTGTCCCTGCGCCCTGGTGATCGCCACGCCGGTGACGACGGTGGCGGCCCTGGCTCGGGCTGCCCGGATGGGGGTGTTGATCAAGGGCGGGGAACACCTGGAGACGGCCGCGCGTCTGCGCGCCATCGCCCTCGACAAGACCGGCACGCTGACCACCGGGCGCCCGGTCGTGGTCGCTGTCGAACCACTCGCTGGCGTGGCCAGCGAGCGCCTGCTGGCCGTGGCCTTGGCACTGGAGCGGCGGAGCGGTCATCCCCTGGCCCGGGCGGTGATCGCCCACGCCGAGGCGGCTGGCATCACGGCCGTCCAGGCAGACCAGCATGTCGTCATCCCCGGTCGCGGGATGACGATGCAATGCGCCGAGGGCCAGGGCTGGCTCGGATCTCCACGGTTCGCTACCGAGCGGCTACCCTCCCTGGCTGGACAGGACTGGTTGACGGCTGCCGGGAAACCCGGCGGCACCATCGTGGTCGGGCTCAATGATCAGGCGCTGGGCGTGATCCGGGTTGCCGACGCCGTGCGCCCCGAGGCGCCGGCGGTCCTGGCCGCCCTGCGACGACTGGGCGTCCAGTCGGTGGTCATGCTCACGGGCGATGACCGCCGGACGGCCCAGACGGTGGCGCACGGCCTGGGCATCACTGAGGTGCACGCCGAACTCCTGCCGGCCGACAAGGTCGAGCGCATCGCTGGGCTGGTCACCGCAGGCCCACCCGTGGCCATGGTCGGCGATGGCGTCAACGATGCGCCAGCCCTGGCCCGGGCGGATCTGGGCATCGCCATGGGTGCCGCCGGGTCGCCCGCGGCGCTGGAGACGGCGGACATCGCCCTGATGCGCGATGACCTCGGCCGCCTGCCCTGGCTGATCGAGCATGCCCGACGGACCCGTGCCATCGTCCTGCAGAACATCGTGGTCGCCTTGGGGGCGAAGGCCGTCTTCCTGGTGCTGACGGTGACCGGGCACGCGTCGCTGTGGGCAGCCATCGCCGCCGACACCGGGGTGTCCGTCCTGGTGACGCTCAATGCGCTGCGCATGTTGAGGGGAAACACGGACGCATCGACTCCTGCCCGTGCCGCGCCCAGGAAATCTGGCGCGGAAGACGCCTGACACCGAACCGAGAGGGAAACCGCGCCCATGCCTCACACCCAGCACGAACGCCGCAAGCTCCTCGCCCGCGTCACCCGCATCCAAGGGCAGATCGCCGGGGTGGCGAAGCTCTTGGAGCAAGAGACGCATGATTGCACGGCGGTGCTCCAGACCATCGCGGCGGCGCGCGGAGCCTTGAATGCGTTGATGGCCGAGGTCATGGCCGGGCACATCCGCGAGCACGTCATCCCGTCCGACGCGAAGGCGACGCCCGAACAGACCGACGCCGCCGAGCAGGTGATCGACATCATCAACAGCTACCTGCGCTGACCCATGGATGCCATCTCGCTGACGTATCTGCCCATCGCGATCGGCCTGGGTGCCCTGCATGCGCTGGAACCGGGCCATGCCAAGACGATGACGGCGGCCTATCTGGTCGGCATCCATGGTCGCTGGACAGACGCCGTGCTGCTTGGCTTGGCAGCCGCACTTACCCACAGCATGGTGGTCATCGGCATCGCCGTGACGGCCCTGTACCTCGGTCGGGAAGCCTTTGCCGGCGATGCGATCTGGTGGTTGCAGATCGGCAGTGGCGTCGTGGTCATCCTACTCGGCAGTTGGATGCTGTGGCGTCGCCTGCGCCCGCAGGCTAGCGTCCCCCATCACCACGAAGCTGCAGCCCCCGTCGTTGCCACCGGCCCACAGCATCGCTGCGAGATCAGCATCACCGGCGAGTTCCCGAACGAACGCATGATCCTGCTCTTCGCCACCGCCCCGTCCGGCCCTGTCAGCGCCGCGATCACACGCCCTGGCGGAAAGACCGAGCGGCTGACCTTTGCTGCGGATGCGGCACAACCGTTGCGCTTCGTGAGCGCGGAGACGCCACAGGAACCCCACGAGTTCTCTGCCGTGATCGAGTTGGCCGATGGTGAGCGCCTTCCCTTCGCCGTGACCGAACCCAAGGGCCACGGTCATGACCACCTCGATGATGTCGCCCACGCCAAGGCCCACGCCGATCAGATGCCGACCTACGTCGGCACAGACATGCGCCCGACCTGGTGGCAGGTGGTGGCCTTCGGCGCTGCCGGCGGCCTGGTGCCCTGCCCGGCCTCGATCAGCGTCATGCTCCTGGCTCTCGCAGTTGGGAGCACGGTGAGCGGCCTCGTCCTGGTCTTCGGGTTCAGCCTGGGGTTGGCGTTGGCACTGGTCGGCGTCGGCCTAGTCGTGGTCGCCGGCATGCACCACCTCGGCAAGAGCGGACGGTTCTCATCCGTGTCGCGCTACGCTCCGGCGATCTCCGCTGCCGTGGTAGTCCTG
>JACRBD010000067.1 GCA_016234625.1 Caulobacterales bacterium | reverse complement strand
GCCAGTCTGGCCGGTGACAGCGCGGTCAGCGCCGCCATGCCGCCCGGCTGGTCGGCGCCCATGAAGGCCCGCCAGTACCGGGTCGCGGCGTTGCGCCCGCCGGTGTCGCGGGCTTCTTCGGCCAGCATCATCGCCAGGTCCGAGATCCCGGCGCCCGAGACCGCGCAGCGGTAGAGGCCGTTCTGCACGGTCACCCCGGCAAGGGCCGCATAGCCGCCGTAGCTCCAGCCGACAATGCAGGCCCGCCGGGGGTCGACGACGCCCGCCACCGCGAGGGCGGTCAGGCCGTCGGAGATGTCGGTCTGCATCTTGCGACCCCACTGGCCGAAGCCCGCGTCGCGGAACGCCTTGCCGTAGCCCCGGGAGCCGCGGAAATTGGGTTGGAACACAGCGTAGCCCCGCGCCGCATAGGCCTGGGCCATCCAGTCGAAGTCGATGCCGCTGTGGCCCTCCGGTCCGCCGTGGGGCAGGACCACCACTGGCAGCCCCTTCGCCTCGCGGCCTGGCGGCAAGGTCAGCACCCCGTCCAGCACCGTGCCGTCGGCGGCCTTGTAGGGGAAGCGCTTGGCGAGCCCCACCCTGGACGGCGTGACACGCGGGTAGGCGTCGCCCAGCGGGTCGGCCCTCAGCGCCTTGAGGTCTACCAGCCAGTATGTCCCGGAATCATCACCGCCGTCGGTGAACACCACGACCCTGGTCCGGTCGTTGGAAGCCGAGACGACCCACGGCCGCTTGCCGGCGAAGGCGCGACCGATCTTCTCGATCATCGCCTGGTGCACTGGATCGAAGAAGATCGTCCGACGCTGGTCTCCCGCCAGGGAGTAGCCGATCAGCAGGCCGGTGGAGCGGTCCCGCAACGTGCCGAGAATCTGGCCGGATTGGGTGAAAGACTCGGTCTCCTGACCGGTTTCCAGCGAAAGCTCGCTGAAGCCGGCGCGGCCGGTCTCCGCCCACATCGACAGCAGAAAGGTCCCGTGGGTGCGGCCAAGGCCGATGAAGCCCGCCTCGCCCAGCTGTTCCTCGCCGCTGGTCAGCACCTTGCCGCCGGTTCCGGCGGTGATCCTCCAGGCGCCGGTCCGATCGACATAGGCCTCGCGGGCGACCACCTGTCCGTTGTCAATAAGCCAGTCGCGCGTACTGGATTCTCCCCGGTTCACCAGCGTGATGTCGCCGGTCTCCAGCTCCACGCTGAACAGGTCCGGATCGTAGTCCGCCGGGATGACGTCCAGGTTCAGCATCTGCTTCTGCTCCAGCGAGCTGAAGTAGGCGTACCAGCGGCCGTTCACCTGGTGGACGCCGTAGTTGCGGAACATGATGTCCCACGACTTGTTGGCCTTGGCCGGGATCGGCGTGGTGGTGTTGGTCTGCAGATCCAGCACGAATGCGGTTTGCACCTCGAACGCGGGCAGGCTGACGAACAGCTTGCGGGTGACCGTCACGGTGAACACCACGAACCGCTCGCCGCCCCAGTAGACGTCGCGCAGCTTCGATGTCGCCAGCGGCATCACCGCCAGCGGCTGGCCGCTGACCGTGCGGACGAACAGCTTGCGGCCCTCGGTGTCGGTGGCGACGAAGGCCAGCCGCTCGCCCGATGGCGACAGGGTGACATTGCTCATGGCCGGCAGCCGGCCGTAGGCCTCGATCGGCGGCGCCTCGGGCGGCGCGGCGCGGGCCGCCGAGGTTCCGATCATCGACAGGCCGACGAACAGCGCGAACGCTGCGAACCATCTCGACATGAAAAACCGCCCCCGGCGTTACTTCCCCGCTCGAACAAGAGAGGGGAAACCGGGGGCGGTCAAGCTGGTGTGATCGGGTCCGCCGCTACCGCGGCGCGAGGATCATGATCATCTGGCGGCCTTCCATGCGGGGTTCGTACTCGCACTTGGCCACCGGTTCGAAGTCGGCGCGGACCTTCTGGAGCAGCTTCATCCCGAGTTCGGGGTGAGCCATTTCACGGCCGCGGAAGCGCAGGGTGACCTTCACCTTGTCGCCCTCCTCGAAGAAGCGGGTCATCGAGCGCGCCTTCACCTCGTAGTCGTGCACGTCGATGTTGGGGCGGAGTTTGATCTCCTTGATTTCCACAACCTTCTGACGCTTGCGCGCTTCGTTCTTCTTCTTCTGCTCCTGGAACTTGAACTTGCCGTAGTCCAGAATCTTGCAGACGGGCGGGTCAGCGTTGGGAACGATCTCGACAAGGTCCAGGCCGGCTTCCTCTGCGGCCTCGAGGGCGGCTGAGGTCGGCATCTCGCCCTGCTTCTCGCCATTCTGGTCGATCAGCAGAACGCGCGGGACGCGGATCTCGTCGTTGATGCGCGGCCCGTCCTTGACGGGCGGCGTATTGTTGGGACGGCGAATAGGCGGTGCTCCGGTGGCTGATTACGCAATAGAGCGCGGCTCGCCGAAGCGTTCCGTGACTCTTGCCTGCTATATGACCCTCCCCCCGATCACGATCAAGCGCGGCGAGGACACAAAGGTCGGGGGAATTAATGGGGACAGTCACTCATTTGCGAGCAAATGAGTGACTGTCCCCATTAATTCCTACGCCCTAATCCCTACCTGGGCAGCAGCGACCACGCCGCCGTCGCCACCGTCTCGACGGGCAGTTCGGCGAGGGTCGGCGACTGGATCACCGCCACATGGCCGCGCGGGGCATTGACCAGGGTGTCCGGCGCGCCATCGAACAGGGCGATGGTCGGGGCCCCGGCGGCGGCGATCTGGTGCATCGGGCCGGTGTTGTTGCCGATGGCCAGCACCGCCCGGGCGCCGAGCACGGCGATCTGGGCGAAGTCGGTGCGGCCGGTCAGGTCACGGGCCTGGCCGACGGTCTTCTGGATCGCCCGGGCCATGGCGCTTTCCTGCGGCCCGCCAATGATCACGATGTCAAAGCCGCGGGCTTTCAGCTGGCCGGCGAGCTCGGCGTAGCGGGCGATCGGCCAGCGCTTCTCAGGCTTGTTCTCGCCGCCGCCCGGAACCATCAGCACGAACTGCCGGGGAGCGGCGGCGCCGGGCACGGGCCTGACATCGGGCGCGCGGCGCAGGATCCAGCTCAGGTCCGGCGGCGGGGCGTCGCCCGGGGTGATCGGCGCGTCCGGCCAGGCGCCGGCGACCATCAGCTGCTCGGCGTGGCGCTCCAGGGTGTGCATCTGTGCCAGCGCCGGGTTGCGGTGGCGCAGCTTGGCCCCCGGCGTCGCGCCGGACCAGGCCGGCGGAAACGGCCGCAGCAGCTGGAACAACAGCCGGCTCGTGCGCGAGCTTTCCAGGTCATAGACCCGGTCGTAGCGGGCCCGCTTGATCTCGCCGCGCAGGGCCAGCCATTCGCCGGGCGAGCCGGGCCGGGCGGTGGTCTCGATGCTGTTGAAATAGGGGCTGGTCTTCGCCAGGGCCTCGAACTGCGGCACCGTCAGCAGGGTGATCCTGGCGTGCGGGTGCGCCTGACGGATGCGCTTCATCGCCGCCAGGGACAGCACGAACTCGCCGATGGAGCCCGCCTGGATCACCAGGACCTTCTTGATGTCACGCGTCACGCTCTCGCCTCCAGCACGCGGGCATAGACCTCAAGCGTGGCGTCGCACATGGCGTTGACGGAATAAAGTCGTCTCGCGCGGGAGGCGGCGGCCTCGCCCATGGCCCGGCGGCGCGGTCCGCCGGCCTCGATGGCCGCCGTCATGGCGTCCGCCCAGGCCGCGACATCGCCCGGCGGGACCTTCCAGCCGGTCTCGCCCTCGACCACGGTTTCCTTCGCCCCGCCGTGGTCGGAGACGATCACCGGCCGCTCCATGACCTGCGGCTCCACCGCCGCCCGGCCAAAGGACTCCGGCTTGGTGGTGGGCAGCAGCGCCACGTCGCCCAGCCGGAAGGCCGCCGGCATGTCGTCGCAATGGCCGACGATCTTCACATAGTCGGTCAGGCCGGCGCTGGAGATGGCCGTCAGCAGTTCCTCGCGGAACTCGGTGCGGCCCTGGTCGTCGCCGGCGAAGACGATGACGAAGTCCTCGCGGCCCCTGGCCCGCATCCGGGCGGCGGCGGCGATGATGGTCATGTGGCCCTTGATCCGCGTCAGTCGCCCGCCGAGCATGAAGATCACCTTCGCCCCGGCCTTCGGCAGGCCCCAGGCCTTGCGCAGGGCCTCGACCCGGGCGGCGCTCACCTTGCGCGGATCGAACCGGGTCAGGTCTATGCCGCGGGGGATGGTGACGATCTTCGCCGGGTCCAGCTGGTGCTCGGCCAGCACATGGTCGCGGGTATAGTCGGAGTTGGCGATGACCAGGTCGCCCCGCGTCATCACCGCGTTGTACCAGCGCTTGAGCCCGTTATGGGCCTTGTAGACCCCGTGGTAGGTGGCGATGAACGGCACGCCGGTGGCGTGGGCCGCCCACAGGGCGCTGAACGCCGGGGCGCGTGAGCGGGCGTGGACCAGGCTGACCTTTTCGGTGCGGATCAGGTCGATCAGCCGCGCGGCGTTGCCCAGCATGACCAGCGGATTCTTCGACTGCACCGGCATCTCGTGCAGCCGCCCGCCGTCGGCGACCAGGCGGCTGGTCATCCGTCCGCCGCGCGAGGCGACCAGCGCCTTGCCCCCCGCCGCGATCACCGCCTGGGCGACGTCTATGGTCGTCTGTTCAGCGCCCCCGGTTTCGAGTTCGGGGGTCACCTGCAGCAGGGTGAAATCGGCGGGGAGTTTTGTCACAGCCCTTGCATACCCCATCACCTCCCGCGCCGTCATGGCCCGACTTGTTCGGGCCACCCAAGCGTGGTGAGTCCACCGGATCGGGCTGTGTGCTTGGGTGGCCCGGACGAGCCGGGCCATGACGGAAGTTGGTTTGATGAAAGAAGAAGCCGGAACCCTTGATCGCGGCGACGGCCAGCAGGTCGCCTGGCGCCGCGTGGCGGGGCGCGGACCGACGGTGGTCTGGCTGGGCGGGTTCATGTCCGACATGGCCGGGGCCAAGGCCCAGGCCCTGGCCGACTGGGCCCGGGCCGAGGGCAGGGCCTTCCTGCGGTTCGATTATCTGGGCCACGGCGAGTCGAGCGGCGACTTTCGCGACGGCATGATCAGCCGCTGGCGGGCCGACGCCATCGCCGCCATCGAGGCGCTGACCGAGGGGCCGCTGGTGCTGGTCGGCTCGTCCATGGGCGGCTGGATCAGCTGCCTGGTGGCGGCGGTGATGCCCGAGCGCCTTCACGCGATGGTGCTGATCGCCCCGGCCGTCGACTTCACCGAAGCCCTGATGAAGCCCGGCCTGCCGCCGGAAGCGCTGGCGGCCATCGAACGGGACGGGGAGTGGATCCGGCCGTCGCTCTACGAACCCACCGGCTACCCGATCACCCGCGCCCTGCTGGAAGACGGCGCCCGCTGGACCATCCTCGGCGCGCCCGTGCCCATCGAGGTCCCCGTCCGCATCCTGCAGGGGCGGGAGGACCCGGACGTGCCGTGGCTGCACGCGCTGGAACTGGCCAACACGATCAAGGGCGAGGACGTGGTGTTCACATTGATCAAGGACGGGGATCACAGGCTGTCGAGGCCGCAGGATATTGCCCGGCTGATCGCCACCGTTGAAGACGTTCTCTGATTGTCATCCCGGCCGCAGCGAAGCGGAGAGCCGGGACCCAGATTGAATCCAGGCCGAATCTGGGTCCCGGATAGCTGCTGCGCAGCTTCCGGGATGACAGCCTAGGTCAGTTCCAGAACGCCTTCACCCGTGCCGCTTCCGCCTGCCCCTGCGCAAATCCCGCTCGCGCGATCGCCTCGCGGTTGGAGCTGTCCATCAGGTTGGTCCCGAACACCTCCCCACACGCCGCGTCCGGAACCAGCAGCAGGGCCTCGCCGCCGTGGGCGCGGATCACGGCCGCTTCGGCTTCCAGACGTGGCAGCATCATCGGGGCGAAGGCCGGCGGCATGACCGCGATGATGATCACCTTGCCGTGGGCCTTGGCCAGGTCGCCGTTGGTGCCCGAGCGCATGCCGCCATCCATGTAGCGACGGCCGTCGATGGTGATGGCCGGAAAGATCGCCGGCACCGAACAGGAGGAGGCGACGCCCCGGCCGAGCGGGGCGGCGGTCTCGCTGGACCAGACCTGGAATGCGCCGCTGGCGGTATCGACGGCGGTGCAGGCGTAGTGCTCCGGCCAGGGCTGTTCTTCGGCGATCGGGCCGAAGCCCTTGATGAACACCTCCTCGCTGACGGTCTGGCCGTTGAGCGAGATCTGACCCAGCTCGCGCAACAGCTCGACCGGCATGTCGCCCTGCGGCGGCCGGCGGGCGAACACCGCCATCAGCGGCATCAGGTCGGGCGCCTTGCCAGAGCTTGCGCCCTGCGCCTCCCTGGCCCGCGCGGCGTTGGCGAACTCGGCCTCGAGCATCTGCGCCGGCGTGCGGCCGGTGGCCAGTAGCGCCCCGCAGACCGATCCGGCGGAGGTGCCCAGGATCCAGTCGGCGTGACTGACGTCGGCCGCCGTCTCGGCGAGGCCCGCCAGCAGCCCGGTTTCCCAGGCGATGCCCACCGGCCCGCCGCCGCCCAGAACCAGCGCCCGTGTCGTCATGTGGTCTTTCCCCCGGTTTCCGCGGCGTGGATCGCCGTCAGGCCTTCACGATAGGTCGGATAGAGCGGGCGCCAACCCAGTTCGGCCTTGGCCAGGGCGTTGGAGACCCGCTTGTTCTCGCTCCAGAATCGCCGCGCGGCGTCGGTCAGGTCGGCATCCTCGAAGGGGACCAGCGGCGGCGGCTCGCGGCCCAGCAGGCGGGCGGCGAAGGCGTTGACCTCATGCGAGGGGGCCGGTTCGTCGTCGCAGAGATTGTAGCTGGCCCCGGCGCGGGGCCGCTTGATCGAGGCGGCCAGGGCGCTGGCGATGTCGTCCACATGGATGCGGCTGAACACCTGGCCCGGCTTGACGATGCCGTGGGCCGTCCCGTCGCGCACCCTGTCGAGGGCCGAGCGGCCGGGGCCGTAGATGCCCGGCAGGCGAAAGGTGGTGACGGTCAGCCCCATGCCCCGGCCGACCTGGCGCCAGTCGCGTTCGGCCGAGGCCCGGCGGGCGGATTCGATGGACCGCGCGTTCAGCGGGCTGCGCTCAAACACCCAGCGCCCCTCCCGGTCGCCGTAGACCCCGGTGGTCGAGAGATAGCCGATCCAGTCGGGAAAGGCGTTGGCGTCCGCCAGGGCCGGGATCAGGGTGGCGAGCCCCGGGCAGCCGGTCTCGGTCGGCGGGGAGGTGACCAGGACGGCGGTGACGATCCTGAGCGCCTCGACCAGGGCGGGGCGGTCGGCGGCGTCGATCGGGGTGATGCCGTGCGACCGCACATGCTCGGCGGCTTCCGGCGTTCGGGTGGTGGTGAACACCTCCCAGCCCTCGGCGAGCTTTCGCCGGGCGAAGGTCCCGCCGGTGAAGCCGTAGCCGAAGACCAATAAGCGGCTCATGATTGCGGCACGCTCGTGCGTCCTTCGAGACGCGATCCTGAGGGATCGCTCCTCAGGATGACGCAGATGGCTGGACTGCAATAGTGTTCGTCATGGTGAGGAGCGAGCTTCAGGCGAGCGTCTCGAACCACGCAAGGTCCTACAACAGCTTCATGATCGCGGCCCGGGCCTCCGCGCCCAGGTCCGGGCGTTTCAGCGCGAACGCCACATTGGCCCGCAGCAGGCCGATCTTGTCGCCGCAGTCATAGGTCACGCCGTCGTATTCCAGGGCGTGGAAGCTTTCGACGGCCATCAGCCGGGCCATGGCGTCGGTCAGCTGGATCTCTCCGCCGGCGCCCTTCTGTTGAGCGGCCAGCAGCTTGAAGATTTCCGGCTGCAGGATGTAGCGGCCGGAAATGAACAGGTTCGAGGGCTCGGTCCCTGGCGCGGGCTTCTCGACCATGCCGGTCATGCGGTTCAGCCGGCCTTCGTGGCCGTCCAGGGCGACGATGCCGTACTTGTGGGCCTCGCCCGGCGGGCAGGGCTCGACGGCGATGATGTTGCCGCCGACCTGGTTGTAGGCGTCCACCGCCTGCTTCAGGGCGGGAACCTTGGCGTCCATCAGCATGTCCGGCAGCATCACCGCGAACGGCTCATCGCCGATCACGTCGCGGGCGCACCAGACCGCGTGGCCCAGGCCCAGCGGGGCCATCTGGCGCACGAAGCTCATCTCGCCGGGACGGGGCAGTTCGGCGCGGATCTCCTCGAGCATCTCCAGCTTGCCCTTGGCTTCCAGCTGGGATTCGAGCTCGGGATGGTGGTCGAAATAGTCCTCGATCGCCTCTTTGCCGCGGCCGGTGACGAACACGAAGTGCTCAATCCCGGCGGCCCGGCCCTCGGCCACGATGTAGCTGAGGATGGGACGATCAACGACGTTGAGCATCTCCTTGGGCGTGTTCTTGGCGCCGGGGAGAACGCGGGTGCCCAGACCAGCGACGGGCAGGACGGCTTTACGGACAGGTCTCATGGGTGCGGGAGTATCCGAGCGGGGCGGCTAAATCCAGAGCGGGGCGGTAGAGCAATTCGGTGACAGTTTACGAATTCGGCCGACGGCCTCGCGGCGTCGATGTCCGGGGGCGAATTCGTAAACTGTCACCGAATTGCGTTGTCGCGCTATTCCACCGTCACCGACTTGGCGAGGTTGCGGGGCTGGTCCACGTCCGCGCCTTTCAGGACGGCCACGTGATAGGCCAGCAGCTGGATCGGGGCGGACATCACCAGGGCCGAGATCAGCGGGTCGCTGGCGGGGGCGGTCATGACCACCTTGGCGCCGGCCGGGGCGTGCTTGGCGCCCTCCGGATCGGTGATGAACACCACCTGGCCGCCGCGCGCCATGACCTCGCTCATGTTGCTGGCCGACTTCTCGAAATAGCTGTCGAAGGGGGCCAGGATGATGATGGGCGTCAGCTCATCGACCAGCGCGATCGGGCCGTGCTTCAGCTCACCCGCTGCATAGCCTTCCGCGTGAATATAACTGATTTCCTTGAGTTTGAGGGCCCCTTCCAAGGCCAGCGCCGACATCGTGCCGCGGCCGAGGTAGAGCACGTCGCGGGCCTTGGCGATGTCGACGGCGATCTCCCGGACGGCGTCCTCCAGGCCGATCGATTCGGCGATCAGGCGGGGGGCTTCCAGCAGCACCCGGACCAGCCGCTGCTCCTCGGCCTCGTCGATCCGGCCGCGGGCGCGGGCGGCGGCGACGGCCAGGGCGGTCAGGACGCTGACCTGGGCGGTGAAGGCCTTGGTCGAGGCGACGCCGATCTCCGGCCCGCAGTGGATCGGCCAGACCACATCGACCTCCCGGGCCATGGTCGATTCCTGGGCGTTGACAACGGCGGCGGTCTTCAGACCCCGCGACTGGCAGAGACGCAGGGCCGCCAGGGTGTCGGCCGTCTCGCCCGACTGCGACATGGCGATGGCCAGCGACCCGGCGCGCAGGGCCGGCTCGCGGTAGCGGAACTCCGAGGCGATCTCGATATCGACGGGCAGGTCGGCCAGTTTCTCGATCAGGTACTTGCCGACCATGCCGGCGATGTAGCTGGTGCCGCAGGCGACGATCTGGATCCGCTCCAGCGCCGCGAAGTCGATGCCGCCGGGCATGGCGGTGCGGCCGGCGACAGCGTCGACATAGGCGCTGATCGTGTGCTGGCAGCCCTCCGGCTGGTCATGGATCTCCTTCTCCATGAAGTGCCGGTAGTTGCCCTTCTCGACCAGGGCGGCGGAGGCGGAAACCGTCTTCATCGCCCGTTCCACCGGCGTGCCCGACTGGTCGAAGATCTCGGCGCGGTCGTGGTCGATGGCGACGTAGTCGCCCTCTTCCAGATAGGTCACCTTGTTGGTGAAGGGCCCGACGGCCAGGGCGTCGGAGCCGAGGAACATCTCGCCCTCGCCCGTGCCGACCACCAGCGGGCTGCCCTTGCGGGCGCCCATGATGAAGTTGTCGTGCCCCTCGATCAGCACCGCCAGGGCGTAAGCCCCGGTCAGCCGGTCCAGGGCCGACTTGAAGGCCGTCAGCGGGGCCTGGCCGGCGTCGAGATAGGAGTCGATCAGCTGGGCGATGACCTCGGTGTCGGTTTCGCTCTCGAACACCCGGCCAGCGGCCCGCAGTTCGGCCTTCAGTTCAGCGAAGTTCTCGATGATGCCGTTGTGGACCAGGGTCACCCGGCCGCCGATCTGCGGGTGGGCGTTGCGTTCGGACGGAACGCCATGGGTCGCCCAGCGGGTGTGGCCGATGCCGACGGTGGCGGTCAGCGGGCTGTCGGTCAGCACCAGCTCGAGCGCGCGGATCTTGCCCTGGGCCCGGCGGCGATCGACCTTGCCGTTGGTCTGGATCGCCACCCCGGCGGAGTCATAGCCACGGTATTCGAGGCGCTTGAGGCTCTCGATGAGGCGGTCCGTGACGGGCGTCTTGCCCACGATGCCGATGATGCCGCACATGGTTAGTTTCTTCGTCCCTGCTGGAAGGGGTAGAATTGTCGGGAACGGATCGTCCCCGGGTCGGCGTTTATCACCGGCTTACATTGAGACGGCATAAAAGTGCGTTGCAGACTGTTGCGTGTTTTCCGTCAGGGTGGCGGGGGCAGGGGAGCTGAATGAGCAAGCGGAAGTATTTCGGCACCGACGGCATCCGGGGCCAGGCCAACAGCCATCCGATGACCGCCGAGGTCGCGCTGCGTGTTGGCATGGCCGCCGGCAAGCTGTTTCGCCGTAACCATGGCCGCCGGCACCTGGTGGTGATCGGCAAGGACACCCGCCTGTCGGGCTACATGATTGAGCCGGCCCTGGTCGCCGGCTTCACCAGCATGGGCATGGACGTGCGCCTGTTCGGCCCGCTGCCGACGCCGGCGGTGGCGATGATGACCCGCTCGATGCGCGCGGACCTGGGCGTGATGATCAGCGCCTCGCACAACGCCTTCACCGACAACGGCATCAAGCTGTTCGGCCCCGACGGCTACAAGCTCAGCGACGCTCGCGAGCTGGAGATCGAGGCCCATATGGACGAGGGTCTGCAGGAGGGCCTGGTGGCGCCCGGCGACCTGGGCCGCGTGCGGCGGGTGGACGACTCCCAGGCCCGCTACATCGAGATCGCCAAGGCCAGCTTCCCGCGCCAGCTCAACCTCAACGGCCTCAAGGTGGTCATCGATTGCGCCAACGGCGCCGCCTACAAGGTCGCCCCGGAGGTGCTGTTCGAGCTGGGCGCGGAGGTGATCAAGGTCGGCGTCGACCCCAACGGCTTCAACATCAACGCCGAGTGCGGCTCGACCCACCCCACGACCATGGTCGAGGCGGTGAAGGAGTCGGGCGCCCATATCGGCATCGCCCTGGATGGCGACGCTGACCGGGTGGCCATCTGCGACGAGACCGGACAGATCGTCGACGGCGACCAGATCATGGCCATCATCGCCGGCGCCTGGGCCGCCGAGGACCGGCTCAACGGCGGCGGTATCGTCGCCACGGTCATGTCCAATCTCGGCCTTGAGCGGTTCATGAAGGGCCGGGGTCTGACCCTGGAGCGCACGGCCGTGGGCGACCGCGCGGTGATGGAGCGGATGCGGGCGGGCGCCTTCAACGTCGGCGGCGAACAGTCGGGCCACGTCATCCTGTCGGACTTCTCGACCACCGGCGATGGCCTGATCGCCGCCCTGCAGGTGCTGGCCGTGCTGGTGCAGACCGGCAAGCCGATGAGCGCGCTGGCCCGTCAGTTCGAACCGGTGCCGCAGGTGATGCAGAACGTGAAGTTCGCCAAGGGCGGCAAACCGCTCGACAGCAACAGCGTCAAGGCGGCGATCACCGCCGCCGAGGCCCGGCTGAACGGCTCGGGCCGGGTGCTTGTCCGCGCTTCTGGAACGGAACCTCTCATTCGCGTCATGGCCGAGGGCGACGACCGCGCCCTGGTCGAACAGCTGGTCAGCGAGATCGCCGGCGCGGTGAAGGCGGCGGCTTAGGACCCAAAAAAAAGCCGCTCATCCCGGCCTTCGCCGGGATGAGCGGAATTTGGGGGCGGGGCCCTACTGCCCCGGGATCGGCAGGCATTCCATCACTTCCACAGAGTCGCCCGGGAAGATGGTGAAGTGGGGATGGTCGATGAACAGGGCGGTCGCGGCCTCATGCGTCTCGGCCTTGACGACGACATAGCCGGTCACGGCGTTGCGCGTGCTGGTCACGCCGTCCTTCGAGGCCTTCATGGTCTTGCCGAGCGGGCCGCCGGTGACGACGATCACATCGGCGTGCCGGGTCATCCAGTCGCCCCAGGCCTTCATGCCGGCGGCGATGGTCTCTTCGCTGAGGTCGGCCGGGGAGGTGGTGGCGGTCATCGAGCCCATGTACAGGGCGAGAAACAACTTCATGGGATTTCCTTTTGAATTGAACGGTTTGTCGATCACCGGCTAAGCCGGCGCGGTTTCGCGCGGCGCGTTTTCAGCGAAGGTCCGCAGCTGGTCGGCCATGGCTTTCGCGAAGGCGGGGCGCGCCTCGCCGCGGGCGCGGTAAGCGTCGAGCTTGGGGAATTCCTTGAGGATCCCGCAGGCGACCAGCTCGCGCAGCACCGTAACCATGATGATGTCGGCCGCCGTGAACCGGCCCTCGAGCCAGTCCTTGTCGCCGAGCCAAGTGGTCAGCGAGGTCAGGCGTTTCTCCAGAATTGCGCGGGCCATTGGGCGGTAGCCCTCCACCCAGGGCTGGCCGGCATGGAAGGAGTCGAGGGTCGCCAGGTTCTGGGCGAACGGCTCGACCGAGTTGAGACCGGCGATGATCCAGGTGGTTACCCGGGCCCGACCCGCGGCGTCCTTCGGCGCCAGGGCCTCGGACTTGCCGGCCAGGTGATTGAGGATGGCGCCGGACTCGAAGATCTCGACCTCGTCATCGCGGTAGGCCGGCACCTGGCCGAACGGCTGCCACTGGCGATAGGCCTCCGACGCCGTGGTCTCCAGCCCGATCAGCTCGACCTCATAGGGCAGGCCGGCCTCCTCCATCGCCCAGCGGATGCGCAGGTCGCGGACGAAGCCCTGGGCGAAGGGCGGCACCCATTTGAAGGCGGTCACGGTGGCGGTCATGGCTCTACTCCGGCTTACATATGACGGGGACAGGCGCGCCGGGCCGGGGCGCGGAAAGGGTCAGAAGGTCGCCGCGCAGGCGGGCGGGGCCGTCCTCGGCCAGTTCG
>JACRBD010000055.1 GCA_016234625.1 Caulobacterales bacterium | reverse complement strand
CATCAGGGGATCCAACACCGCCCACTGCTCGTCGCTGAACCAAAACTCGTTCGCCATCATCCAAACTCCTCTCAGAGCTTGAATCGCTCAGCCAGCAATAGGTTCACACCTGATTGAGTTTGGAGCCTAGAGCATTTTCCGATCCAATTGGATCGGTGAAATGCTCTAGTCCTTTGTTTTGACGCATTTTCTGGCGGCGAACCGGCATTCACTTCGCCGGAAAATGCTCCAGGGCGCGACGCGCCCGCCGGACTGACCTTTCGACGAATGAGCCGGAACGGACCCAGGTCCGGTCCGGCTTTTTCTTTGCGCTCGGCGGCCAGGACGGGGCATCTGGCCTTCGGGCCGTTCGCCGGATTCGCCGAAACCCATGGAATCACGACTCAATGGGCGCGCTGGCGACTTGAGGGGACAGGACATGACTGCACTTCGTGGAAAGCTCCGCGCCGCCCTGCTCCTCGGCGCCGCCTTCGCCACGTTTGGCGGGGCCGCACAGGCCCGCGAGACCACCGAGGAGCGCATCGCCAGACTCGAGGCCGCGCTTGCGGACCTGCAGAGCCAACTGGCCGATCTGAAGGCCGCGACGGCCGCAGCCCCGGCCCCGGCGCGACCCCAGCCGCAGCCGCCGACCGCCAGCGTCACCCTGGCCAACGGCCGGCCGACCATCGCCAGTGGCGACGGCCAGTTCTCAGCCTCCTTCCGGGGCGTTTTTCAGCTCGACGGCGGACTCTACGCCCAGGACGATCCCGGCCCGCTGGCCACGGACTTTCGCCGCGGCTCCTTCGGCGACGCGGCGGAAAATGATCACGCCCGCGACCTGGGCGATGGGTTCAACTTCCGCCGCGTGCGTCTGGGCATCGAGGGCAAGGCGTTCGGCGACTACGAATACAATTTCACCTACGACTTTGGCGGCTCGGGCGTGGAGGAGGGCGGCAAGCTCAACGCCGCCTGGATCCAGTACAACGGCCTGGGCCCGGTGAAGGTGCGCGTGGGCGCCTTCGCGCCGGTCACCGGCCTGGAAGACGCGGCCTCAAACGCCAGTTCGCTGTTTGCCGAGCGCGCCTCGGTCGCCGAGACGGTTCGCGGGGTCGCTGGCGGCGACGCGCGCACGGCCATCGCCCTGCTGAGCAGTGGTGGGCGATGGAATGCCTCGGCCGCCCTGACCGGCGGCGTCGCCGGCGTGGCCAGCTTCGACGAACAGGTCGGCTTTGTCGGCCGCTTCGCCTATGTGCCCTTCAAGCGCGACGGCGCGGTCATCCACCTGGGGATCAACACCAACCTGGTGCTGAGTCCGGCGGCGACGGGACCGGGCGTCCCGGGCGGGGCAGCGTCGCCGATCCGCCTGCGCGACCGGCCGGAACTGAGGGTCGATGGCGCGCGATTGGTGGACACCGGCTCCATCGACTCCGACGGTTTGACCGCCATCGGCGGTGAGTTCGGCGCCCTCTACAAGAACCTCTACGTCCAGGCCGAGTATTTCGACATCGGCATCGAGCGGCGCAACAGCGTCCTGCCCGATCCTGAGTTCTCCGGCTGGTACATCCAGGGCAGCTGGATCCTGACCGGTGAAAGCCGCCGCTACAGCACGGCCACCGCCGGTTTCGACGGCCCCAGGCCCGCCAGGCCCTTCAACCTGAAGAACGGAACCTGGGGCGCCTGGGAGCTGGCGATTCGTTACTCCAACCTCGATCTGAACTTCCTTGAGACCGCCCTGCCGGCGGCCGGGTCGATCCGAGGCGGCGAGCAGGACATCCTTTCGGTGGGGCTGAACTGGTACGTCAACAACGGCGTGACCCTGCAGGCCGGCTACCGCAATGTGTCCGTCGATCGCCTGTCGCCCGGCGGGACGGCCTTCCTCGCCGGTTCGACGCCCGCCCTGAACACCCAGGTCGGCCAGGACCTTCAGATCTATTCGTTCCGCACCCAATACGCCTTCTGATCCGTCAGGCGGCCAGGTCCGCTGACGCCGATGGTCTTGTCGCCCCGGGACGGATCGGGAGCCACGCCATGCCATGGCCGCCCCGCGAAGCGCCGCCCGGCCAGGAACCGGCCGGCGTTTCCTTCGTTTGCAGCGGAAGACGGGGGGCTGGAGTTGGAGCCGCATGACGACCTCTCAACCGCGCCCCCTGGCGACAGACAGTCGTCCTGTATCGCGTGACGCGGCCCAACTCAGAACCAACGACCTCGAACGGGCCCTGGCGGAAAAGACCACCCTGCTCCACGAGGTCGATCACCGGGTCAAGAACAACCTCCAGCTCATCTCCTCCCTGTTGCTGCTGCAGGCCCGGCGGGCCGACGATCCGACCGTGAAGCGGGCGCTCAGAAGCGCCCAGTCGCGGGTCAACGCGGTCGCCATCGCCCACCGCCGGCTGTTCCAGGGCGCCGATCCCGGCCTGTTCGACGTGTCCGATTGCGTGCGCGACATGGTCGGCGACGCCATCGGAACCTCCGGTCGCGGCGACATCAACGTCAGGCTGGATCTTGAGCGGGCGGACCTGCCGGCGTCCCAGGCCGCGCCGCTGGCGCTGTTGCTGGGTGAGCTGCTGGGCAATGTCATCCGCCACGCCTTCGGCGTCGGCGAGCCGGGCCAGCTCAGCGTTTCCACCACAACCGAAGATCACTTTGTGCGGATCGAAATCGCCGACAACGGCGTTGGTCTGTCGGCGACCGAGAGCATCGCGGGATTTGGCGGGACCATCGTCAAGCTGATGTGCCGGCAACTTCACGCGGAATGCGAGACGGTTGACGCCAATCCCGGCGTGCGGTCCGTGATCCGTCTGCCGCTGTAGAATGACAGATCGAGTAGCGTGACCATGACCATCCACACACCCATGAGCGTCCTGATCGTCGAGGACGAAGTCCTCCTCGCCACGGAACTGGGCTTTCTGGTGCAGGAGGCCGGCTGCCGCGACGTGGGTCACGCCATGAGCTCGGGCGAAGCGCTCGCCCTGACCGGCGCGCTGCATCCCGACCTGGTGCTGGTGGACGTCCATCTCAGCGACGGGCCCACCGGCATCGACGTCACCCGGCGGATCGTCAACGACTGCCACGCCGTGGCCCTGTTCATGACCGCCAACGTCCTGCGCCTGCCGGCCGACTTCGCCGGCGCCTGCGGCGTCATCGGCAAGCCCTATTCGGAACACGTCGTGCGCGCGGCCCTGCGCTATCTCGAGATCGCCCTGCGCACCGGAATGGCGCCCGGCCTGCCGCCCGTGGGCCTGCAGCTGGCCCCGGCCTGGGCGGTGCGCTGGGGTCTGGCGGAGATGCCGCTGTCGGCGTGAGTTCACCCCCGTTTAACCACGCCTCCTAACCGTCCCTACATCGCCCACCTGTAGTCTGCGGGTCATGGACTTCTTCGCCCCCGCCCTGCGCCTGCACCTCCTGGGAGGTGACGTGGACCCCGTCACCCCGACCGAGATGCTGGCGGCGACGGAAGTGTTTCTCGCGGGCGGCGGCACGGCGGTGATCGCCAACCACAACAGCCACAGCCTGTTCCTGCTGCAGAAGACGCCCGCATTGCGCGCCTTCTTCGAGGACGCGGACCTGACCCAGATCGACAGCCTGCCGATGATCCTCTGGGGCCGGCTGATGGGGCTGAAGGTCGGGCGGGAACACCGCTCCACCTATCTGGACTGGCGCGAGGACTTCTGGACCCTGGCCCGCGAGCGCGGCTGGCGCGTGTTCCATGTCGGCGGCGCGCCCGGCGTGGGTGAGCGGGCCGCGCGGGAAATCCGCAAACGCCATCCCGGGGTGAACCTGGCTGAGCGCAACGGCTACTTCGACATCGACCCGGCCAGCGCCGACAGCCGCACCCTGCGCCAGGACATCGCCGCCTTCGATCCGGACATCATCCTGGTCGGCATGGGCATGCCCCGACAGGAAGAATGGATCGCCGCCAACCGCCATCTGATCGGCCGGGGGGTGTTCTTCCCGGTCGGCGCCGCCTTCGACTACGAGGCCGGCGAACAGGTCGCCGCCCCGCGCTGGACCGGCCGCCTGGGCGTGGAGTGGCTCTACCGCCTGCTGTCCCAGCCGAAACGCCTGGCCTACCGCTACCTGGTCGAGCCCTGGTTCCTCGCACCGGCCGCCCTGGCCGACGTCGGCGCACGGTTCGCGCGGCGGGCTTGATCCGACTCCAATCTCTCCCGAATGTGCGTTCCGACACAGAGGAACGTCCATGATCGAACGCCAGCTCGACATCCCGACAAAGGATGGCGCGACGACCACCTTCATCGTCCATCCCGAGCGGGGCGGGCCGCACCCGGTGATCCTGTTTTTCATGGACGCCCCGGCGATCCGTGAAGAGCTGCGCGACATGGCCCGGCGGCTGGCGACCAGCGGCTACTACGTCATGCTGCCCAACCTCTACTACCGGTCGGGCGTGATGGAGTTGGGACCGCTGTCGCCGGACCCCAATGATCCGGGCCGGGCGCGGATGTTCGAGCTGATGAACAGCCTGTCGATCCCGCTGGTGATGGATGACGCGGCGGCCCTGGTCGCCTTCGCCGACGCCGATCCGGCCGCCTGGAACGGGGCCATGGGCACGGTCGGCTACTGCATGAGCGGGCCCTACGCCATCGCCGCCGCGGCCCGGTTCCGCGACCGGGTCCAGGCCGCCGCCTCGATCCATGGCGTGTCGCTGATGACCGACGCGCCGGACAGTCCGCATCTGCTGGCCCGCCAGACCGACGCGGAGCTCTATTTCGGCTGCGCCCAGATCGACCGCTGGTTCCCCGAGGCGATGATCGCGCCCCTGCGCGACGACCTGGCCGCCAATGGCGTCAAGGCCGAGGTCGAACTCGCGCCCGGGGTCGAGCACGGCTACGTCTTCCCCAAGCGGCCGGCCTACGACAAGGCGGCGTCCGAACGGCACTGGGAGCGGATTCTGGCCCTCTATGCCCGCCGCCTGCGCTGACACGAAAAAGAATGTCGGGATCGTCCCGGGCCGTTCGTCATTCTCATGAAGACCCACCGTTCAAGGAAAGACGACCATGCGCTTCATGATGCTGATGATCCCCGGGGGCTATGAGACCGCCGGTCCCGAGCTCGACCTGCCCGTCGACGCCGTCGAGAAGATGATGGCTTACAACCAGTCGCTGGCGGACGCCGGCATCCTGCGCAACGCCGAGGGTCTGCACCCGCCGTCCACCGGCAAGCGCGTGTCCTTCAAGGGCGGCAAGCCCCTGATCACCGACGGCCCCTTCGCCGAAAGCAAGGAGGCGCTGGGCGGCTTCTGGATCATCGAGGTCGGCTCTCTCGAGGAAGCCGCCGCCTGGGCCGCCCGCTGCCCCGCCCAGGACAACGAGGTCATCGAGATCCGCCGCATCCAGGAGATGGAAGACTTCTCCCCCGAGGTCCAGGAGGTCGCCAAGGGCCTCGACCTCGACGGCAGCGGCTGGTCGCGCGCCTGATCCCTCAAGCCTGCCGGTAAAACCCGGTCGGGTGGAACGCAAACGGGGACCTGTTCGCCCCGAAATCGCTGATGTTTTCGAGCTTCCCGCGCGGCCCGGCAGGACGAACGGGGCCGCGCGGCCTGTAAGGGTTGGCGTCGAACGACCGTTTGGGCTATGATGGCGCCGTCGAATATCGTT
>JACRBD010000054.1 GCA_016234625.1 Caulobacterales bacterium | reverse complement strand
CGATTGTCCGTGATTGGCCGAGGCCTAGTAGCCATAGGCCGCCCGCTGGTAGCCCGTGGGCATGACGTAACGGCTGGCCACATAGCCGACGCCGACGCCGTTCTTGCCAACCAGCACCCAACGGCCGCCATGCGTGGTGGCCATCGCCTGGAAGCGCTCGCCCGGCTGCAGCATGCCCACGGCGCGGGCGCTGGTGGTCGGGGCGGCGCGCAGGTTCACCCGCGTGGTGGCGGCAAACTGGCCGCCGGCGCGTTCGAAGCGGGCGGGCTGGACGTAGCCGGCCAGGGTGCGCCCGTCGATCCGGTAGGTCCCGGCGGCGTAGGCTTCACGGGTCTGGGCGTTGCAGCCGGCGTAGGACCCCACGGCCGCGCCGACACCGGCGCCGACCACCGCGCCGGCGGCGCGTTCGTTCTTCGACACCTGCGAGCCGAGCAGGCCGCCCACCAGCGCACCGATCAGCGCGCCCTTTTCCTGCTTCTGGCCGCTGGCGGCGCAGGCGAACGGGCCGCTCTGGGCGGCGTTGGCGGCGACGGGGGCGGCGCCCATGGCGGCGGCGACCGACAGGGCCAGGGCCGCGGTGGCGAATTTGCTGTTCAGGGTCTTGGTCATGTCAAATCTCCTCGAAACTCAGCGGGCGTCGCCCGTCTGTGAGGAGGAGATTGCCCCGGCCTGCCTGAACAGGATCGGGGCGGGTCTGTCAGGTTTCGTTCAGGCTGGCAGCAGCTTGCCGGCGAGGCCGTCCTCGATCAGCTGAATGGTCTTGTCGAGGCCGAAGATGGCCGCAAACGAGCCGAACCGGGGTCCCTGGGTCTGGCCGAGCAGCACCTCGTAGAGGGCCTGGAACCAGCTCCGCAGCGGATCGAAACCGTGCGCCTTGCCGGCCTCATAGACCTCGAACTGGATCTGCTCGCCGTCCTGGCAGCCGGCCGGAAGGGCGCGGAAACGGGCCACCAGGTCCTCCATCGCCGCCCGCTCCTGATCGGTGGCCGCGCGGAAGGCCTTGGTCGGGGCGACGAAGTCCTCGTAGTAGTTCATCGCATAGCCGACCAGCCGGTCGAGCAGCGGCTCGCTCTGTGGCGTCGCGCCGGGGATGTAGCGGCTGAGAAAGCCCCACAGCACGTCGCGGTCCGAGGCATTGCCCGCCGAAACCAGGTTCAGCATCAGCGAAAACGACACCGGCGAGCCGGTCTTCGGCGGATCGCCCATATGGACGTGCCAGGCCGGGTTGTTCAGGTCGACGGCGTTGGCCCCCTCCTCCCGCTTGCGGTTGAAGGCGTCCAGCTGCTGCAGGTACTCGTCCGTGGCCTTGGGGATGACGTCGAAGTACAGCTTCTTCGCCGACCTGGGACTCTGGAACATGTAGTAGGCCAGGCTCTCGGGAGCGCCGTAGCGCAGCCACTCCTCCATGGTCAGGCCATTGCCCTTGGTCTTGGAGATCTTGTGGTTGTGCTCGTCCATGAAGAGTTCGTAATTGAACCCCTCGGGCGGCACGCCGCCGAGCACCTTGCAGACCTGGTTGGAGAGCCGGACGCTGTCGACCAGGTCCTTGCCGCTCATCTCGTAGTTGACGCCCAGCGCGACCCAGCGCATGGCCCAGTCGGGCCGCCACTGCATCTTCACCCCGCCGCCGGTGACCGGAACCTCGGTCAATTCGCCGTCCTGGTCGCGGAAGACGATGGTCCCGCGATCGACGTGGCGCTCCAGCGTCGGAACCTGCAGCACCTTGCCAGTTTTCGGGCTGATCGGCAGGAAGGGCGAATAGGTCGCCCGGCGCTCCTCGCCCAGCGACGGCAGCATGATCTTCTGGATCGCGTCGAACCGCGCCAGCGCCGTCAGCAGGGTCTGGTCGAACCGGCCGCCGCGATAGCAGTCGGTCGAGGAAACGAACTCGTACTCAAAGCCGAAGCCGTCGAGGAAGGCGCGCAGGCGGGCGTTGTTGTGGTGACCGAAACTCTCGTGCTCGCCGAACGGGTCGCGGACCACGGTCAGGGGCTTGTCGAGGTCCAGCGCCAGCAGCTCGCCGTTCGGCACGTTGGGCGGAACCTTGCGCAGGCCGTCCATGTCGTCGCTGAAGCTGATCAGCCGGGTCGGCAGGGCGTCGTCGGTCAGGGCGCGGAAGGCCATCCGCACCATCGTCGTGCGGGCCACCTCGCCGAAGGTGCCCATGTGCGGCAGGCCGGACGGGCCATAGCCGGTCTCGAGCACCACCGGCGTCTGCAGGGCCTCGAAGGTCTTGAAGGCTTCGTCGGCCTTGCCGGAATTGATCAGGACCGAGGCCAGGTCGCGCTCGGCGTCGTCGAGGCGCACGCGAAGGACCCGCGCCAGCAGGTTGCGCGCCTGCTCGAACGGCCAAGCCTTGGCGTCGCGGGCGGTATGGGAAAGGCCTTCAAACATGGAGCGGGTTTGTAGGGACAATGGGCGCGGGGTCAAGGAACGTGCATTTCGTTCCGCAACGGTCCAGACTCGCGCTCGTCGAACCTGGGGAGGAAACCGACATGGATCTGCCGATCACGTCCGCGCTGGCGGGCGCCGCCGCCATCTTTCTGGTGCTGCTGAGTTTTCCGGTCGCCAACCGCCGCCGCGCCACCAAGCAGAGCTTCGGCGATGGCGGCGACGAGGCCTTCAACCGCAAGATCCGCGCCCAGGCCAATTTCATCGAATATGTGCCGCTGGCGATCATCGCCATTGGGCTGGTCGAGATGAACGGCGGGTCCCAGCTGCTGGTCTGCGGCCTGGCCGCGGTGCTGGCGGCGGCGCGGGTGCTGCACGCTTTTGGCCTGTGGAGCGGCGTCCTGATTGGCCGGGCGCTGGGCGCCATACTGACCTTCGCCGTCCTGCTCGTCGCCGGCGGCCTGCTGATCTATGGCCAGTTGATCTAGGCTGGAGCCGACGCCGGGTCGACGATCTCGGCCTCCTCGCCCGGCCGATGCAGCACCACAACCGCGCCCATGTCGGCGGTGACGTTGCCGATGGTGCGGAAGATGTCGGGGATGATCTCCACCGCCAGCAGGATCGGAAGCAGGTCGATCGGCACGCCCAGGGTGATGCAGATCGGCACGAGGCTGGCCAGGAACGACACCTGGCCCGGCAGGCCGACCGAGCCGACGCTGATGGTCCAGGCCACGAACACCGCGGCGATCATCTGCGGCAGGGTCGGCTCGACGCCGTAGATGTGGGCGCAGAAATAGGCCACCGCCAGATTGGCCGTCGGGCCGGTGATGCGGAACACCGCCACCGCCAGCGGCAGGACCAGGCCGGTCACGCGCGGCGGGATGTGCAAATCGTCCTGCGCCCGCTCGACCATGGCCGGCAGGCAGGCCAGCGACGACTGGGTGCTGAAGGCCAGGGCCTGCACCGGCGCGGCGGCGCGGGCAAAGGCGCGCAGCGGCGCGCCGCGTTTGAACGCCACGGCGATGTAGGGCAGCAGGGTGACGCTGGCGGTGATCGCCGAGACGATCACCACATACTGCAGGATCGAGCCCGCCGCCCCCAGGCCCGCGCGCAGGCCAACGCCGAGGCTGAGGGCGAAGACGCCCAGCGGCGCGGCCCACAGCACCCAGCGGACGATGACGATCATGGTGTCGGCGATGGCGCCGAACAGCTCCACCACGCTGGCCTTGCGCTCTGGCGCGAGGCGCGTGGCGGCGAGGCCGAAGAACATGCCGAACACCACCAGCGGCAGCATGGCTCCCTCGGCGGCGGCCTGGATCGGATTGCTGGGAGCCAGCGATCTCAGCCAGTCGCCCAGCCCCGCCACCGGCACCTTGGCCAGGTCGACGCCCCCGGCGCCGGCCCGCAGAGCCTCCGCGCCCGCCGCGTCCACCGGCCAGAGGGCCAGCGCGCCCTGGGTGGCGACCGTGCCGTAGATGGCTGCGATCAGCATCCCCACCGAGAACAGGATGATGGCCCGGGTGGCCAGCCGGCCCGTCGCCGCCGCGTCGGCCACCGAGACGATACCGGTGACCAGCAGGCAGAAGACCAGCGGCACGATGGTCATGCGCAGCAGGTTCAGCCACAGCCCGCCGACCGCCTCGATGATCCCCGCCGCCGCGGTCAGGCTGTCATTGGCGATGGCGCCGCAGGCGGCCCCGAGCCCCAGTCCAAGGACAAGGGCGATGAGCACGCGCGCGGCGAGAGAGCGGAACATGGCCTGATCCCCTGGTTCGCCGCGATCCTAGAAGGCGGGCGCGGATTTGGAAGAGGCCGATCGCGCGATTGCCCGGAGGGTTCGGCGCGCTTTAGGCTGACGTCATGCCACAGCCGCCCGCCCTGCCCCGCCCGTCCCTCGACGCCGAGACGATTCCCGGCCGGACCATCGATCTGGAGCGGGGCGACGTCCTGCGCCATGGCCTCGACCTGTGGGAGGCCATCGGCGCCCGCGACGACCTCTGGGACGGCATCCCGTCAGGGCCGTTCGAGACCCAGACCGCCTTTCTCGAATGGCTGGCCGACCGGCTCGGCCGTGACGACCAGCGGGCCTACGCCATCATCGACAAGACCGGCGACACGCGCGCCGCCGTCGGCCTGTTCTTCCTGCTGCAGCTCAAGCCGGACATGGGGACCACCGAGATCGGCCTGGTCTATGGCCCGGCGCTGATGCGCACCGTGGCGGGGACGGAGGCCGTCTACCGCTTGGCCCAGTACGTCATGGAAACCAACGGCTATCGCCGGCTGGAGTGGCGCTGCGGGCCGGACAACCTGGCGTCGGTGCGCGCCGCCTCGCGCTATGGCTTCACCTACGAGGGCACGATGCGCCAGACCTACTGGCTCAAGGGGCACAACTGGGACACGCGGATCTATTCGATCCTCGACAGCGAGTGGCCGGCCGTCGGCGCCCGGTTCGAGGCCTGGCTGGCGCCGGAGAACTTCGACGCGGAAGGCCGGCAGATTCGGGCGCTGAGCGAGATCAGCTAGCCGCCGAGACTATCTCTCTCGCGTTCGGCTGACGATTTCGCCATTGCAGATTCTGTACGTGATATTCGAATTCGTTCCCGGCATGGGAATGTATATCTTGTCGCCCGCGACCTTGGGTTCGCCGCTGACGCGGACCTCCCAACACTCTTCTTTGCGCACGAGAGTCAGGCCGGGATTATAGATTCTGATATCCGCCAGCGCTACGTCGTCGAGCGCGACCTTGATGGCCTCCAAAGCACCCGCATCGAGATGAATGGCCGAAGGCTCTGCTGCGCCCGCCGAAGTGGTGCAGAGGACAACACCGCCGAGCAGCCAAGTCAGGGATCGAACGCCTCTCGTCGCCAACACTAAACCCCTTTTGGACAAGCACGGGACAACCATGCCCGGCGTCGGGTCGTTATGCCAGCAGATGCCGAACCTCGACCAGTTGTGAGTGAACGACAGGTTGTCCTCACGGCGGAGTTCGCCCTGATGACTTGACGGCCAGTTTTGCTCCGGCGGGAGACCTGCTCAAGGACCGCCTTCGGCGGCCGCGAAGCGGCGGCCCTACAAGGGCCGTCCTTGACCAGGGCTCCCACCGGAGCTCTAATTCCATCAAGGCCTTCAGGGCTATTCGTCATCCGGTCGGCAGTGGACAACCTACCGAGGGCATGTGCCCAGCTGCTATCGAAACGCCGCGAACAGGGCCGCCGCCTCATCCCAATCCGCCACCAGCCGCTCGCTACCCGCCGCCATCAGCCGGGCCGCCGAAGCATCGTCCATATGGCCGCCGCCGGCGAAACCCCAGACGGTCATGCCGGCCGCGCGGGCCGAGGTGACGCCGTTGACACTGTCCTCGATGGCCAGGCACCGGGCCGGCGCTACGTCCAGCGCCTCGGCGGCGTGCAGGAAGACGTCGGGATACGGCTTGGCCCGGGCCACCAGGTCGGCGGAATAGATATGCGGATCGAACGCCTCCAGTAGGCCGGTCAACCGCAGCTTCTCGCGCAGGAAGGCGGCGCCCGAGGAACTGGCCACCGCCTTGGGCAGGACCAGCGCCGCCAGCGCCGCCGCGCAGCCCGCCACCTCGGTCAGCCGCTCCTGGCAGGCGTCCCAGCGTTGCGTATGGGCGCGATGCAGGAAGTCCTCGGGCAGCGGCCGGCCGGTCAGATGCAGGCTGTCCCGGGCCAGGGCCTCGCGGAAAGCCGCGTCGTTGAGGCCGAGGAACCGGCGGCCGTACTCGGCGGGATCGTAGACCAGCCCGTACCCGGCGAGGATGGTGATCTCCACCTCGATGGCGAGGATCTCGGAGTCCACCAGGACGCCGTCGCAGTCGAATATCACGGCGTCGAGCTTTCCCATGACCGACATAAGCAAAAGGCCCTCCGATGCGGAAGGCCCCTGGCAATCAACTGTGGTTTCGCAGTGTGGATCCGCGGGTCTCCGCCGGGCCGTGCTTCGGGGGGAGGAATCAGGCCCGGCGGAGGTTCGCGGCGCGGATCACAGACCCACGACGCTCACGGCGCCGGACGTCACGGCGGCGAGGAAGATGACCAACGGCAGGATGGCGAGGGCCAGGCTGGCGACGTTGCTGAACTGGCTGATGGACTTGGTCGACATGGCTAAAATTCCTCTTGATCTGTGTGGCCGCGGCAAGTCCGCGTCCGGTGATCAGGGGTATAGGCAAGTCTTCGGCTCGACACCCGTTAAGTATGGGTCATGACGTCGATTTAAGCATGTGACGGGAATGTAAGGTGATTACATGGCTGTAATAGTTGTTAAGGTGGGGGACTGCTTCCGGCGATAGTCGGTAGCTGTCCCCGTCCGCGCCGGTTCGGGGACAGCTACGCTGCGCGAAGCAGTCCCCTGTCCAACCCCTACGCCCTCTCCGTCGGCGTCACGAGGAAGTGGCCGCGCAGGGCGGCGATCGGCGCGGCGCGCTGGTCCTGCCAGGCTTCCACATGCACATTGGCGATGCGCCGGCCGACCTTCTTGATCTCGGCCCGGGCGTAGGTGGTCAGGGGCCGGCCCGAGCGCAGGTATTCGATCGACACGTCGATCACCCGCGGCTGGCGCGCCTGGCCTTCCTTGACCAGCAGCTGGGCCAGCGCGGTCATCTCCATGAAGGCGCCCAGCACCCCGCCGTGGATCGCCGGCAGCACCGGATTGCCGATCAGGTGCGTGCCGAACGGCAGGATGGCGGTCATCTCGTCCCCGGCCAGCTCGATGCGCAGACCGAGGAAGCGGGCGTAGGGAATGCGCGCCAGCATGGCGTCGATGGTCTCGGCAGGATCGCTCATTTGGCTTTTCGATCCTTGAGATTGGCGCCGAAGCCCCGCCCGCCGCTGGAATCCAGCATGAAGGCCGCCTGGGCCGCCGCCACCGGGTCGGACGGGTCGTCGTCGTAGGCCACCGCCCGCACGAAGGCCACCGAGCGGGTCACCTTGTAGCAGTGGGCCCTGGCGAAGATGTCCTTCCCCGGCTCGGCCGGCCGCATGTAGTCGATGTGCAGGTCGAGGGTGGCGATGGTCTTGAACTCGGTCAGGCCGGTGTGCACCGCCTGGCCGCAGGCGTGGTCCAGCAGGGCGGTGACCACCCCGCCGGCGATGACCCCGGTGTCCGGATCGCCGATCAGCTTCTCGTCATAGGGCACCCGCAGGGTCGCCCCGTCCTTGTCCAGGGCGATCGTCTCCATCTTCAGGGCGATGGCGTGAGGGCTGCCCTGGTTCATGGCCTGAACGAAGTTGCGCATGGCGTCGAGATGATCACTCATGGGACTGGTTTAGACGCGACGCCGACCCGTATCCAGATGTTCGCGCGCACGAGACGTCTGGTGGATCGGACGGGGCTGGACGCGGGCGGCGTTTCGGGGCCGAATGGCGCCGATCGGGGAGCGCGGATGGCCCGCAGAACGGAACACGACTATCGCGCGCTGGACGCCGCCGAGATCGTCAAGACGGTCGGCAGGCTGTCCGACCGGATCGCCGAGCGGTTCTCCGAGTCGGGTTTGACCGGCGCGGCGCGGCAGCTGCGCGATACGGCCGAGGACACAGCCCGCAGGGCCCGCGCCCTGTCCCGCCCCTACCTGGGCCTGCGGACCCTGGTGCTGCTGGTGGCGAGCGGCGGCCTGGCGCTGCTGGCCCTGATCCTCAAGGATTTCGACTGGGCCGGCCTCGCCGCCCGCTCCAACGACCTGGCCCTGGCCGAGACCCTGGAATCGAGCGTCAACCTGATCATCCTGATCGCCGCCGGCCTGTGGTTCCTGCTGTCCCTGGAGGAACGCTGGAAGCGGGCGAGGACCCAGGCGGCCCTGCATGAGCTGCGGTCGTTCGCCCATGTGGTCGACATGCACCAGCTGACCAAGGACCCGACCACCCTGCTGGCCGGCGGCCCGAAGACGCCCTCCTCGCCCGAGCGGGCCATGACCCGCTTCCAGCTGACCCGCTACCTTGAATACTGCGCCGAGATGCTGGCCCTGACCGGCAAGCTGGCGGCGCTGTACGCCGGCGAAAGCCACGACCACGTGGTCATCGCCGCCGCCGGCGACGTCGAGGCCCTGTGCACCGACCTGGGCCGCAAGATCTGGCAGAAGATCACCATCCTGGGTGATCTGGAGGAAGGGTAGGAGCCGTCAGGCGTGATCAGCCCTTGGAGGGCGGCGGGTGGACCAGCTTGGCAACATCTTCGACAAGCCGGAGATAGTCGCCCAATGTCAGCAGGACGTACGCGGGACGCCCTTTGTCGGTGATGATCACCGGCCCACGATTGGCGACTTTCCGTGCCCCGGCCGGATCATCCTTGAACTCGCGACTTGAGAGAATTGTCGGGGCCATCGCGATGCACCTGATGAGTGCTGTCCGGGTACCTCACTACCTTTACATGCGTAAAGCCGGTGGAATTCGCTCTACCCGTTGAACCCCTTCACCGCGTCGATGATCGTCTGCTGGACCGTCTCGTCCATGTAGGGGTGCATCGGCAGGGCGAGGACCTTTTCGGCCAGGGCTTCGGTGACGGCCAGGCCGCCGGCGCCGCGCGGGAAGGCCGCGTAGGGCTCCTGCACATGCATCGGCACGGGGTAGTAGACCGCCGTCGGCACGCCCTGGGTCTTCAGGTGGGCGGCCAGGCCGTCGCGGTTGGCATGCTCAATGACGTACTGGGCCCAGACCGACTGGCCGCCGGCGATCACCGTCGGCGTGGACAGGACCGAGCCGTCCAGGCCTTCGGCATAGCGGTCGGCCACGACCTGCCGCATGGCGATCTCCTCGGGGAAGATGGCCAGCTTCTCGATCAGGATGGCGGCCTGAATCGAATCCAGCCGCGAGTTCATGCCGATGCGGGCGTTGAGATACTTGGACTCATGCTCGAACACCCGGCCGTTGAGGTCGGCGGCGACCGCCTTGCCGTGGACGCGGAAGCTGTCCATCAGGTCCCACAGCGGCTGGTCCTTGCACAGCACCGCCCCGCCGTCGCCGTAGCAGCCCAGCGGCTTGGCCGGGAAGAAGCTGGTGGTGGCGACGTCGGCCCAGTGGATCGGGTGGTGGCCGTTGAGCGTGCAGCCGAAGCCCTGGGCGCTGTCGCTGATCAGCTTCAGGCCGTGGCGGTCGCAGATGGCGCGCAGGGCCGGATAGTCGGCCGGCTGGCCGAACAGATCGACGGCGATGACCACGGCGGGCTTCAACCTGCCCTCGGCCTTCACGCCCGCGATGGCGGCCTCCAGCTTCGCCGGATCTAGGTTGAACGTATCCGGCAGCACGTCGACGAACACCGGCGTCGCCCCGACCCAGGGCACGACTTCCGGCGTGGCGGTGAAGGTGAAGGACGGACAGAAGACCGCGTCGCCCTCGCCGATCCCCCAGGCCATCAGCGGCAGGGCGATGGCGTCGGTGCCGTTGGCGCAGCTGAGGGCCAGCGGCGCCTGGCCGAAGGCGGCCAGCTCGGCCTCGAACTGGCGGACCTCGGGACCCATGACGTAGCCGCCGTGGTCGAGGACCCTGGCGATGGCCGCGTCGAGGCGGCCGCGGATGCGACGTTGCTGGGCGGCGAGGTCGATGAAGGCGATGCTCATGGGGCGGGCCTCTAACGGTCGGGGGCCGGAACGGCGACACAAACCCTGTAACCGGATGTTTCGTTTGCTACTGTCGGCGCAAATCCAGCGGACCGGAAGCGCCCATGCAATTCGATGAGGAAGTCGACGCCCGCCTGCGCCAGACGGTGCTTGGCGACGAGTCACTGCTGCACAAGTTCACCGACGCCGCCGGCGACCTGGCGGTGAACCTGGTGGTCGGGGCGATCATTCTGATCCTGACGATCTGGGCCTCGGCCTGGCTCTCGAGCCTGACCCGCAGGGCCATGGGGCGGCTGCAGGGCAGACACGCGCCGGACCTGACCCTGCAGACCTTCGTATCCTCGATGGTGCGCTACGCCATTCTCGCCATGGGTTTCGTGGCGGTGCTGCAGCAACTGGGGGTCAAGACCACCTCGATCGTGGCGGTCCTGGGGGCCGCGTCTCTCGCCGTGGGCCTGGCTCTGCAGGGAGCCCTGTCCAATGTCGCCGCCGGAGTGATGATCCTGCTGTTTCGCCCCTATCGCGTGGGCGACATCATCGAGACCGGCGGCAAGAAGGGCACAGTGCGGGCGCTGGACCTGGTGATCACCGAGCTGGCCACGGCCGATAATCTCAAGATCGTCATTCCCAACAACAAGGTGTTCGGCGACGTCATCGTCAACCACAGCCACCATCCGCAGCGGCGGGTCGACGTGACGTTCCGCATCCCCGCCGCGGCCGATCTGGCCACGGTGATGGCCGGCGTACTGGCCCGGGCCAGGGCCAATCCGTTGGTGCTGGACAGTCCCGAACCGACCGTCGAGGTCGCCCTGCTGGCCGAGTCCGCCGTCGAGGTCATGATCACCGCCTGGACCCGCACGGCCGACCACGGCGCCGTTCAGGCCGACCTTCTGCTGGCCGCCAAGCTGATCGGCGCCGGTCAGCCATTGACCGACCTGCCGCCCCTGCCCGCGCCGCCGGCTACGCCAGAGCCTGGGCCAGGTCCGAAAGCAGGTCGTCGCAGTCTTCGATCCCGACCGAAAGCCTGATCAGGGTGTCGCTGATGCCGATCGCCGCCCGCTGCTCGGGCGGGATCGAGGCGTGGGTCATGATCGCCGGATGCTCGATCAGGCTTTCCACCCCGCCGAGGGACTCGGCCAGGGTGAACAGCTGCGTCCGCTCCAGCACCCGTTTGGCCCGGTCGAGGTCACCGGCGATGTCGACCGAGATGATGCCGCCAAAGCCGTTCATCTGACGCTTCGCCAGGGCGTGCTGCGGGTGACTCTCCAGCCCGGGATAGATCACCCGGGTGATGTCGTCCCGCGCCTCCAGCCATCTGGCGATGCGCAGCCCGCTCTCGCAGTGGCGCTGCATACGCAGGGCCAGGGTCTTGAGGCCCCGCAGCGCCAGGAAGCTGTCGAACGGTCCCGACACCGCGCCGACTGCGTTCTGCAGGAAGCGCATCTGCTCTTCGATGGCCCTGTTCTCGCCGACCGCCACCACGCCGCCGACCATGTCCGAATGGCCGTTGAGGTATTTGGTCGTCGAGTGCAGCACCAGGTCGAAGCCATGCTCCAGCGGTCGCTGCACATAGGGGCTGGCGAAGGTGTTGTCGGCGACGCTGATCAGGCCGTGCTTCTTCGCCACCGCAGCGGCGGCCGCCAGGTCCACCAGCCGCAGGGTCGGATTGGTCGGGGTCTCGACCCAGATCATCTTCGTCTCTGGCCGGACGGCCGCTTCGATGGCGCCCGGATCGGTCATGTCGACGAAGCTGAAGGTCAGGCCCGCCGAGCGGGTGCGAACCCGCTGCATCAGCCGATAGCTGCCGCCGTAAAGGTCGTCCGAGGCGATGACATGCGCGCCGGTGTCGAGCAGCTCCAGGGTCGTCGACGCCGCCGCCAGCCCCGAGGCGAAGGCGAAGGCCGCCACGCCGCTTTCCAGATCGGCCACGCAGCGCTCGAAGGCGAAGCGGGTCGGGTTGTGGCTGCGGGCGTATTCGAAGCCCTTGTGCACGCCCGGGCTCTCCTGGGCGTAGGTCGAGGTGGCGTAGATCGGCACCATCACCGCCCCGGTGGTCGGGTCATGGCTCTGGCCGCCGTGGATGGTGCGGGTGGCGAAGGCCAGGCGGTTCTTGCCGTCGGTCATATTCAAACTCGTCATGGTCGGGCTTGTCCCGACCACCCATGAACGCAGGGACGACCGGAAGAAGCTATGTGCATGGGTCGTCGGAACAAGTCCGACGATGACGAAGATAGATAGCGCTACGCCGTCCGGCGCAGGTGGTTGATGAGGTCCACGCGGGTGATCAGCCCCACGAGCTTGTCGCCGTTCATCACCACCGCGACCTGGTCAGCCTCGAAGATCGGCTTCAGCTCGTCCAGTGACTGGTGGACCTGCAGGGTGTGGACGTCGCGGGTCATGGCGGCGGAGACCTTGGCCCCGAACCGGTCGGCCCGGCCCTCGCGGCCGCCGACGGCGGCGAGGATGTCGCTCTCGTCGAGGATGCCCACCAGCTTGCCGTGGTCCATCACCGGCAGCTGGCTGATGTCGGCCGCCCGCATGCGGTTGTAGGCGGTCAGCAGGCTGTCATCCGGCCCGGTGGCGATCACCCCGCCCTCGGAGAAGTCGCGGGCGATAAGGTCGCGCAGGTCGCCGTATTTCGGCCGGTCCTCGAAGCCGTGGGCGGCGACCCACATGTCGTTGAACATCTTGGTCAGGTACTTGCCGCCGGTGTCGCAGACCAGGCTGACGACCCGCTGGGGCGTGGTCTGTTCGCGGCAATAGCGCAGGGCCGCGGCCAGCAGGGTGCCGGACGAGGAGCCGGCGAGGATGCCCTCCTTCTCCAGCAGCAGGCGCGCGGTTTCGACGCTTTCGCGGTCGGAGATGGCGTAGGCCTTGGCGACCAGGTCCATCTGGGCGTTGTCGGGGATGAAGTCTTCGCCGATGCCCTCGACGATCCAGCTGCCCGCGGCGCCATAGGTTCCGGTGTTGACGTAGTCGTAGAGGATCGAACCGACCGGGTCGGCGAGGATCATCTTCGTCTTGGGCGAGTGCTTCTTGAAGAACCGACCCAGGCCCGTCAGCGTGCCGCCCGAGCCGACGCCGACGACCACGGCGTCCACGTCGCCGCCCATCTGCTCGAGGATCTCCGGCCCGGTGGTGGTCTCGTGGGCCAGCGGGTTGGTCGGGTTCTCGAACTGGTTGACGAAGAACCCGCCGGTGGCCTGGGCGATCGTCTGGGCCATGTCCTGGTAGTATTCCGGGTGACCCTTGCCGACGTCCGAGCGGGTGATGCGCACGTCCACCCCCATGGCCCGCAGGTGCAGGATCTTCTCCCGCGCCATCTTGTCGGGCACCACCAGGATCAGCCTGTAGCCCTTGACCGAGGCCACCTGGGCCAGGCCGAGGCCCGTGTTGCCGGCGGTGGCCTCAATGATCGTTCCGCCGGGCTTGAGCCGGCCATCGGCCTCGGCCGCCTCGATCATCGAGCGGGCGATGCGATCCTTGATCGAGCCGCCGGGATTCTGGTTTTCCAGCTTGAGGAACAGCCGGCACAGGCCGGTGTCGATGTGGGTCACCTCGACCATCGGCGTGTCGCCGATCAGGTCCAGGGCCGAGCGGGCGGTCGTCGGAAGGGTCATGAAGCACTGCCGCGAGGGAAGGGATGACCCCGCCTTACCGTGGATCGGGGCATGACGAAAGCGTCGGCAAGCCTATTTCGGAACGGTCGTGCCCGTCAGCGTCGCCAGTTCGCGAACCACCAGGGCCTCCAGATCGCCGCCCGCGTAGCGCACGCCCCGTACGCCTGCGCGGCGCGCCGCCTCCATGTCCGAGGGTTTGTCACCGATCATCACCGCGTCCGCCGGCGCGACGGCGAAATCGGCCAGGGCCTTGAGCAGCATGCCGGGATTGGGCTTGCGGTCGGGATGGTCGGCGACGCGGTATCGATCCTCGGCGGCGTCCTCATGGTGGGGGGCGAAATAGATCCCGTCGATCCGCGCGCCCTCGGCAGCCAGCTGGGCCAGCATCTCGGCGTGGAAGGCCTCCATGTCGGCCTCGGCGTAGTAGCCCCGCCCGATGCCCGACTGGTTGGTGGCGATCACCGCCAGCGCGCCGGCTTCGTTGACCCGCCTCACGGCCCCCCTGGCGCCGGGAACCCATTCCAGCTCGTCGGGTTTGAAGGCGTAGCCATGGTCGACGTTGAGCACGCCGTCGCGATCGAAGATCACCATGACTGGGCGCCGGGGCTTGGACATGAGCCTTCCATATCATCCGCTCATCGGGGAAAAGAAGCCGTGACCTTGCCCGCGCAGATCCATGAGCTGAACAACAGCCTGAAGGCGTGGCTGTTCGACCACGCCCTGCCGCTGTGGTGGGAGGTCGGGTTCGACCGTGACAAGGGCGGCTGCTTCGAGAAGATCGGCCAGGACGGCAAGGCGGTCGATGGCCCCCGCCGGGCGCGGGTGGTCGCGCGGCAGGCCTGGGTCTACGCCGAAGCGGGCCGGCTGGGCTGGACCGGCCCCTGGGAACAGGCGCGTGACCATGCGCTGGACGCGCTGACCACCACCTTCGCCCGCGGCGATGGCCTGTTCCGCATTCTGGCCGACGCCGACGGCGGGTCCCTGGACGAGCGCGCCAATCCCTACGAGCAGGCCTTCGCCCTGCTTGCTCTCAGCGGCGCGGGCCGCGAGGACGAGGCCATCCGCACCCGCGAGGCCCTGCTGGCCGGCGGCATCGTCCGTCACGACGGCGGGGTGCTGGACGACGGACTGCTGCGGGCGAACCCGATGATGCATCTGTTCGAGGCGGTGCAGGCCTGGGCCGCCGTCGGCGAGGATCACGGCTGGCGGGCGCTGGCCGACCGCATCGCCCGGAGCGCCGTCGCCTATCTGATCGACCCGGACACGGACGCCCTGATCGAGCTGGCCGATCCCGACTGGCGCCTGCTGCCCGACGCCGATGTCGAGCCCGGCCACCAGTTCGAATGGGGCTGGCTGCTGCTCTCTCACCTGGGCGAAAGCCTCCACGCCCGTCGGCTGATCGAGATCGGCGAGACGCGCGGCGTCGAGCGGGGCGTTGCCATCTTCAGCCTAGACCGGACGCTGGCGCCCCGCGACCGGTCCGCTCGCCTGTGGTCGCAGACCGAACGCCTGCACGCCCATGCCGCGATTGGAAACTGGGATGGCGTCCTGAAGGGCGCGGCGGGCCTGCAACGCTATCTGGATGTCCCCGTCCCCGGCCTGTGGCGCGACCGGCTGCTGCCGGACGGGACCTTCGTCGACGAACCGGCCCCCGGCAGCTCGCTCTACCACATCGTCAGCGCCGCCTCGGCGTTGGACGCCGCCTGCCGGAATTAGGCGGGGCCTGTCAGGAAAACTGGGCGCCGCCGGTGGCCCTCTGGCTTGCACCGGACGAGGCCCGCCTTTACCTGCACCCTTGACGGGGCGTCCGGCGGCAGCGCGGGAGGTCTCTAGACTTCTTACGCCGCCCTTCTCTTGCGCCCGCGCCCCTTCCCGTATCCCATGAGCCGATGACCGCCGACCTTTCGCCCGCACGACTGACGCACCTGCAGCGCCTCGAGGCCGAGAGCATCCACATCATGCGCGAGGTGGTCTCCGAGGCCGAGCGCCCGGTGATGCTCTATTCGATCGGCAAGGACAGCGCGGTGATGCTGCACCTGGCCGCCAAGGCCTTCTATCCCAGCAAGCCGCCCTTCCCGCTGCTGCACGTGGACACCACCTGGAAGTTCCAGGCGATGTACGAGATGCGCGAGCGCATGGCCCGCGAGCTGGGGTTCGATCTCCTAGTCTACAAGAACCCGGACGCCGAAACCCAGGGCATCAACCCCTTTGACCACGGCCCCGCCCACACCGACCTGTGGAAGACCGAGGGGCTCAAGCAGGCGCTGGACAAGTACGGCTTCGACGCGGCCTTCGGGGGCGCCCGCCGCGACGAGGAGAAGAGCCGCGCCAAGGAGCGCATCTTCTCCTTCCGCTCGGCCGAACAGCGCTGGGACCCGAAAAACCAGCGGCCGGAGCTCTGGCGCCTCTACAACGCCCGCAAGAACAAGGGCGAGTCGATCCGGGTGTTCCCGATCTCCAACTGGACCGAGCTGGACATCTGGCAATACATCCACCTGGAGAACATCCCCATCGTGCCGCTGTACTTCTCCGGCGTGCGGCCGGTGGTCGACCGCGACGGCACCCTGATCATGGTCGATGACGACCGGTTCCGCCTGCGCCAGGGCGAGGTTCCGATGATGAAGTCGGTCCGCTTCCGCACCCTCGGCTGCTACCCGCTGACCGGCGCCGTCGAAAGCAAGGCCGCGACCCTGCCGGAGATCATCCAGGAGATGCTGCTGACCACCACCAGCGAGCGCCAGGGCCGGGTCATCGACCACGACCAGGCCGCCTCGATGGAGAAGAAGAAGCAGGAGGGGTATTTCTAATGAACCCTCTTCCGCTCATCCCGGCGAATGCCGGGACCCAGATCCAAAGCGCGATCTGGCTGGCTATTCTCTCGCGTTCCGGCGTCGACCATTCCGCTCGCCATCTGGGTCCCGGCATTCGCCGGGATGAGCGGATTGTGGGGGGCTTTTTCCAATGAGCGCGTACAAGCCCGCCGATCTCATCGAGACGGACATCGACGCCTATCTGCTGCAGCACCAGCACAAGTCCCTGCTGCGCTTCATCACCTGCGGCAGCGTGGACGACGGCAAGTCGACCCTGATCGGGCGGCTGCTCTACGACAGCAAGATGATCTTCGAGGACCAGCTGGCGGCGCTGGAGGCCGACAGCAAGAAGGTCGGCACCCAGGGCGGGGCGATCGACTTCGCCCTGCTGGTCGACGGCCTGGCCGCCGAGCGCGAGCAGGGCATCACCCTTGATGTCGCCTACCGCTTCTTCGCCACCGACAGCCGGAAGTTCATCGTCGCCGACACCCCCGGCCACGAACAGTACACCCGCAACATGGTCACCGGCGCCTCCACCGCCGACGCCGCCGTGGTGCTGATCGACGCGCGCAAGGGCGTGCTGACCCAGACCCGGCGGCACAGCTACCTGGTCAACCTGCTGGGCATCCGCCACATCGTCCTGGCGGTGAACAAGATGGACCTGGTCGGCTGGGACCAGTCGATCTTCGACGCCATCGTGGAGGAGTACAGCGCCTTCGCCGACCAGATCGGCCTGGCCGAGTTCACCGCCATCCCGATGAGCGCCCTCGACGGCCAGAACATCACCGAACCCAGCGCCGCCGCGTCCTGGTTCGACGGCCCGCCGCTGATGCGCTGGCTGGAAACCATCGAGGTCGAGGACACCCTGCAGTCCCGCCCGTTCCGCATGCCGGTGCAGTGGGTCAACCGACCCAACCTCGATTTCCGCGGCTTTTCCGGCCTGATCGCAGCCGGCACGGTCAAGCCCGGCGACCGGGTCAAGGTGCTGCCCTCCGGCCGCGAAAGCACAGTGAGCCGGATCGTCGTCCTGCCGGGCGATCTCGACCAGGCCGTCGCCGGCCAGTCGGTGACCATTACCCTGGCCGACGAGGTCGACGTCTCACGCGGCGACGTGCTGGTCGGCGCCGGCGACCCCAGTCCCATGGCCAACCAGTTCGAGGCGACCATCGTCTGGATGGACGACGAGCCGATGTTCCCCGGCCGGCCCTATCTGATGAAGATCGGCGCCCAGACGGTCACCGCCTCGATCACAGAGCCCAAATACCGGGTGCAGGTGAACACCCTGGAGCACATCGCCGCCAAGCGGCTGGAGCTCAACGAGATCGGCGTCTGCAACCTCTCGCTCGACCGGGCGATTCCGTTCGAGGCCTACAAGGACAACCGCGACCTGGGCGGCTTCATCCTGATCGACCGGCTGAGCAACCGCACGGTCGGGGCGGGCATGCTGCACTTCGCCCTGCGCCGGGCCGACAACATCCACTGGCAGGCCACCGACATCCACAAGGACGTCCGCGCCGCCCAGAAGGGCCAGAAGGGCCGGGTGGTCTGGTTCACCGGCCTCAGCGGCGCCGGCAAGTCGACCATCGCCAACCTGGTGGAGAAACGCCTGCACGCCCTGGGCCGCCACACCTACCTGCTGGACGGCGACAACGTGCGGCACGGCCTGAACAAGGACCTTGGCTTCACCGAGGAGGACCGGGTCGAGAACATCCGCCGCGTCGCCGAGGTCAGCAAGCTGATGGTCGACGCCGGCCTGATCGTCCTGACCGCCTTCATCAGTCCCTTCCGCGCCGAGCGCCGCATGGCCCGCGAGATGCTGGAGGAGGGCGAATTCGTCGAGGTCTACGTCGAGACGCCCCTGGCCGTGGCCGAGGCGCGTGATGTGAAGGGCCTCTACAAGAAGGCGAGAGCCGGCCAGCTGAAGAACTTCACCGGTGTCGACAGCCCCTACGAGCCGCCGGAGCACGCCGAGCTGACGGTGGATACGACGACCCTTTCACCGGTGGAGGCGGCCGAGACGATCGTGGCCTGGCTGGAATCCGCCTAGGAGGTCGCCGGCGACTGGTTTACGTGAACCAGTCGCCAGACGTCTTGAACAGCTCGATCCGGCCGCCGGCCAATTCATCCGGCAGTGGGGCTTTGCTGTCCGGCTGGCCCGCCGTGGTCGCGGCGGCGGCGTCCATTGCGTTTGCGATCAGGCCCAGGAAGCTGGCTGAGGACAACGCGGTCGCGGCGACGCCCGTGAGCAGGGCGGAGCTGCCCGAACTGAATGTGACCAGTGCACCGCCGGCCTGCTGCGTGATGGACTGGACCGAGCCGATCTGGCTGACATCAATCAGGTCCACCCCGACCACGAAATCGACGATGGTGTCGTTGCCGGTGGAAGCGCCGAACACAAAGACGTCCGCGCCGGCTCCGCCGGTCAGGGAATCGTTGCCCGTTCCGCCGATGAGGATGTCGTCCCCCTCACCGCCATTGAGTGAGTCATTGCCCGTCCCGCCATCCAGGCGATCGGAACCGCCGTTGCCGAAAATCGAGTCTCCACCGCCCAGACCATTGATCTGTTCGTTCCGGCTGTCGCCGAAGAGGAAATTGTTCCCCGCCGTGCCGTTCAGGGTCCGGCTGTAGGTCACAGGCGGGGGTGGCGAAGGCGGAGGACTGGGCGGAGGCGGGCTCGGCGGCGGTGAAGGCGGGGGGCTCGGTGGAGGTGACGGCGGCGGAGAAGGAGGAGGACTCGGCGGCGGGGGCGGCGGAGGGCTGGGCGGAGGCGGGCTGGGCGGCGGTGATGCCGGCAGGCCCAGGAAGCTGGCGTCCGTCAGGGCGCTGGCGGTCACATTCTGCAGGCGCAGGGTCACGCCCGAGGCCAGGGTGACCAGCGTGTCGGCTCCGGACTGAGCGATGCTCTGATAGGCGGCGAAGGCGGTCAGATCGATCAGGTCGGCGCCAATCTGGAAGTCCGTGATCGTGTCCGCGCCGCCGCCGGATGTGGCGACAAAGACGTCCGCGCCGGCTCCACCGGTCAGGGAATCGTTGCCCGTTCCGCCGATGAGGATGTCGTCCCCGTCGCCGCCGTTGAGCGAATCATTGCCCGTCCCGCCATCCAGGCGATCAGAGCCGCCGTTGCCGAATAGCGAGTCACCACCGCCCAGACCGTTGATCTGTTCGTTCCGGCTGTCGCCGGAGAGGAAGTTGTTCCCCGCCGTGCCGTTCAGGGTCCGGCTGTAGGTCACGGGCGGCGGCGGCGAAGGCGGGGGTGGCGAAGGCGGAGGGCTGGGCGGAGGCGGGCTTGGTGGTGGCGAAGGCGGCGGCGGAGGGGGAGGCGGGGGAGGCGGTGGGGGCGGCGAGACGGCCAGACCCAGGAAGCTGGCTTCCGTCAGGCTTGAGGCCGCGACGCCGGTCAGACGGACGGACACGCCGGTCGCAATGGAGACCAATGCGTCGGCGCCGGACTGCACGATGCTCTGATAGGCGCCAAAGGCGCTGATATCGATCCGATCTGTTCCCACAACGAAGTCGGTGATCACATCAAGGCCGCCGCCAGCGGAGGCCACGAAGACGTCGGCGCCCGCGCCGCCGGTCAGCACGTCATCGCCGCCATTGCCGGTGAGCCTGTTGGCCACGCTGTTGCCGATCAGCGTGTCGGCGCCCGATCCGCCCACCGCGTTTTCGATCACCACGCCCATGGCGATGGCGATATTGCCCCGAAGACTGACGCCGTTGTACGTGCCCACGCTCGAGAAGGCGCCCTGGCCCAGGTTGATGATCTGGTTGTTGCTGTAGCCAGAGAAGTCGAACGTGTCCGTACCGCCGGCGTCCCAGACCGCGAAGACCAGAATGGTGGTGGCCGACGAAGCGACAAACCAGGGTCTGTCAGCAGTGGCGTTGAACCCGTAGACGGTGTCGCCCGTCCGGGTGGTTGTATTGATGCCGTAGACCTTCTGGGCGACGGCGATGTCGTCCAGCATGAGCGTGGCCGGATATTTGGGTCCAAAGTACCCGCCGGTATTATCCTCGGTGAAGTAACTCATCACCGTGTATTGTTGGCTATCTTCGTAATATTCCGCATTCGCGGCGTAGGTTATACCACCTCCATCTCCGGCGTCGTATTCTCCCGGGTGGGAAAACCCGATCGCATGGCCCAATTCATGAATCAGAACCAGTTGGCCGTAGTTGCCGGCGACGGGCGCGTTGTTGTAGCTGAGACTGTTGTTGATCCATACATCGCCGCCGCTGGCTCCGAGGCTGGGCATGAAGGCAAAGGCCGCCGCCCCGTCCGACCCACTCGCGTAGTTGCCAAACAGGATCGTTGCGCTGTTGGAGTAGGCGGCGTCTCCGGCCGCGCCCTCGCCCACCCTGACAAAGATGATGTTGGCAACGTCCGACCATGCGGCCAGCGCCAGCAGCGTGGCGGTGATCTGCATTTCGTTGAAACGGCTGAAGCCCGCCGTGTCGTCGGGCATGGTGGCGGGCTCGGACGAGCGGAACGCCCAGGTGACGATCGATGGCGGACCAAGGAACTGCTCTTCACCGAAGAAGTCGTTCCAGGACGCGAACGTGCGGCTCAGCTGACTGGCCGCCTGAGACACGGACTTGGAGATCTTGCCGGTCACGGGTTCAATCCCGCCACCCCGGTCGCCGGCGTCAAAGAAGGATACCGGTCCCTTCGGCGGCCCGGCCCGGTCCGTGACGAACAGTCCGCCCGAACACAGGGGGCAGGAGCAAGCCGCGACCGGCGTGTTGTCGAAGGCGAGGATCTCGTAGGTCTGGGGGGCGGCTTCGGTCGCCGCCGCATCAATCGTCAGAAGGCCGGCGTCGGCGTCACCGCGCACGAGCGGCGGGCCCGCAACGTCATCCTGATCCGGCAAGCCGGTGGGGGAGGCCTCGCGAAACTTCGCCATCCGGCTATGAACCCCGTAACACGCGTCTATCTCCGACGATAGAACTAGGCCGATGAAGCGCATCGGGCAAGGAACGCTGCGCGCGCGATATTACCGCACCGTTTAGAGCGGCATGCTCGCCGACGGAGAATTCGGCGCCATTCCGTGTTATTGCCGCCCATTCTAGGGTAGCGGTCGTGGTTCGACCTCAAGGGTGAGCTTGTCTTGACCAGTCTCTTCCGGCGACTGAAACGCGGACTGACATCTGTCGCCCCCAGGGCCATGGACGACCGGGCGGTATTCGCGGTCGGCGATATCCATGGCTGCAACGACCTGCTGACGGCGCTGCTCGACACCATCGCCGAGGCGAGCCCGCCCGGGGGGCGGCGGCCTTTGCTGATATTCCTTGGCGACTACGTCGATCGGGGACCGGATTCAAAGGGAGTCATCGAACGCCTGACGCGGATTCGCGCCGATCAGCCGGAGGCGCGGTTCCTGTGCGGAAATCATGAGGAGACGATGCTGCGTTTTCTCTCGGATTTCGACTCGGGCCTGGCCTGGACCAGCTATGGCGGTCGGGAAACCATGCTGTCCTATGGCGTGACCCCGCCACGAGACAAGGATGATCTTGAAGGATGGCGCCGGGCGCAACAGGCGTTCAAGGCGGCCATCCCGGATACGCACTTGAAGTTCCTTTGGGGCCTGGAAGACCGGGTCGAGGTCGGCGACTACCTGTTTGCCCATGCCGGCGTCCGGCCTGACCGACCGCTCAATGCCCAGACCGCGCACGACCTGCGTTGGATCCGCGAGCCGTTCCTGTCGCACGGCCGGCGACTGGCGAAGGTCATCGTTCACGGTCATACCCCAGAGACCGAGCCCTTCTCCGACGAACGCCGTATCGGCGTCGATACCTGGGCCTATCGCACCGGCGTGCTGACCGCCGTGGAACTGGATGGGGAAAGCCGCCGGTTCATTCAGGCACGGCGCGGCGGCGGTAGCATCGGCGTGGCCGACACCTTCGCCGAGATCGACGCCTAGAGCACGCCGTTGTAGCCGCGGTACCAGTCCACAAACGCCTTGACGCCCTCTTCAACGGTAACTCTGGGGCGATAGCCGACGATGTTGGAAAGATCGGTGACGTCGGCCTCGGTGTCCGGAACGTCGCCCGGCTGGAGGGGCAGCATCTCCATGATCGCCTTGCGGCCGAGACACTGTTCCAGCACCTCGATGTAGCGCAACAGCTCGACCTGCTGCTCGGCGCCGATGTTGAAAATGCGATAGGGGCCAGAGCCGCTGGTGGCCGGGTCGGGGCTGGCGCCGTTCCAGGCCGGATTGGCGGTGGGGGGCTGGTCCAGGACGCGGATCACGCCTTCGACGATGTCGTCAATGAAGGTGAAGCTGCGCTTGTGCTTTCCATGATTGAACACCTTTATCGGCTCGCCGGCGAGGATTGCCTTGGTGAACATGAACAGGGCCATGTCCGGCCGGCCCCAGGGCCCATAGACGGTGAAGAATCTGAGGCCCGTGCAGGGCAGGTCGAACAGGTTGGCATAGCTGTGCGCCATCTGCTCGTTGGCCTTCTTGGTGGCCGCGTACAGGGTCAGCGGATGCTCGGTGCTGTCATGCTCCGAGAAGGGCATCTTCAGGTTGGCCCCGTAGACCGAACTGGTCGAGGCGAAGACCAGGTGCTCCACCCCGTTGTGCCGGCAGCCCTCCAGCACATGCAGAAAGCCGGTCACGTTGCTCGACACATAGATGTGCGGGTTGGTCGCGGCATAGCGAACGCCCGCCTGGGCGGCCAGATTGATCACGCGCTGGGGCCGGTGGGTGGCGAACGCCTGTTCCATCGCCTGGCGGTCCGACAGGTCGATGGTCAGCTGAATGAAGTTGGGATGGTCGATGTGCCGCGCGAGCCGGGCGCGTTTCAACTCGGGATCGTAGTAGTCATTGAGGCAGTCGACGCCAATCACGGTGTCGCCGCGCTCCAGAAGTCGCAGGCAGGTGGCCGAACCGATAAATCCGGCGCTGCCGGTAACCAGGACTTTCATGGGACTGCTCCGATCAGGCCAGGGCGGAGGCCGCTCACAGGCGGCCGTCGACCGCCAACGGCGGCAAGGCGGACTTGACGTCGTACATCACGAAGGCCGGCTTGCCGAATGCCCGAACGCCTTCGGCCCCCAGGTCGACGAACTGGCTATGAGCGACGGCCAGGATGACGACGTCATAGGCGCCGGGTTCGGGCGCCGGGGTCAGGGTCAGGCCGTACTCGTGACGCGCCTCGGCCGCGTCGACCCAGGGGTCATGCACGTCCACCGCCATTCGGTGCTCGGCCAATTCCGCGACGATATCGACCACGCGGGTATTGCGCAGATCGGGACAGTTCTCCTTGAAAGCCAGTCCCAGCACCAGGGCGCGGGCGCCGACCGGGTTTACGCCCTTGCGCACCAGGAGCCGCAGCACCTGATTGGCCACATAGGCGCCCATTCCGTCATTGATACGCCGTCCCGCGAGGATCACCTCTGGATGGTATCCCACCTCCTGGGCCTTGTGAGTCAGGTAGTAGGGATCGACGCCGATGCAGTGGCCGCCGACCAGGCCGGGGCGGAAGGGCAGGAAGTTCCACTTGGTCCCCGCCGCCTGAAGCACCTCCAGGGTGTCGATCCCCAGGCGGTTGAAGATCATCGCGAATTCGTTGATCAGGGCGATGTTGAGATCCCGCTGGGTGTTCTCGATCACCTTCGCGGCCTCGGCCACCTTGATCGAACTGGCCAGATGCGTGCCGGCCGTGACGATGGCGCGGTAGAGGGTATCGACAAAAGCCGCCGCCTCCGGCGTCGATCCAGCCGTTACCTTGGTGATCGTCGACAACCGGTGTTCCCGGTCGCCCGGATTGGCGCGCTCGGGGCTGTAGCCGCAAAAGAAGTCGCGATTGAAGACCAGCCCCGACTCCCGCTCCAGGATCGGGACGCAGATCTCCTCGGTGCAGCCGGGATAGACCGTGGACTCATAGATCACCACCGCGCCGGGCTTGAGGTGGCGTCCTATGGTCCGGCTGGCGGCCGAGATCGCGCCGAGGTCGGGGCGGCGGGCGGAATCGATGGGGGTCGGAACGGTGACGATGAATACATTCCGATCGGCCAGATCCGCCTCCTGGTCGCTGAATCGCAGGCGCGGCGAGCCAGCCAGTTCGGCGGCCTCGACCTCCAGGGTGCGATCCTCGCCTCGGCGCAATTCGGCGATCCGGCCGGCATCCAGATCGTAGCCCAGGGTGTCGTGCGCCGCGCCGAATGCCACCGCCAGCGGCAGGCCGACATAGCCCAGGCCCAGGACACAGAGACGGGCTTCAGCGGGTGCAATCATTCGACAGGCCCTTGCGCGCGGGTGGTAACCGTCCAGACCCCGGCAATCGACGATCCCAGGCGCAGTGGCAAGAGGGAACCTCGCTGATGGCCAGCACGGCGCCGCGGAATCCCCTCTTCGCCCCGGTCGCGTTCCCGGCCACGCCGCGAAGCAGGGCCGGGGGCGGCGGCGCAAGACCGGATAGCGGGGCGGGCCCAGGGATCACGCCGTTCCCACTCGCAAGCGAGCGTAGATCGGTTCCGGCGATCTAGAGCAATTGCCGATCCAACTGGATCGGTGAAATGCTCTAGTTCTTTGTCTTGACGCATTTTCTGGCGGCGAACCGGCATCCGCTTCGCCGGAAAATGCTCTAGGCTCCAAACTCAATCAGGTGTGAACCTATTGCTGGCTGAGCGATTCAAGCTCTGAGAGGAGTTTGGATGATGGCGAACGAGTTTTGGTTCAGCGACGAGCAGTGGGCGGTGTTGGATCCCCTGATG
>JACRBD010000056.1 GCA_016234625.1 Caulobacterales bacterium | reverse complement strand
GTCTCCCTGGCTATCTCGGAGGCCATCCAGCGCGTGGAGCGCGTTTACTTCTTCGACCTGCTCGGCGCCGCCGCCGGCTGCCTGCTGGTGATCCCCTTCCTGAATCTCGTCGGCGGCCCGGGCGCCGTCCTCTCCGCCGGCGTGCTGTTTGCCGCCGCCGCGGCCGTCTGGTTCGGCCTGGCCCGGGCTTCGACCGGGCGCGCGGCCGGCGTCGGCCTGGCCCTGGCGCTGGTGGCGCTCATCCTGATCAACAAGCGCGCCCCGATTCTGGATGTCCACTCGGCCAAGGGCAGCCCACTCGCCAACGAGTCCTTCGTGCAGTGGAACAGCTTCTCCCGCATCTCGGTCACGCAGGATGCCAAGGGCTCCGACCCCCTCATCGTGATCGACGCCGATGCCACCACCGGCATCCCGCACTTCGACCTCGACAACCTCTCCGCGGCCGATCGCGTCGAGCTCACCGCCCATGGCCCCGGCTTCCCATACCTTCTCCGGCCCGGCGCCAAGACGCTCATCATCGGCGCCGGCGGAGGTTGGGACGTCGCCCGCGCGCTGGCTTCCGGATCGCGCGACGTCACCGCGGTGGAGATCAATCCCATCATCGCCGGCACCGTGATGCGCGGCCGCTTCCGCGCCGCCAGCCGCGGCCTCTACTCCCGTCCCGGCGTGCGCGTCGTCGTCGAAGACGGCCGCAGTTTCGTGCGCCGCAGCGGCGAAAAGTACCAGCTTCTCCAGGCGACGCTGGTTGACACCTGGGCCTCCACGGCCGCCGGCGCCTACGCGCTGTCGGAGAACAACATCTACACGACCGAGGCGTTTGCCGACTATCTCTCCCACCTCACGCCGGACGGCATCCTGGCCTTCACGCGCTGGGGCTTCGATCCGCCGCGCGAATCGCTCAGGCTGCTGGCCCTGGCCCGCGAGGCGCTCAGGCGGTTGGGCGAAAACGATCCGGCCCGCCACGTCATCGTCGTGCGCGAGGATGTCCAGAAGCTGCGCGGCTGGGGCGCCTCGGACACAGTCATCGTCAGCCGCAAGCCGATGCCGGTGGAGTTGCTGGAGCGCGCCGGGCTGGCGGCGAGCCGGGGCGGATTCGAGATCGTTTATATGCCCGGGCAGGCGCCCGATACCCCGTTCGCCGAGTTCCTCACGGCCAAGGACCCGGCGGCGTTTTTCGCCTCCTACCCCTACGACGTCTCGCCCGTCTCCGACGACCGGCCGTTCTTCTTCTACACCGTTCAGCCGCGCGACGTCTGGGGCTTCAAGTCCACCGCCGCCCGCGAGAGCGCCGACTTCAAGATCAACCTGGCCGTGCCCACGCTCTTCTCGCTGGTCAGCGTCAGCTTGCTGGCCACCGTCGTCACCCTCGCCCTGCCCCCGTTGCTGCTCGGCTCGCGCCTGCCCAACAAGCGGGGCGTGCCCTTCTTCCTGCTCTATTTCGTCTGCCTCGGCGCAGGCTACATCCTGATTCAGGTCGGCCTGATTCAGAAACTCGTGCTGTTCCTCGGCCACCCCACCTACGCCCTCACCGTGGTCATCTTCTCGATGCTCGTCTCCAGCGGCTGCGGCAGCTACTTCAGCCGCCGCATCGTCTCGGCTGAAGACCGCCGGCTCATGCTGACGCTCGCCGGAGTCGCCGCCGTCGTGACACTGCTTGCCTTCGCCGTCAGACCCATCATCAACGCCGGAGCGGCGCTGCCTCTGCCCGTCAGGATGCTGGTGACCGTCCTGCTGATCGCGCCGGCCGGCTTTGTCATGGGCATCCCGTTCCCGGCCGGCCTCAGCCGCCTGCAGTCCTGGCACCCGCCCTCGGTGCGCTGGGCGTGGTCGCTGAATGCCGCTTCCAGCGTGCTGGGCTCGGGCTCGGCCATCTTCTGTGCGATCTACCTGGGTCTGCGAAACACGCTGTTGCTGGGCGCGGGGCTCTATCTCCTCGCCCTGGCCACGGTGCAGCTCACCGCTTCGCTCGCCCGCCGAAAGGCGTAGCGGCCGGCCTCAGCCCTTCGTCGAGCCGTTGCCCTTCTTCTGGTTCGCCAGGTTGTGGCGCAGCGCGTTTTCCAGCGCCTCGCAGAAGAAGTACTCGCCCCACATCACGCTCTCGTCCACGCC
>JACRBD010000051.1 GCA_016234625.1 Caulobacterales bacterium | reverse complement strand
TTCTGCCGGTGCAGCACGCGGTTGTGCTTGAGGTTGTGCATCAGGGCGACCGGGGCGACCGTCGGGTCGGAGGTCAGGAACATGGCCGTGCCCTCGACCCGGTGCGGCGGGCGGGCCTTGAGGGTCTCGGCCAGATCGGCCATCGGAATGGAGTCCCGATGGGCCTTGGCGGAGAGGATTCGCGCGCCGCTGGTCCAGGTCCACATGATCAGCATCAGCCCCGCGCCCAGCAGCACCGGGAACCAGCCGCCCTGGGCGAACTTCAGGGTGTTGGCCCCGAAAAAGGTCAGGTCGATCAGCAGGAAGGGTCCGCTCAGGGCCAGCGAGGCCCACAGCGGCCACTTCCAGTGGCGGCGCTCGATGACGAACAGCAGCAGCACGGTGATCACCATGGTCGCGGTGATGGCGATGCCATAGGCGGCCGCCAGGTTGGATGAGTTGCGGAACATCACCAGCAGGGCCAGCACCCCGACCATCAGCAGGGTGTTGATCGCCGGCACGAAGATCTGTCCGGCGATAGTCTCGCTGGTGCGTTTGATGGTCATCCGAGGCAGCAGGCCCAGCTGCACCGCCTGTTGAGTGACCGAGAAGGCGCCGGTGATCACCGCCTGGCTGGCGATCACGGTGGCGGCTGTGGTCAGGATCAGCACCGGCCAGTAGGCGAACTGCGGGATCATCCTGAAGAACGGATTGGCCGCCGCCGCCGGTTCGGCCAGCACCAGGGCGCCCTGGCCCAGGTAGTTGAGCATCAGGCAGGGAAAGGCCACGGCCAGCCAGGCGGTGCGGATAGGGCCCTTGCCGAAATGGCCGACGTCGGCATAGAGCGCCTCGGCCCCCGTGACCACCAGGAACACACTGCCCAGCACGGCCGCCCCCAGCACCCAGTTGTGGATGAACAGGTTCACGCCGTAGTGCGGGCTCAGGCCCAGCAGGATCGAGGGCTCCCGGACAATGTGCTGCAGACCCATGGCCGCCAGGACGAGGAACCAGACCAGGGTGATCGGGCCGAAATAGCGGCCGACACTGGCCGTGCCCCGCGACTGGACCATGAACAGGGCCACCAGGATGACGGCGGCGGTGGGCAGGACGAAGGGTCGGAAGGCTTCCCCCACCCCCGGCGCATCGACCACCCCCTCGGCCGCCGACAACACCGAGATGGCCGGGGTGATCAGGCCGTCGCCGTAGAACAGCGCCGCCCCGACGATGCCCAGCAGGAAGACCATCCCCGACCGCCGGCCCATGGCGTGCTGCGCCAGGGCCATCATCGCCAGGGTTCCGCCCTCGCCCCTGTTGTCGGCGCGCAGCACCACGACCAGGTACTTGATCGTCACGATCAGGGTCAGGGCCCAGAACACCAGCGACACCACCCCCAGGGCGGCCATGTCGGTGGGAATCCCCTTGGTGTGCGCCAGGGCCTCGCGCATGGCGTAGAGCGGGCTGGTGCCGATGTCGCCGAACACCACCCCCACCGAACCGAGCGTCAGGGCCCAGAAGCCGGAATGGCGGGTGGTCGCCGTCGCCGGGCCGGCCGTTGTGGAAATAGTCATCGCGGACTCCGCCCGCCCCGGGGATCGGGGCGTGGTAAAGGCTGTTCTGGCGCCGCGCGGTGTTGGATTTCGATGGGGAAGACGGGGCGCCGGCATAAGGGCGGCATAAGGATTGGCGCCGACTTGGGCGGCTGCATCCGGCGCCGGAATGCTGTAGAACCGCGCCATCACCGTCGGCAGATCCTCGCCCGGCGCCTTGCCGGGCCCGGGACGCCGCCTTTCGGGAGCGCCGTCATGGCCAAGGGTCAGAAGAAGTCCAACAAGGAAGTCCGCAAACCCAAGGCGGACAAGAAGCCCGCCGCCGCGCCTTCGAGCCGGTTCATCGAGGTGGCGGGGAAGAAGTAGGGCCTTGGGGACATGTACCGAAGGTACGTGTCCCCCAATCGAGCTGCTGGAATAGGGGACACGTACCTTCGGTACATGTCCCCGCGCTAGCTCAAATCCCGCGCCAGCTCCGCACGCGACGCCGGGCTGAGGATCGCCAGGTGGCCGTACTGCTCGTGGTCGCAGCCGATCGAGATGGTCGTGGCCGGGTCTCGGAACACCGCCTTCATGGCCTCGTCCAGCGGGAAGCGCAGGAAGTGGATCGAGGAGGTCTTGCCGTCCTCGCGGGTGCGTTCGACGTTGTCGCCCTCTTCGGGAACGGCCGTCGCGCGAGTGTCGGCGCATTGCAGGAAGAAGCAGTCCTCCACCCCGCCCAGCCGCGCCAGGACGGCGGCCCGACGCACCGGCTCATCGATCTCGAACATCACCGTGGCCACCAGCTCGGACCCTTGCGGGATCAGCGGGTTGTAGGCGGCCAGTTCGTCGGGAACCTGGGCCGCCCCGCCCTTCTCGGTCAGGAGCATCTCCTGCACCTGGAACAGCATGGTGTCGTAGCTCTCGAAGATCACCGTGCAGTACGGCCCCAGCGAAACCCGCCGCAGCCGCTTGACCGGCAGCAGCGCGGCGCGGCGTTCCGAACGCTGGCGGGCGTAGTCGGCGTCGCTGACCAGGTCGGCGGGGGTGATGCGGCGGTCAGAGGCGGGCATCGTTCACTCTGAGATCTTGAAACATTACAGCCCATAGCTCCGCGCCAGGATCTCGATCGGGTGGCCGGTGTGGACCGTCGCCCCGCCAGCCTCGGCGGCGACCATCTGGCCCAGGTGCGAGCAGGCCAGGGGGCAGTCCGAACAGAGCTCCTCGGTCTTCTTGGCCGCCACCTGTTTCGCCGTCGGCTTGCCGACCTTCACCGCGCTGGGCCGGGTCTCCTTCATTACCCCGAAGGTGCCGCCGTGGCCGCTGCAGCGCTCGACCAGCTCGATACGGGTGTCGGGGATCAGTTTCAGCATCTGCGCCGACTGTGCGCCCATATTCTGCGCCCGGGCGTGGCAGGCGTGGTGCACCGTCACCCCGCCGGGGATGGGCTCCAGGCCGGGCGCCAGGCCGAAGGTCTTCGACAGGCCAACGACATACTGTGAGACATCCCGGGTCGCCGCGGCCAGGGCCTTCACCGCCGCGTTTTCGGGCAGCAGCAGGGGCCATTCGAACTTCATCATCAGGCCGCAGGAGGCGGTCAGGGCGACCACGTCGTAGCCCTTCTCGATCCAGGGCGCGAAATGCGCCGCCACCCGCTGCGCCCGGCCGGCCACGTCGGCCAGGTCGCCGGACTCCAGCTGGGGCATGCCGCAGCATTCAGGGTAGACGAAGGCCGTCTCGACCCCCTGTTTCGCCAGCACGGCGGCGGCGGTCTGGGCGGTGTCGGGGTCGTTGTAGTTGGTGAAACAGGTGGCGTAGATCGCCGCCTTGCGTTGGCCGAAGGCCGGGCCGGCGGGGTCGGCGGCGGGCATGGTCTTCAGCCGGTCGGCGGCGGTCTTCGCGTGATACTTCGGCAGCTCGGCCTCGGCGTCGATGCCGGCGATGGCGTCCAGCAGGCCGCGCAAGGGAGTGTTCTCCCGCGCCGTGGCCCAGTTGGCCAGGCCGGCCACGGGCTTGGCCAGCTTGCCGTTGCGGTCGGTCTTGCCCAGCTGCTCGCGGACGAAGTCGCCGCCGTCAGCTTTCCGCTTCGCCGCCCGGTAGCGCAGGATCAGGTGCGGGAAATCGAGATCGAACTCGTGCGGCGGCACGTAAGGGCATTTGGTCAGGAAGCACATATCGCAGAGCGTGCAGGCGTCGGCCACCTCGGCGAACTTCGCCTTGGGCACGCCGTCCAGCTCGCCCGTCGGGCTCTCGTCGATCATGTCGAACAGCTTCGGGAAACTGTCGCACAGGTTGAAGCAGCGCCGGCAGCCGTGACAGATGTCGAAGACCCGTTCCATCTCCTTTTCGACGGCCGCCAGGTCGTAGTAGGCCGGGTCGCGCCAGGCGATCGGATGCCGCATCGGCGCGTCGAGGGAGCCTTCAGCTTTCGGGGCCGGCGGGAGAGCGGTGGGTTCGTCGGTCATTCAGAGGGCCTGCAATGCAGCGGTGACAGCGAGCGTGCTTCGACACGCGCCCTTCGGGCGCTGCTCAGCATGACGAACACAAATGCTCGTCATCCTGAGCAGGCGCGCAGCGCCGTGTCGAAGGACGCAGGGAAGCCCTAGTCCAGCGTATCCAGCGCGCGCTGGAACCGGCCGGCGTGGGACTTCTCGGCCTTGGCCAGGGTCTCGAACCAGTCGGCGATCTCGTCGAAGCCTTCCTCGCGGGCGGTGCGGGCCATGCCCGGGTACATGTCGGTGTACTCGTGGGTCTCGCCGGCGATGGAGGCCTTGAGGTTGTCGCCGGTGGCGCCGATCGGCAGGCCGGTCGCCGGGTCGCCGACCGCCTCCATGAACTCCAGGTGGCCGTGGGCGTGGCCGGTCTCGCCCTCGGCGGTCGAGCGGAACACGGCCGCCACATCGTTGTAGCCTTCCACATCGGCCTTCTGGGCGAAGTAGAGGTAGCGCCGGTTCGCCTGGCACTCGCCGGCGAAAGCGGCCTTGAGGTTGTCGAGGGTCTTGCTGGTGGCGAGGGCCATGATCGTGTCTCCGGTGATGGGGTCGGGCCGGGAGGTCCGCGTGTGAAGCGCGGGCTCCCGACCGCTGGCGGCGACAAGGTAGGCTCGCACGACGGGGAGACCCAATCGATTGTTTCTTGGAGTTGGATAGAGAAGGACTATGCAGCCGTCAGTATTCCACCGGAATACTTGTTAGTGCGAATTATTCGCAACTGTAGGCGGTGAGTAGGGCAGTTGTTGACCTCCCACCGTCCCCTTCATCTCTTGCCGGACCGTCCGGCAGGCTGGCCTGCATGAGATTCAGGGAGGCCTCCCTTCCCCCATGAAGGGGGAAGGGCTTTGTCCCCTACCGCTCCCAGCCCTCCGCGAACGGGAACCGCTCCGCCCAGAAGGCCGCGAGCCGGGGATCGGCGTCCACCCGCCTGACCACCGGCGTCATGCCCGGCGCCTCGCGGTAGAACCGGTTGCGGCCGGGGCCCCAGCGGCTGACCACGGTGACATAGAGGTCGAGTACGCTGATCTCGTCGCCCAGCAGGTAGTCGCCGGCCGGGGCGATCTGCTGGTCCATCATCCGCCAGCAGTCGGCGATCCGTTCGGCGGTGGCGGTCTTGACCCGCTCGCCGGCGGCCTCGTCCGGACCGGCCAGACGCGAGGGTTCGTCGCGCACCCAGAACATCGAATAGATCGCGGCCGGGATGAAGGTCATCCAGCGCAGGAACTGGCCGCGCCGCGGGTCGTCGATGGCCGGTCCGAGCCGGGCCTCCGGATGGGCATCGGCGAGCCAGACAAGGATAGCCGCGCTCTCGGTGAGAATCTCGCCCGACGGCAGGACCAGAGTGGGGATCTGGACCAACGGGTTGACCGCCCGAACCCGGGCGAGGATCTTCTCGTCGTGTTCCCAGGTGGCCCCCTCGATGACCTCGAAGGGCTGTCCGACAAGGGTCAGCGCCGCCTCGACGGGCACGCTGCCCGATCCGAGGGCGCCGTAGACGGTCAACGATTGGTTCATGATCTTATCCACAGTCTCACAACATCTTGTGGGTTGCGGCAGCCTAACCACTAGATGTGTCGTGGCAGTTTGATACGGTCTTTCGTTCTAACGCACAGCCGCGATTCCCGTCCGTTCCCGTCCGGAGTTTGTCACCGTGACCGCCTCGTCCAAGCTGAAACTGCCCGGTCTGCTCACCCCGTCGGCGGCCTACAAGCCGTTCCGCTACCCGTGGGCCTACGACATGTGGAAACGCCAGCAGCAGGTCCACTGGATGCCCGAGGAGGTGCCGCTGGGCGAGGACTGCAAGGACTGGGCGGCCAACCTGAACGACAAGGAGCGCAATCTGCTGACGCAGATTTTCCGCTTCTTTACCCAGGCCGACATCGAAGTCGCCGACAACTACATGGAGCGCTACGCGCGGGTCTTCAAACCCACCGAAGTGAAGATGATGCTCTCCTCGTTCGCGAACATGGAGACCATCCACATCGCCGCCTACGCCCTGCTGCTCGAGACCATCGGCATGCCGGAGAGCGAGTTCGGCGCCTTCATGGAATACGAGGCCATGCGGGACAAGCATGACTACATGCAGAAGTTCGGCGTGGAGACCAATGGCGACATCGCCCGCACCCTGGCGATGTTCGGCGGCTTCACCGAAGGCCTGCAGGTGTTCGCCTCCTTCGCCATGCTGATGAACTTCCCGCGCTTCAACAAGATGAAGGGCATGGGCCAGATCGTCAGCTGGTCGGTGCGCGACGAGAGCCTGCACTGCGAAGGCATCATCAAGCTCTACCACGCCTTCAACGCCGAGACCGGCGCGGTGACCAAGGCCGTGGCCGAGGACATTGTCGGCTGCTGCGAGACGGTGGTGGCGCTGGAAGACAAGTTCATCGACCTGGCGTTCGAGGCCGGCGAGGTCCAGGGCATGACGCCGGAGACGATCAAGGCCTACATCCGCTTCATCGCCGACTGGCGGCTGCGCCAGCTGAAGCTGCCGGAGGTCTACGGGATCAAGGAAAACCCGCTCCCCTGGCTGCAATCGATGCTCAGCGGCGTGGAGCACGCCAACTTCTTCGAGGCCCGCGCCACAGAATACTCCAAGGCCGCCACCCGCGGCCAATGGCACGGCGAGACCGGCGTCTGGGGCGAGTTCGACAAGCTGATGGCCCGGCGGAACGAGAATCTGCTGCCGGCGGACTGAGGGCCTGGCCGGGTTACGCGACGAGATCGTGCCGGGCGAGAAAGGTCAGGCCGCAGGCCAGGCCCCGCCGCCAGCGGATCGTCGCGTCAAAGGCGACCGCGCTCCGGATGAGCACGAGCCGCACATCGGTGGGAAGCGGTCGTTGGGCGGACAGCGTCAGTCTCGCGCCAGCAAAGTCCATGTTCGTAACAATGCAGGGGATGTCCGGACCCTGCTCACCCAGCCTGATCATCGCGGCGTGGTGACAACTGGGCCGGGCGCGGCGGCGGCGTTCCGGCGGCCTGGCGACATGGGGATCTGGCAGGTGCATCCCATGACCCTAACAGCGGTGGGTTTACAGAGACCTTTCACCCGCCACGGATCGTGGCGCGAACAGACCGGCCTGTACCGCCACGGCACAGCCCGCCGGCGTCCGAATGTGCTGGTCTGGCCCACGGCCCGGAAGCGGACGCCGTCGTCCCCGTCCCGATCATAAACCTTTCGGCGGGCGGCGCTCGCCTGGTTGGAGAAAACTCCGGGCGGGACTCGCCCGCAGGCCTTCGTCACCCGAAGATCGTGATTTATGAAAGTATAACCGGGTGCTTTGGCGGATTCCGCGAGTTAATACTACTGGAACATGAACCCTGATGGCACGGGCGTTGCTGTCGTTCTCTTGTCGAATAATCGGCGGAACGGAGAACCAAGATGAAGAATATCATGTATTACGCCGCATTTGCGGCCGTGTTTATTGCAGGCTCGGCACAGGCTGCTGAAAGCAGCGTGTCGAGCAACCAGAACAACAGCGCCAACATCAAGTCGACGCTCAACGCGACCGTCGAACATGTTCAGGACGCCGTGTCACTGACTTCGGCGGCCATCGGCAATACCCTGACCGTCGACGGCGGCCAGGCCGGCTATGTCGGCAACACCCAGATCTTTCGCGGCGACGCCGTGGCCGAGCTCAACGGCAGGCTGAACGATATTGACGGCAAGGTCGACGCGACCGCCGCCGCCATCGCCAACAGCGGCACGATCAACGTCAACTACGCCGGTTC
>JACRBD010000060.1 GCA_016234625.1 Caulobacterales bacterium | reverse complement strand
CGACCGTCATGCCGCAGGAGTTCGGCAACGTCGAGTTCTGGTGCGAGGTCTACTCGCTGGCCCTCACCCGGGTCACGATCGCGCGCCCGGCCGTGCGCCTGCGCGCCTGGCGCACGGGCGGGGCGAAGCCCGACCAGTTCGAGATCCTGACCAGCGGCAACGCGAACAGCAATGTCGCCAAGGTCCAGTCTGGTGGCGCCGACCTCAGCACGGATCTGCCGGGCCTCGGCCCGACGCTCAACAAGGTCCGCATCAAGGGCCTCCGCGACCAGCGGGTGGGCTGGACCGGGCGCGTGCCGGGAGCGATCTGCTGGGATCGCAGCTACCTGGCCATCCGCAAGCGCATCAAATACGAGGCGGCGTCCTCCTACGAGATGGAGTACCTGTCCGGCGTGTCGGGATTCGCGGGCAACCTGGGCGGGTTCAACTCCTGGCTGGGCGCCAACCAGCCCGAGTACGGCTCCCCGATCACGATCGGGGCGACGGTCGAGGTGTTGCGCACCTCGCTGTCGTCCACCTGGAGCTACCGCTACAAGTATGTCGCGGTCTTCACCCTGCACGCCTACCTGGCCTATGACGGCTCGGTCTGGTCGTGGAACACGCGCGGCGCGAAGCTGGCCCAGACCGTCAACGAGGTGAACGCCACCGTCTGCGGCGGCGCGTCCCTCAGCCTCTTCTACGGGGATGCCTACCTGCCGAGCGCGGCGAACGTCGCCAACACCCTGGCCGGCGGCCATGTGTACGGCACCACCTCGGGCAGCTTCACCACACCGGCGGCTGGCGGTGGGTCAGTCACGGCCAGCCCCCGCGGCGGCATCTACTCGGGCGGCCCGACCTACGGCGCGGACATCACCTTCACGGTCAGCCCGCAGGGCCGCGTCACCAATGTCGCCGCCGCCGGGTTCAGCAGCGACGGTACGGTCGAGTCGGTGTCCGCCTGGGGCGCCTGCAAGGCGGAAGGAGGGTATCTGGCATGACACAGCGCGTATTCCTGCCCTGGTTTGGTCACTTTGGCGACCTCGTCCGTGACGTGCTGCCTTGGATCTGGGCACACTACCAGCCCGGCGACATCATCGGCGGCAACCCGCTGCATGGGCCGCTCTACCCAGCGCCGCCAGATCCGCGCCTGTGGGAGCCGGTCGAGGCGCACTACCCCGCCGGCTACGACTACCGCATCCGGCCCGAGGCCCTGGACGAACGGATCCGAGCCTCGGCCCAGGACCTGTGGCCCCGCGCCGACCTCGTCACCTGGGCGCCGGACGGTGAGAGCTACCCCAAGCCGCCCATCCCGCTGCCCGAGCAGCATCCGGTGGACGTGGTCCTGGCGCCACGGACCAAGCCCTACGCCGACGCCAAGAACGTCTGGCCGTGGGCGAACCTGGCCCGTTCCTGCCGCGAACGCGGCTGGATCGTCGGCCTGGCCGGCTCCCGGGCCGAGTCCGCCGAGATCCCGGCCGACGTGGCGGCGTGGGACCTCGACCCGGCTGGCGACGCCGTGACCGGGACGCTGCGCCTCCTGCGCGGGGCGCGGGTGGTGGTCAGCTTGGATTCCGGCATCGGCCACCTCGCCAGCCTGGTGGACGCGCCCCAGGTGGTGGTCTACCCCCAGCGCGGCGACGAGCGCCGGTCGGTGGTCCTGCGCGACGGCCACCCGGTCGCCATGCGCTTCGCTGATATGCACCGCTGGAACCGGCGTCTCTGCCTGCCGGCATGGGGCGGACCCTCCGAGGTCCTCACCGCCATCGACGAGGTGCTCAATGCTCAGGTCCTGGACGGACCCATCGACGCCTGGAAGGGCCGGCACCTGGCAGATGTCCCCGGCCGTCCTGCCATCGCCGTGATCCGTGAAACAGATCGCTCGCTCGTCATGCGACCAGGCGGTAACGACCTCATCGAGACGGCCCCGCTCTATGACCGGCTTGAAGTGCCGTCACCCGGCGAGATCGAACGCCGCATCGGCCTCTGCCGGGCCTGCTCGCACTATCGGCCTGGAAACGACCTGTGCGTCCTGTGCGGCTGCGCCTTCGTCGTCGCCGAGCGCACACGCTCGCCGGTCGCCCGATGCCCGGGAGGCCGCTGGTGAAATGCATCTCCCCCACGGTCTGCAAGGCCGTCATTCCCAGCCTGCCGCCAGCCCTCGACCAGACGGAGTGCGCCGCCTGCCCCCTGGACGAGCGCCCGCCCAAGCCCTGCGGTCAGGTCACCGCCAGCGGCGGCCAGGGCACAACCAGGACTCGCCACGCCCTCGGCCCGATGCCCGGCCAAGTGCGGATCACCTACGACATGTACGGCATCCCCGACCGCCTCGACTGCTTCTACAAGGGGGTCCTGGTGGCATCGACCGGCGGACTGGTGTCAGGGACCGGAACACTGCAGTGGACCTACGCCCCGGAACCTAGCGATCCGGCCTGGTGCTTGGTGGTGATGAGCGCGCCGAACAGCGGAACTGCCTGGGTCTACACGATCAACTGCCCGTCCTGAACCACGAACGGCCCCTACGGACAGTGTCCGCTGCAACCGCACCCACCCGAGGCTCCGCCCCAGATGGCTTTCAGCCCGCCCCAGCCCTCGCGGGCGATCAACACGGCGATGACGATGGCCGCCACGGCATCCACCCACCAGAGGTGCGGTGCCACGGTGTAGATGGCGCTCCCGATGAGCAGGGTGACAGACAGCGCGATGCAGCCCAGCGCGCAAGCGGCGTCCTGGCGGAGCGTCGCACTGCCCAGTGCAGCGGCAGCCGCCAACTTGGCCCGCCACAGCCAGAACATGAAGCTCAGGCTGACGGCGGCGACGATGCCTCCGGCCAACGGGCATGCGATGCGGGATCGGCACCCACCCGGGCAGGCGGGATGGGCGCCTCACTCCGGGTGGGGCCGTCCATGACCTACTTCGCGTCCTTGGCGGGACGCTGGGCGTCGAGGCGGTCCTTGGCCTTGGGGTCGCACTTCACGCACAGGGACTCGGCGACTTCGTGCTCGCTGCACCAGTCCTTGGCCTTCTTGAGAGCGGGGATGAGCTTGCGGTCGCAGGTGGTGCACTTGTCCTTGGGGACGTCGTGGGTCGCGCACCACTGCTCGGGCTTCAGGCGCTCGATCTTGGGGGCTTCGGCGGGGGTGGCGGGCTTGTCCTCGGCGGCGAGGGCACCAGCGCCGGCCAGCAGCAGGGCGCAGAGGGTGAGATGGCGGATCATGCAGTCTCCTTCGTGATGGGCGGTTGCCCGGGTGTAGTCGGCTGGTCGCCGACGGGATCGGCCTCATCCAGGGCCTTGGGCTCAAACCAGCCGTAGAGCACCGGGATGAGGAAGAGGGTGAGCAAGGTCGAGGACAGGATGCCGGCGATGACCACGGTCGCGAGCGGACGCTGTACCTCGGCGCCCATACCGGTGGCCAGCGCCATCGGCACGAAGCCCAGCGCCGCGACCAGGGCGGTCATCAGTACCGGCCGCAGGCGAATGAGCGAACCCTGGACGATGGCCTCATGGATCGGCATGCCCTGGCGGCGGAGCTGGCGGATGAAGGTTACCATGACCAGGCCGTTGAGCACGGCCACGCCAGCCAGGGCGATGAAGCCAACCGCCGCCGAGATCGAGAAGGGCATGCCGCGCAGCCACAGTCCGGCGACGCCTCCGACCGCCGCCACCGGCACCGCGGTGTAGACCAGGGCCGCCAGCCAGGCCGAACCCAGCGACCAGCGCAGCAGCAGGAAGATCGACAGCAGCGCGACCGGTACGACGATGGCCAGGCGGGCGCGGGCGCGTTCCAGGTTCTCGAACTGTCCGCCCCATTCGATGCGCCAGCGACCAGGCGGCAGCGTGACCTCCTTGGCGATGGCGGCCTGCGCGTCGGCCACGAATGAGGCGACATCGCGGCCCTTCACGTTGCATTGGATGACGATGCGGCGCTGGCCCCACTCACGGGTGATGGTCAGCGGCTCCTGGGTCGGCTCGATCCGGGCCACCGAACCCAGCGGCAGGCGCTCGCCGCCCGCCGCCAGGATCGGGACGTCGGCCAGACGCTCGGGATCATCGCGGATGGCAGCCGGCAGCCGGGCGACAAGCGGGAAGCGAAGCTGCCCCTCGACCACCTCGCCGAGATGGATGCCGCCGATCGCCTCGACCAGTTCCATCACCTCGCCGGCGGGAATCCCGTGCCGGGCCAGGGCCTCGGGGTCGGCGCGAATGCGCAGCGCAGGCTGGCCGGTGGTCTGCTCGACGCTGATACCGTCGGAGCCGTCCACGCCATAGAGCGCGGTCTCGATCTCGGCCGCCTTCTCGCGCAGCAGGTCCATGTCGTCGCCGAACAGCTTGATCGCGACATCGGCGCGGGCACCGCTGACCATCTCGTTGAT
>JACRBD010000059.1 GCA_016234625.1 Caulobacterales bacterium | reverse complement strand
GTCGTCTCGAAGAACACCTTCTTGACGTCCACGTTCACCGACCAGGGTCCGGTCAGGGCGATGTCCGCGCCGGCCTGCAGCGAGTAGCCGAAGCCGTCATCCACATCGACCGTGAAGCCGTTCCGGTCCTTGCCGTTGTAGAAGATCATGTAGTTCACGCCGGCGCCCACATAGGGGCTGAACCGGGCGGCGGGCAGCGGATGGTACTGCACCGACAGGACCGGCGGCAGGACCCATGTGTCGTGGACCGCCGTATCGGTCGGCGCCGTGGTGGCCGAAATGGTGTGTTTCGACGTGCCCAGGATCAGCTCCACCGCGACCTTGTCGGTCAGGAAGTAGTGCAGGCCGAGGCTGGGAATGGTGTCGTTGTCCAGCTTCACGTCCAGGCCGGTATCGACGCCGGCCGCGGTGAAGATCGCGCCGGACTCGTCCGGGGCCACCGAGGTGGCGCGGAAATCGACCAGGATCGTGCCCGCGGCCTTGGGCTGGAAGTCTTCGGCGGAAGCGACCCCGCCGACGGCCATGGCGGCCATCAGAGCAGCCGCGGCGACCATCGTTTTCATCGTGAAATCCCCTAGTTCTTGGACCGGGGCGTCAGTCGCTCCGGACGTCTTTTTAGTGGCGGATTCCGGGGGTGGAATCGCTGACGTGGATCAATCCTTACATGCTGATTTCGCAGCTGTTTCCGGTTGGCGGGCTGGCAAAAGGAAGCCCCCGGGCCGGAGGACGCCGGGGGCTTTAGTGGAGGATGCGATTGGTTCTATTCGGCGGCCATCTGGCGCGGCGTGACCGGCAGGGGCTTTTCGAGCGTCGCCCAGTCGATCAGGCCGTCATGGACCTCGTCCTCGAACCGCAGCACGCCCAAGGCCTCGAACTTGGGCCGCACGGATTCGGTCAGCAGGCCGATGCGTTTGAGATTGGGGATCATCCTGGCGAACAGGAAGTCGCGGAAGGCGCCGCCGGCCTGGGCGTTGTGGTTGATCTCGCGGGCTTCCTCCAGGGTGAAGCCGTACTCCTGGGCGACGTCCACGCTGAACAGCCGCTCGCGCATGATCACGCAGGCCTCGTAGGCGAACTGGGCCCGCTCCTCGATCTCGTTTTCCGGCAGCGCCCGGATCCAGTCCTCGAGATAGTTGACCCCGAAGGCCACGTGACGGCCCTCGTCGCGCTGGACCAGCTCGAGGATCTGCTTCAGCAGCGGATCGCGGGTGCTCTGGGTCATCGACTGGAAGGCGGCCAGGGCCAGGCCCTCGATCAGCACCTGCATGCCGATGAACTTCAGGTCCCAGCGCTCGTCGGTCAGCACCTTGTCGAGCAGCAGCTTCAGGTTCGGGTTGATCGGATAGACGATCTTGCAACGCTCGGTCAGGTACTTGTGGAACACCTCCACATGCCGCGCTTCATCGAAGGTCTGCGACGAGGCGTAGAGCTTGGCGTCGTAGGTCGGGGCGCAGCTGACCAGCTGGCTGGCGACCAGCATGGCGCCCTGCTCGCCATGCAGGAACTGCGACAGGGTCTGGGCGTGGCTGCGCCAGGCGAAGTCGAGCTTCTGTTCCGGCGTCAGGGCCTCGTACTTGGGATGGCCGGCGAAGGCGTTCATCTCCGGGTCGTTGGGCATTTCCGTGCGCGGAAACGGCGTGTCCCAGTCGACGTCCATCTGGGCGTCCCAGTTGAATCGCTTGCCCAGCTCGTAGAGCTTGCGGATGCGGGCGTTGGCGTCCTGGTAGTCCCAGTTGTAGGAGCCGGTCAGCGGGGTGCGGAAGATCTCGCGGATGACCTCTACGTCATCGGCGGTGAGCTTGTGGGTCAGTTCGTTGTCGAACTCACGGACCTCCTGCGGCGGTCCGTCAACCAGCGTCACGTGCAGCATGTCCTGTCTCCCGTTTGCGCCGGCGCCAAAGATGACGGGGGCGTCATTTTTTGATTGTGAAAAACGCCGGACGGACATCGCCGGCCGGCGTCGAAAGCTCAGTTCTTCAGGTTCACCCAGGTCGAAACCACGCCGAGCGTCAGGGCGAACGCGCTAAACCCGGCAATGACCATCACCAGATAGGCCTGATGGCCGGCGGGCAAATTCGCGATCGTCTCGAGCATCGGGAGCTCCTGATTGAACACGATCATCAGTAGGCCCGCTGGAGGCCTGTCCGATCATTGACCTGGATCAAGACTGCCGGCGGGCGATCGCGGCGCGGATGGCGGTGACCAGGGTTTCGCCGAGCAGCGGCTTTTCGATCAGCACCGCGTCGGCCTCGCGGGTCCGTCGCCGGACCTCGACGTTGGCGTGGCTGGTCACCAGGATGGCCGGCAGGGTGATCCCCGCCGCGCGAAGGCTATCCAGCAGCTCCAGTCCGTTGGCGGAGGGCAGCTTGTAGTCCAGCACCAGGCAGGCATCCGTGAGCGGCAGAGCCGCCGCGCGCACGGTATCCGCCGTTCGGTGGGTGATGACGCGCAGACCGTCGAGCTCAAGCGAGAACCTGAGGGCCCCGAGCAGATCGGCGTCGTCGTCGACGACAATGGCCGTCAGCTGACGCGCGGGGGCAGTTCCACCAGTCGCATCCATGCGCGGGAGCATGGCCCTGTCGAGCAAGGCGCGCCTTGATCTGGCTCAAGGACGGATCAGTATCCGGCGACCAGGGCCATGCGGACCAGTTCCGACAGACTGGCCGCCTGCATCTTGGTCATCAGGTTGGCGCGGTAGACCTCGACGGTGCGGGGACTGATGCCCAGGTCGTAGGCGATCACCTTGTTGGGCTTGCCGTCGATGACCCCGCGCAGCACGTCGCGTTCGCGGGGAGACAGCTCCGCCAGCCGGCCGGCGATCGCCTCCCGTTCCGGACTTGCCGCGCCCGAAGTCGTGGCCATGCGATTGAAGGCGATGGTGATCGCGGCCAGCAGGGTTTCGTCATCGAATGGCTTTTCGATGAAGTCGATGACCCCGGCCTTCATCGCCTCGACCGCCAGCGCCACATCGGCGTGGCCGGTGATGACGATCACCGGATAGTCGTGGCCGGCGGCTTTCAGCGCCCTGATCAGGTCCAGGCCGGTCATGTCGGGCATGCGGATGTCGGTCACCACGCAACCCAGCGCCGGATCCGGGACGGTCTTCAGAAAGGCCTTGGCCGAGGCGCTGGCCCGCACCCGCAGGCCCGCGGTGTCGAGCAGGAACACCAGCGAGTCCCGCATCGCCTCGTCGTCGTCGATGATGTGCACCAGACGGTCAGCCATGGTCACCCAGGTCCTCCGGCCGAACGGCGCGCAGGGTAAACCGGAAGGTCGCCCCGCCCTTGTCGTTTGTGTCCACCCAGATCCGCCCGCCATGGGCCTCGACAATGGTCCGCGAAATTGACAGGCCCACACCCATGCCCTGCGTCTTGGTGGTGAAGAAGGGTTCGAACAGGCGCGCCACGATATCCGGGCTGATGCCCGGCCCGGTATCGCCGACGGCCACCTCGACCATGCCGTCGCCGGTCGGGGTCGCCGAAACCGTCAGATCGCGCCGGTCGCTGTTCTGCATCGCCTCGATGGCGTTGCGCATCAGATTGACCAGCACCTGCTGGATCTGGACCTTGTCGGCCAGCACCAGACCGACCCGGCTGTCGATGCGGTTGCGCACGCGGATGCCCCGCTCCGCCGCTCCGATCAGGGCCAGGACGCCGGCCTCCTCGATAATCTTGGGCAGCGGCTCGATTCGGGGTTCTGACTCACCGCGGGCGACGAAGTCCCGCAGCCGGCGGATGATCTGGCCGGCCCGCAGGGTCTGGTCGGCGGCCTTCTCCATGGCGTCCCTCAGGCGCGGCAGGTCCGGCGTGTCCGACTCCAGCAGCCGCCGCGAGCCCTTCAGGTAGTTGGCGGCGGCCGACAGGGGTTGATTCAGCTCATGGGCCAGGGCCGAGGCCATCTCGCCCATGGCTGTCAGCCGCGAGACATGGACCAGCTCCGACTGCAGATCCTGCAACCGCCGCTCGGTCTCCTGCCGCTCGGTCAGGTCGCGGACGAAGCCGGTGAAGTACCGCCGGTCGGCCGACTTCATCTCACCGACGGCCAGTTCCATCGGGAAGGTCGAACCGTCGCGGCGTTCGCCCACGACCACCCGGCCCAGGCCGATGATGCGCCGCTCGCCGGTTGCCAGGTAACGCTCCAGGTAGCCGTCATGGGCGTCGTGATAGGGCTTCGGCATCAGAATGCTGACGTTCCGGCCCACGGCCTCGGCGGCGGTCCAGCCGAACAGGCGCTCCGCGGCGGCGCTGAAGGACTGGATTACGCCATGGGTGTCGATGACGATCATGGCGTCCGGCACCGTGTCGAGAATCGACTGCAGATGCGCTTCCCGCTCGCGCAGGGTCTCCATGGCCTCAAGGGCCTGTTCCGGGCTCGCGGCCCCTTCGCTGGTGTCAGTTCTGCCGGTCATGTCGCCCGACCGACTATACCCTTGCGGGTGGCCGGGTCGAGGCGTTGAAGTTGATCAGGCGGCAAGACGCGCGATGGCCTGCGGATTGCGGATGCGGAAATGACGCAGGGCGTCGAACTCGACCACCGCGCTCGACTGCAGCTGGCTCAGCATGCGCGACACGGTCTCGATGGTCAGGCCCAGATAGTCGGCCATGTCCTGTCGGCTCATGGGCAGGTCGCCGGCGCCCCCGTTGCGGCCGACGATGTCCAGCAGGAAGCTGGCCACGCGCTCGCAGGCGGTCTTGCGGCCGAGCATCAGGACATGTTCCTGGGTCCGGTCCAGCTCGCGAATGGTGGCGTCCCAGATCATCCGTTGCAGGTCGGCGGCGGCCACGTCCTCGCGGACGGCGGACCGCTTCATCGACAGGACCTCGCAGTCGCAGAGGGCTTCGGCCGAGTAGCGATGGTCGGGGCCGGTCTCCAGCCCGAACACGTCGCCCGGAAAATAGAACTCGCCCACCTGGCGGCGGCCGTCGCTCAGCAGGCGGGTGGTGCGCACCGCGCCGTGGATCACCCGGTAGACCCGCTGGACCGGCTCAGCCTGGCCATAGATTTCCTCGTCCTTGGCGAAGGTCTCGCGGACCCCAAGACGCTCGATCGCATCGATCGCGGCGGAGGCGGTGCGGGCGGTGGCGGTGATGGACATGGGTGACCCCTTCAGGTTGCCCAAGGAGTAGGTCGTCCAGTCGCACGCCGAAATTCGGGGCGACCCCCTAAGGGGTTCTACGTAGCCGGTGAAAAGGGGACTGGGCCGAGCCGTCTAGACGACGACCGGAAGGGTCGCCATGCCGCGGAAAAAGGGCATGGTGCGCCAGGCGGGCGTCTCGTCGGGCCTGGCCAGCCGAAGGTTCGGGAATCGCTCGAACAGCTTGCCCAGGGCCACCGCCGCTTCAAGCCGCGCCAGCGGCGCGCCGATGCAGATGTGGGCCCCGCCGCCGAAGGCCACGTGTGAACGGTGCTTGCGGCTGACGTCGAACCGGTGCGGATCGTCGAAAACCTCGGGATCGCGGTTGGCGGCGCGCAGGGAGACCATCAGCGACTTTCCGGCCTTGACCGGACAGCCGGCGATCTCGGTCTCCGACGAGGCGATGCGGCCGGTGATGTCGATCGGCGGCTCGAAGCGCAGGGACTCCTCGACCACCGCGCTGATGATGCCCGGGTCGGCGCGCAGCTTGGCCAACTCGGCCGGATTGAGCAGCAGGTTGCGCACGGCGTTGCCGATCAGGTCGGTGGTGGTCAGATTGCCACCCACCAGCAGGGCCTCGAGATTGAGCCGCATCTCGCCATCGTCCAGGTCGGCGCCCTCGGCCTGAAGTTTGACCATGTCGCTGATCAGATCGTCGCGCGGATCGGCGCGGCGGGCCGCCATGGCCTCGGTGAAATAGGCGCGCAGCTGCTCGGCGGCGGTTTCCATTACGGCGGTCTGCTGGGCGTTGCGGAACGGGTTCAGACCCTGGATCACGCCCTCAGACCAGGTGCGGAACTCCGCCAGCCGGCTCTTGTCGACGCCGAGGATGCGGGCGATGGCGTCGATCGGAATCGGTACGCAGTAACGCTCCATCAGGTCGAACTCGGTCTCGCCCTCCAGGGCGTCGAGGGCGTCGTCGACCAGCTGCTCCACCTGCGGTCTGAACTTCGCCACCCGGGCGTAGAGCGCCTGGGCCAGGGGATGGCGGATACGGCTGTGGTCGGGGTCGTCGAGGGTCAGGATGCTGGTGATGTGGGTCCGCTGCACCCCGGCGTCGACCTGGTCCTGAAAGCGCTGCTGCATCAGGCCGCCGCCCGAGCCCTTGGCCGGGTCGCGCCACAGGTCGCGATTGTTGACCACGCCCCGGACATCTTCGTAGCGGGTCAGCATCAGGCTGCCCGAAACCGGGTCCTCGTGCGCCGGACAGCGGTTGCGCAGATCGTCGAGCACCACGTGCGGATCAGCCTGATAAACGGGGTTGCCCGGCGTCATGTCGAGGAGGGTGGGGATCGGCCGGTCGCTCATCGGAGTGTTCCTCAAGGATCTCTCGGGACAGTATCGCTCCAGGCCGTCGTTGTGGTCCAGCGTCGGCCATCTTTCCCGGCCACACCGAAAACAGAAGCCGGGCGAGGCCGCCCCGTATAGGGTTGGGCTCCATGCACCCGGACCAATCCGCCCTCATTCAGAATCTCGCCCTGGCCTCGGCCATGGTCGCCGTCACGGTCCTGATCCACTTCTGGGGCCTAATCGTCCTTGTGCGGGTCATGGGCCATACCCGCGTGCGGCTCAGGGCCGACGACAACACCCTGGGTCAGGCCGCGCTTCTCGTGCTGGTGGTGTTCGGGCTGGTCGGTCTGCACACGATCGAGATCTGGCTGTACGCCGTTCTCTATGTGGCGCTCGGGGCCATGCAGACCTTCGAGGAGTCGCTCTACTTCTCCACCGTGACCTTCGTCACCGTCGGCTATGGCGATGTCGTCCTTGGCAAGGCCTGGCGGCTGCTCAGCGCCATCGAGGCGGCCAATGGCGTGATCCTGGTGGCCTGGTCGACGGCCTTCCTGGTGGCGGTGACCGCGCGCCTGCGGGCGCTGGAGCACGACTGGCTCAAACCCAGGGATTAGTTGACCGCCCCGCCGGCGGCCTGGGCGGCGGGATCGGCGATCCAGCCTGGCCAGAGGTCCAGCGGCCAGCTGGCCTCCACATGCAGCCGGTGCATCACCGCCAGGGTCTGGCGCAGGGCCGCGCCGGTCAGGCTGACCACCCGCGAGTCGCCCTCGCCGAAGTCGAAGGTCAGGGTGATCCGGTCTTCCTGGGGGTTGATGTGGACGGCGTTGACCAGACCGGTGATCGCGTCCGGCCCTGGCCGGACCCCGGGCAGCTTGCCGAAGTCCTGCATGGCCGCGGCCTGGGCCCAGGACTGGACCGTCTCCGGCGGCTGCTGGGCCATCCTCTGGCCCACGGCCGGCTGCAGCATCGGCAAAATGGCCTGGACCAGACCCCGACACAGGCGTTGCGTCAGCCACAGGCGGGTGGCGCCGCCCTCGGTATCCTCGGTGTCGAGCGCCAGCCGATCCTCGGCGGGGAGGTACGACAGGGAGACTTTGCTGATCTCGGGCATGGTCTGACCCTGCCGCCGCCGGCGGCGCGCCACAAGCCCGCGGGTGTCGATTAGCCTTGGTCCCGGGGCGCGCCGCCCTTTAGGGTCTACAAACGAAACGAACAGATGACGCAGGCATGACAGAGACCACGGAACCGACGCCGGTCCACCCCCTGCTGAGCGCTCCGGTCGCCCCGACCCTGGCCCGGCTGGCCGCGCCGAATCTGCTGGGCATGCTGGCGTCGACCTCGGTGTCGATCGCAGAGACCGCCTACATCGGCCGGCTGGGCGCCGAGCCGCTGGCGGCCGCGGCGCTGGTCCTGCCGCTGGTGATGCTGATGGGCATGATGAGCGCCGGCGCCATGGGCGGCGGGGTGTCGTCCGCCGTCAGCCGGGCGCTGGGCGCCGGCGCCCGGGATCGGGCCGAGGCGCTGGCGCGGCATGGGGCGGTCATCGGCCTGGGTCTGGGCCTGTTCTTCTCGATCGCCCTGTCGCTGTTCGGCAAGGGGATGTTCAGCCTGCTGGGCGGCGAGGGCGAGACCCTGCGGCTGGCGGTGATCTATTCCAACATCGTGTTCGCCTTCGCCGCCGCCATCTGGCTGTCGAACATGCTGGCCTCGGTGCTGCGTGGATCGGGCGACATGGTCGGGCCGTCGGCGACCATGCTGGCCGGCGCGGTGTTGCAGATCGTGCTGGGCGGCGCCCTGTGTTTCGGCTGGGGACCGGCGCCGGCGCTCGGCATCGTCGGGGTCGGACTGGGCGCGGCCATCGCCGCGACCTTCATGGCCGGGGTGATGTTCCTGCTGCTGCATCGGCCGGACGCCCGGGTGCGGCTGACCCTGATCGGGCCGCTCGGCCGCGAACATTTCGCCGACATCCTCAAGGTCGGGCTGCCGGCCATGCTGTCGCCGATCCAGACGGTCGGCACCGTGCTGGTGATCACCGCCATCGCCGCCCGGTTCGGGGTGCACACCCTGGCCGGATACGGCATCGGCTCTCGGCTGGAGTTCCTGCTGGTGCCGATCGCCTTTTCGGTCGGCGTCGCGTCGCTGCCGATGGTCGGCCTGGCCATCGGCGCCGGCGACGTGGCGCGGGCCCGCAAGGTCGCCTGGACCGCCGGGGCCATGGCCGGTGCGGTCCTGGGCGTGCTGGGGATGGTGCTGGGCCTGTTCCCCGAGCTGTGGGTGGCGATCTTCACCCAGGACCCCGACGTGCGGGTGGCCGGCGCACTGTACCTGCACTTCGTCGGGCCCTGCTTCGCCTTCTTCGGGCTGAGCCTGGCGCTCTATTTCTCGTCCCAGGGCGCGGGCCGGATCCTCGGGCCCCTGCTGGCGGGCACCGCGCGGCTGGCCGTGGTGGCCATCGGCGGGGTCATCCTGGTCAAGACCAACGCCCCGTCATGGGCGCTGTTCGCCCTGGTGGCGCTGGGCATGGTGACCATGGGGGCGATGACGGCGGGCTTCGTCGCCCTCACCCCCTGGGGGCCGAGGCCTATCCGAGTCGGATAGGCCTCAATCAAAGATCGGAGCGTGACGGGCGCCGAAACCGGCATCCACTTTCGGCTGTCACGCTCCGGCCGCTCAAGACCTGACGTCGAGCCCCTCCAGCGTCCCGGCCGCCCGCCACTCTTCCATCAGCTTGATGAAGGCGATCGAGCCCTTGCCGTAGGGCCCGTTGCGCGCCGCCAGGGCCGAGGGTTTGCCCTCGTTGTTGTAGTAGCCGGGGGTGCATTCCTCCTGGAACTTCTGCCGCATCAGGGCCGAGTCGATGATGGTCTGCACCCAGGCCTCCTCGGCCTCGCGGGTGGCCTCGACGATGCGGGCCTGGCGGCTCAGCGCCTCGCCGATGATCCACGAGGCATGCTGCGCCTGGGCGTTCAGCATGTGCGGATAATTAACCGAGAAGCCCGACTGGCTGTTGCTGAAGATGAACAGGTTGGGGAAGGCGTGCACATGCATGCCGTGAAGGGTCGACACCCCGTCCTTCCACTTGTCGGTCAGGGTCAGGCCGCCCCGGCCCTTCACCTCGTAGCCGGCCCGGCGGGCGTAGCTGGTGCCGACCTCGAAGCCGGTGGCGTAGACCAGGCAGTCGACCTCGTATTCCTGCCCGTTGGCCCAGACCGAGGTTTCGGTGATCCGCTCGACGCCGCGTCCCTCGGTGTCGATCAGATGGACGTTCGGCCGGTTGAAGGTCGGCAGGTAGTCGTCGTGGAAACAGGGCCGCTTGCAGAACTGGTTGTACCAGGGCTTGAGCGCCTCGGCCGCGGCCGGGTCCTTGACCAGTTCGTCCACCCGGGCGCGAATCTGCTCCATCTTCCTGAAGTCGGCCAGCTGCATCAGTTCCTGCAGGCTGCGCGGCGCCTCGCCCGGCTCGCGGTTCTGGCGGCCGATCAGCAGGATGTTGCGGATGATGTCGGTCCAGCCGTCGCCGACCAGGTCCTCGGGCTCGAACCCGCCGGAGACCAGGTTGTTGAAGTTGTCCATCCGGTGCTGCTGCCAGCCGGGCTTGAGCGAGGCGGCCCAGTCCGGATCGGTCGGCCGGTTGTCGCGCACATCGATCGACGAGGGCGTGCGCTGGAAGACGTACAGTTGCTTCGCCGACGCGCCCAGGTGCGGCACGCACTGCACCGCCGTGGCCCCGGTGCCGATGATGCCCACCCGCTTGTCGGCCAGGCCGGTCAGGTTCCCGAACGAGTCGCCGCCGGTGTAGGCGTAGTCCCAGCGGCTGGTGTGGAAGCTGTGGCCCCTGAAGGTCTCCACGCCCGGAATGCCCGGCAGCTTGGGCCGGTGCAGCGGGCCGTTGGCCATGCAGACGAAGCGCGCCTTCATGGCGTCGCCGCGGTTGGTGCGGATGATCCAGCGGGACGACGCCTCGTCCCAGCTCATGTCGGTGATTTCGGTCTGGAAGCAGACGTCGCGGTAAAGGTCGAAATGCTCGCCGATGGCCCGGCAGTGGGCGAGGATCTCCGGCGCGCGGGTGTACTTCTCCACCGGCATGTAGCCGAGCTCCTCGAGCAGCGGCAGATAGATGTAGGACTCCACGTCGCAGGCCGCGCCGGGATACCGGTTCCAGTACCAGGTGCCGCCGAAGTCGCCGCCCTTCTCGATCATGCGGATGCCCTGGACCCCGGCCTCGCGCAGCCGCGCGCCGGCCAGCAGACCGCCGAAGCCGCCGCCGATGACCACAACCTCGACCTCGTCGGTCAGGGGCTCGCGAGTGAAGCCCGGCTCCACATAGGGATCGTCGAGGTAGTGGGCGAAGTCGCCCTTGATCTCGCGATACTGTTCGTTGGCGTCGTCGCGCAGGCGCTTGTCGCGCTCGGCGCGGTAGCGGTCCCGCAGCGCCTGCGGATCAAATCCGAGATCGTCGGCCATGATCATCTCCCTGTCGCGCCCGGATGTCCGTACCGGCGGTTCGAAAGACAGTCTTCACCGGCCGACGCGAGGGAAATCAAGGGGCCTGCGGCGGAAAAGCGCGATCGCGTCCGACCCGGCTAGCGCCGGTCCTCGCGCATCATCCGGGCGGCCTTTTCGGCGATCATCATGGTCGGGGAGTTGGTGTTGCCCGAGGTGATCGCCGGCATCACCGAGGCGTCGGCGATGCGCAGGCCCTCGACGCCGAACACCCGCAGCCGCCCGTCGACCACCGCCGCCGGGTCTGACGCCAGCCCCATCTTCGCCGTGCCGACCGGGTGGAAGATGGTCGTGCCGAGGTCGCGGGCGGCGGTCAGCAGGCTGGTGTCGTCATCGACGGCGAAGCCCGGCTTCAGCTCTTGCGGGCCGTAACGTTTCAGCGGCGGCTGGCCGACGATCCGGCGCACCAGCCGCATCGAGTCCACCGCCACCCGCCCGTCCTCGGCCGTGTCGAGATAGTTGGGCTGGATCAGCGGCGCGGCGTCCGGGTCGGCGCTGGCCGCATGGATCGACCCCCGGCTGGTCGGGCGCAGGTTGCAGACGCTGATGGTGATCGCCGGGAACGGATGCAGCGGGTCGCCGAACCGGTCCAGCGACAGGGGCTGGACGTGGAACTGCAGGTTGGCCGTGGCCTGGTCGGGCGAGGACCTGGCGAACGCCCCCATCTGCGAGGGGGCCATCGACATCGGCCCGCGCCGCAGCGCCGCGTACTCGAGCGCCATCAGCGGTCGTCGCCACAGGGAGGCGTAAAGGGCGTTCATCGTCTGCACGCCGCTGACCTTGTAGATCGGCCGGATCTGCAGATGGTCCTGCAGATTCTCGCCGACGCCGGGCAGGTCGCGGACGCTCTCGACGCCCAGGGCCGACAGCCGCTCGCCGCCGCCGATGCCCGACAGCTCCAGCAGCTTGGGCGTGTTCACCGCGCCGGCCGTCAGCACCACATCGCCGGCGGCCCGGGCCTCAAACGTCTGGCCGCCCTTCGTCCAGGCGACACCCACGGCGCGACCGTTCTCGATCAGCACCCGGTCGACCCGAATGCCGGTCTCAAGCTTCAGGTTGGGCCGCCTGAGCACCGGCTTGAGGAAGCCCCGCGCCGCGCTCCAGCGCACCCCGGCCTTTTGGTTGACCTGGAAATAGCCGCTGCCGGCGTTGTCGCCGCCGTTGAAGTCCGCGACCGGCGCCACGCCTTCCAGCGCCGCCGCCTGGGCGAAAGCGTCCAGCACCGTCCAGCGCATGCGTGGATGCTCCACCCGCCATTCGCCGCCGGAGCGGTGATGCTCGGACGGCGGGGCGATATGGTCTTCCTGGGCGAGGAACAGCGGCAGGACGTCGTCCCAGCCCCAGCCGGTCAGGCCCCTCTGGCGCCAGCCGTCATAGTCCGCCGCCTGGCCGCGCATGTAGATCATCGCGTTGATCGCCGAGGACCCACCGATCACCCGGCCGCGCGGGTACTTCAGGCTCCGGCCATTGAGGCCCGGCACGGGTTGGGTCTCATACATCCAGTCGGCGCGCGGGTTGCCGATGGAGAACAGGTAGCCGACCGGGATGTGGAACCAGATCCAGTCATCCCGGCCGCCGGCCTCAAGCACGAGCACGCGGTTGCGCGGATCGGCTGACAGCCGGTTGGCCAGCACGCAACCGGCCGATCCGGCGCCGACGATGATGTAGTCGAAGGTGTCCATCGGTTCCTTTTCCGCCATCCTCGCCCCTGTGGCGAGGACCTCGCTGCACGCGAGTTGCGTCCTTCGACACGGGCCTTCGGCCCTGCTCAGGATGACGGGCATTTTAGTCTTCGTCATGCTGAGCAGCGCTCGAAGAGCGCGTGTCGAAGCACGCACGACAAGCCCGAGGATGACGAGAGTGGGGGTACCCGCTACCGTTCCCCCATGCTCCACACCCGCACCCTGACCGCCTTCAACACCGCCACCGCCAGCGAGAACCGGATCCACGCCGACGACGTGGCCAGCCGGTTCGGGTTCACCGGCGGGCTGGTGCCGGGGGTCGATGTGTTCGCCTATATGGCGCACGCCCCGGTCGCCCTGTGGGGCCGGGACTGGCTGAGTCAGGGTCGGATCCGGGCGAAGTTCGGCAAGCCGGTCTATGACGGGGACGAGACCCTTGTGACCGCCGAGCCTCAGCCGGACGGGTCGCTGGCCATCGCCGTCGCCGCCCGGGGGCTCGACTGCGCCGGCGGAACGGCGTGGCGGAGGGACGACGGCCCGGTTCCCGCCGTCCTGCCCGAAGGCCCCCTGCCCCGCCCCGAAGACCGCGAACCCGCGTCGCCGGAGAGCCTCCCCGTCGGTCGGGCGCTGGGGACCCTGAAGGAGATCTATTTCGCCGACGTCGGCCTTGCGCACCTGCAGAACACCCGCGAGGACCCCGCCCTGTTCGACGGCGGCAATGTCTGCAACCCCGCCTACATGCTGCGCCGGGCCAACTACGTGCTGGCCCAGACGGTCCGGCTGGGGCCCTGGATCCACCTGGAGAGCGACGCCCGTCTGCACGGCCTGATCACCGACGGCGAACTGCTGGAGACCCGCGGCCTGGTCGTGGCCAACGAAGAGAAGAACGGCCACCTGATCGTGACGCTGGATTTCACGGTGTCGAGCCGCGAGCGCCTGGCCATGTCGGGAAGACATTGGGCGATCTATGAGCCGAGACAGGTGCGGGAGAAGGGGTAGCCACGCTCTCCCTTCCCCCTGGAGGGGGGAAGGGCCGGGGATGGGGGTGGAGGTCCGTCCCCACCAAAGGCGCCGGAATTCGGAGAACAGCCCCGGCCACCGCGCAGGCCGAACCTTCACCACCCCCATCCCAACCCTTCCCCCCTCCAGGGGGAAGGGCTTTAGGCCGCCATCTCCGCCAACCCCCTCGCCCTGGCCTCCGTCGGCGAAAACCACACCATCCCCTCGCCCCAGTCATGGCCGACCGCGTCGGCCGGCGGCTTCGCGTCCTCGCCGCAGAGGAAGCTGAGTTCCTGGCCGGTCAACGTCCCCCAACGGGCCAGCGCCTCGGCCGGCGTCGGGTCCGGGCGCGGATCGGCCGTGGCGCCGGGCAGGGCCGCCTCCAGCGCCGCTTCGTACTCGTCGTAGCGCACCCAGCCGGCGGCGGTGTGCTCGCCGCCCGGGCCCTTGAAGATCAGGGTCGGCAGGGCGTAGCGGTCGTAGCCCTCGGAGTGCTTCAGCTCGCCGTTCATCGGGCTGTCGTGCTTGAGGTTGCGCACGAAGTCGTTGGGGTCGCGGGTCTCGGCCCAGTCGGCCTTGTAGGCGGCGGCGACCTCGGGCCTGGCCTGGTCGGCGCGCCAGCGGGCCTGGTCGAGGCCCGGCACGCCGGCCGTGGCGGCGGCGAATTCGTCGGGTGTCTGCGGGCCCAGGCCGAAGATGAAGATCTGCTCGCGGAACCGGCGCAGCACCCGGTCGGCCACATCCGCGCCCTGCAGCTCGGCCGCCTTGACCGCCGCGCCCAGCGGGTCGGTCGACTGCAGCATCAGGCGCATGGGGTTGGGATAGGGCATGCCGGTCAACTTCCACACCCGCTTCCAGTAGTCGCGCATCGGCTCGGCGGCGCTGACCCGGTCCCAGCCGTCCTTGCCGGTTGCGGCGTCGCCCACCAGCCCGCCCATGACCTTGCGCCAGGTCAGGTGATGGCCATGCCGCCAGTCCAGCCGTCGCAACAACGGTTCGGCGCCCCAGGCGGTGGAACAGACGGCGTCGGTGTATTCGACGACTTCGATGGTGGGCATGCCGGGCCTCCTGGCGCTGTCTGCCGAGGGGACCGCCACGCAAGCCCGCTGGCAAGGAAAATGAACGGCCTCATTTCCGTCGGTGAGGTCGAGATCAGGCCTTATGTCGTCATTCGACAGAATGAGACTATTTGAGACATTGAATTTTTTAAAACCACATTTGTGGGTGATCCTCGTAGATTGAAGGCATATTGAAATAAATAGTAGCTGAATATTTATTGTGAGAATAAGCCTCATTTGAACAGATTCTCTCAACCGGATTCCATCGATTGCGATGATGAATTTTCGCAATTCTTTCCTTTCGGCCCTGAGCCCTGAGGATATTTCGGCGTTCGGGCCACATCTGGTCGAGGTGTCGTTATCTCGCGGTGAGACTCTGTTCGAGGTCGGCGACGCGCCGGATCTGGTCTATTTCCCCGGCAACGCGGTCACGTCCGTCGTTACGGTGATGAAGGACGGCCGCTGCGTCGAGACGAGCACCATCGGCTGCGAAAGCGGCGTCGGATTGCTGGACGCCATGATCAACGAAAAGGTCCACAGCCGGACGTTCACCCAGATCGCCGGCAGCGCCTTTCGGCTGCCGTCCGTTATTCTGCGGCGGCGGGTCGAGGAGAGTCCGGGCGTTCTGAAACTGCTCCTGCAGCACATTAGGGCCAACAGCTATCAGGCTGAGCTGAGCGCGGCCTGCAACGTCCTGCATACGATCGACCAACGGCTGGCCAAGTGGCTGCTCATGACGGCGGACCGTACCGGCAACGCCAACTTCATGCTGACACAGGACTATATGGCGGTGATGGCCGGGACCCAGCGCTCAACCATCAGCACCGCCGCGGCCGCTCTGAAACGCGTGGGCATGGTTCGATACGCGCGCGGCCAGGTGTCCATACTCGACCGGCCCGGCCTCACGCGACGGGCCTGCGAATGCTACAATGAAGCGCGCGACCAGTTCGACGGCCTGCGCGGCGAGCGGCGCGTCGTGAAAACCTGAACGGCTATGTCGTCCGGCGGATATATCCGCTGATCAGACATCCCCAGTCTGCATTGCATGGCGGTCCACAACACGCATGATCAGAATGGCGTCGAGACGCTGGAGTTCTTCATCGAGGACTCGCGATACGGCGTGCCGTCGCTTCATCTGTTGAACTGCGCCACTGACGGCGTGGCCGCCATGGCCGAGCGTCTGCTGCGACAGTTGCCACATTGCCGGTCAATCGAAGTTCGGCGGCGAGGCCAGGTCATCCACCAGGCCAGGCGTCACCTGATCACCCCGAATGTCGCCGACGAGCCTGGCCCGGCCTGACTACCGCTTCAGCCCCAGCCGATCCCGGGCGATGACCCAGCGGTGCACCTCTGACGGTCCATCGTAGATCCGCATCGTGCGCATCTGGCCGGCCATCATCTGCAGGGGCAGTTCCTTGGTCATGCCCATGGCGCCGAAGGCCTGCATGGCCTGGTCGATGACCTCCCAGCCGAGCTCGGTGCCGAACACCTTGAGCATGGAGATCTCGACCCGCACGTCGCGGCCCTGGTCGAGCTTCCAGGCGATGTCGTAGGCCATCAGCCGAGCGGCGTGGATCTTCGTCGAGGCGTCGGCGACCCACCACTGGATCGCCTGGCGGTCGGCCAGCTTGGCCCCGAAGGTCTCCCGCTGGCCGGCGTGCTCGATCATCATGTCCAGCGCCCGCTGGGCCAGGGTGTAGCCCCAGATGCCCATCTGCAGCCGCCGGGTCGAGAGCCGCGTCTGCATCGGTGCGAACCCCTGCCCCTCCTTGCCGAGCAGCTTGGACGCGGGGACCCGGCAGTCCTCGTAGACCACCTCGTAGGTCACCTGGCCGCCGATCATCGGGATGGCCCGCAGCACGTTGAAGCCGGTCGTGCCCTTGTCGACCAGGAAGGCCGAAATGCCGCCGCGGGCGCCCTTCTCCGCATCGGTGACCGCCATGGTGACGGTGAAGTCGGCTTCCTTGGCCTTGCTGATCCAGATCTTGCGGCCATTGATCACCCAGTCGTCGCCATCGCGGACGGCCTTGGTGATCATCCCCGCCGGATCGGCCCCGGCGCCGGGCTCGGAGATGGCGATCGCCGAGATGGCCTCGCCGGCGACATAGGGCGCGAGGTACTGGGCGCGCTGCTCCTCGTTGACCGTGGCCATCAGCATGCGCAGGTTCGGCGAGTCCGGCGGCAGGACGTAAGGGGTGACCGTCTTGCCCATCTCCTCATAGACCCCGACCATGGCGACCATCGGCAGGTCGGCCCCGCCGACGTCCTCGGGCGCGTCGAGGCCCCAGAGGCCGAGCTCCTTGCTGACCCTGTCGATCGGCGCCCGTTCCTCGGCGGTCAGGGCGATCGACTCTCCGGCGGCGTCACGGGCCAGCACGGCCGGCTCCAGCGGGATCAGCTGGTCGCGGACGAACTTCGCGACCAGGTCCTTGAGCATCTGATGCTCTTCGGCGAGTTGGAAATCCAAGTCAGGTCCTCAGGCGAAAACGGGAATGGGCTGTTCGCCGGCGACGGTGGTCCGGTGCATCACCCGGCGATGGCCGTCATAGCCGCCGGTGGCGTTGTGCAGGCAGCAGCGGTTGTCCCACAGGATGAGCATGTCGGGCCGCCATTTGTGACGGTAGACGAACTCGTCCCGCAGCATGTGGCGGTAGAGGAAGCCCAGCAGGTTGTCGCTCTCCGCCTCGCTCATCCCGGCCACGCCCAGGGTGTAGATCGGGTTGACGAACAGCGCCTTGCGACCGCTGACCGGATGGACGCGGACCAGTGGATGGGTCTGCTGGCTGTCGGCTTCCACGCAATTGATGATCTCCATCGACCGGCCTGGCGCCTCGTTGGCGTAGATGCCGTTGGCGCCGTAGGGCCGGGTCGCCGAATGGATGGTGGTCAGCCCGTCGAGAAAGCCCCGCATCACCGGGCTCAGCGCCTCGTAGGCGCGGCAGCCGTCGGCGAACTCGGTGTCGCCGCCCACCGGCGGGACGACTTTCGAATGCAGGATGGTCGCCGCCGGCGGCATCGGCTGGAAGCTCCAGTCGCTGTGCCAGGCCCCGCCGAACACCGACGCGGTTTCGTCCGGCTCCCGGCGCACCTCGAGAATGTGCGGCCGGTCGGCGAGGGGCTTCACATAGGGGTCCAGGCCGAAGTCGCCGAACTGCAGGGTGAAGGCCTCCAGCTGGTCATGGTCCAGCGGCTGGTTCGGGAACCAGACCACCCCATGCGCCGCCCAGGCCGCCTTCACCGCCGCCAGCTGGTCGGCGGGCAGCGGTTGGCCGATATCCAGCCCGGTGATCTCGGCCCCGAAGCCCGAGGCGTTGGGCGTTACGGTGACCATGCGCGCCTCCCTTTTCTTTCCACAGTCGATCCGAATGTCGGCGGCGGCAATGGGTTTGCGTCCTTCGACACGGCCCTTCGGGCCTGCTCAGGATGACGAACACAAATGCATGTCATCCTGAGCAGCCGCGTAGCGGCGTGTCGAAGGACGCACGATCAGCTCCTCTCACCGCGTCTGTCCGCCATCCACCGGCACGACGGTCCCATGCACGAAGCTGGCCTGGGGGCTCATCAGGAAGGCGGCGACCGCGCCGATCTCCTCCGGGCGGCCATAGCGCTTCATCGGCACCTCGCGGTCGAGCCAGCGCTGCCAGTTGGCGGCGCGCGGGCCGTCCATCCGTTCCTGCCAGGTTCCGCCCGGGAAGATGATGTTGCCCGGGGCGATGGTGTTGACCCGCACGCCGCTGGGACCAGTGATCTTCGCCAGTTCCTTGGACAGATGGTTCATCGCCGCCTTGGCCGTGCCGTAGGTCAGCGGCGTGCCCAGGGCGCCCAGGCCGGCGATCGAGCTGATCATCAGGATCGAGCCTCCGCCGCGCGGGGCCATCATCCGGTAGGCCGCGCGGCCAAGCCGCCAGGCCGAGGTCAGGTTCTGGGTGAAGCCGGCGTCCCAGGTCTCGTCATCGACCTCCGCCCCCGGCGGGCAGGGATACAGGCCGACGTTGGCCACCGCGCCGTAGATCGGGCCGAGGGCCTTTTCGGCGCCCGCGAGCGCCGCCTCGATCACCTCGGTCTGGCGCAGGTCGCCGGCCATGGCCCAGAGGTTGTCCGCGCCATACTGGCCGGCCAGCCGCGCGCAGGTCTCCTCCAGCGCCTCGGCGCCCCGGGCGGTGATGGCGACCTTCGCC
>JACRBD010000053.1 GCA_016234625.1 Caulobacterales bacterium | reverse complement strand
GGACATAGGCCATGCCGCCGGTCATCCCGGCCCCGAAGTTGCCGCCCGTGGGGCCCAGGATCACCGCCGCGCCGCCGGTCATGTACTCGCAGCCGTTGGCGCCGCAGCCCTCGACCACGGTGACGGCGCCGGAGTTGCGCACCGCGAACCGCTCACCCGCCTGGCCGGCCGCGAACAGCTTCCCGGCCGTGGCGCCATAGAGGCAGGTGTTGCCGACGATGGCGTTGGACTCCGGCGACGCCAGATGGGGCGAAGGCCGCACCACGATGGTCGCTCCGGACAGGCCCTTTCCGACATAGTCGTTGGCCTCGCCGGTCAGGACGATCCTCAGCCCGCGGACGGCGAAGGCGCCGAGACTCTGGCCGGCCGACCCCTTCAGCTCGACAGTCAGGTGGCCGGCCGGCAAGGCGCTCATGCCGAACTTGCGCACGATATGGCTCGAGACGCGGGCGCCGATGGCCCGGGCCGTGTTCCGGACCGTGTAGGTCAGCTGCATCTTTTCGCCGCGCTGGAGCAGCGGGGCGGCGTCGCGGACGATCTGGGCGTCGAGGGTGTCGGGCACCTCGTTGCGGCCCTCCACCGTGCAGTAGGGCTTGTTGGAGCCGGGGTCGGCCCGGACCAACAGGGGGTTGAGGTCAAGGTCGTCCAGGTGCTCGCCGCCCCTGGAGACCTGGGTCAGCAGGTCGGTGCGGCCGACGATCTCCTGGATCGAGCGGAAACCCAGCTGGGCCAGGATGCCGCGCACCTCCTCGGCGATGAAGGTGAACAGGTTGACCACCTTGTCCGGCGTGCCGGTAAAGCGGGCGCGCAGGGCCTCGTCCTGGGTGCAGACCCCCACCGGGCAGGTGTTGGAATGGCACTGGCGGACCATGATGCAGCCCATGGCGATCAGGCTGGCCGTGCCGATGCCGAACTCCTCGGCGCCCAGCATCGCGGCGATGACCACGTCGCGGCCGGTGCGGATGCCGCCGTCCGTCCACAGGCGAACGGAGTGGCGCAGGTTGTTGAGGGTAAGCACCTGGTTGGCTTCGGAGAGACCCATCTCCCAGGGCGAGCCGGCATACTTGATCGAGGTCTGCGGGCTGGCGCCCGTGCCGCCGACGTGGCCGCTGATCAGGATCACGTCGGCCTTGGCCTTGGCCACCCCGGCGGCGATGGCGCCGATGCCCGTCATCGAGACCAGCTTCACCGTCACCCGCGCGTCGGGGTTGATCTGCTTGAGGTCGTAGATGAGCTGGGCCAAGTCCTCGATCGAGTAGATGTCGTGGTGCGGCGGCGGACTGATCAGCATCACCCCGGGCGTGGCGTGGCGCAGCCGGGCGATCATCTCGGTGACCTTGAAGCCGGGCAGCTGGCCGCCCTCGCCGGGCTTGGCGCCCTGGGCGACCTTGATCTCGATCTCGCGGCATTCGTTGAGGTATTCGGCGGTGACGCCGAACCGGCCCGAGGCGACCTGCTTGACCGCGCTGTTGGGGTTGTCGCCGTTGGGCAGCGGCCGGTAGCGGGCGCGGTCCTCGCCGCCCTCGCCGCTGACCGACTTGGCCCCGATGCGGTTCATGGCGATGTTCAGCGCCCCGTGCGCTTCCGGGCCCAGCGCCCCGAGGCTCATGCCAGGCGTGAGGAACCGCTTGCGGATCTCGTTGACGCTCTCGACCTCGTCGGGGCTGACCGGTTTGCGGTCGCTGCGCCAGTCCAGCAGGTCGCGCAGCTGGATCTGCGGCAGGGACCGCATGCCCTGGGAGAAGCGCAGGTAGGTCTCGTAGTCGCCGGTGTCGCAGGCGCGCTGCAGGGCGTGGATCATCCGCGCCTCGAAGGCGTGCGCCTCGCCCGAGCGGCGGGCCTTGTAGAAGCCGCCCACCGGCAGGGCGACAAAAGCCGGATCCCAGGCGCGCTGGTGCAATTCGACGGCGCGCTTCTCCAGGCCGGCGAAGCCGATGCCGGAAATGCGCGAGGGCATGCCGGGGAAGAACTCCGCCACCAGCGAGCGCGACAGGCCGACGGCCTCGAAGTTGTAGCCGCCCCGGTAAGAGCTGATCACCGCGATGCCCATCTTGGAGATGATCTTCAGCAGACCCTGTTCGATGGCCGTCTTGAAGTTCACGCAGGTCTGGCGAAGCGTCGTCTCGCCCAGCAGGCCGCGGTCGAGACGGTCCTGGAAGCTTTCCTGCGCCAGCCAGGCGTTGACCGCCGTGGCCCCGACCCCGACCAGCACCGCGAAGTAGTGGGTGTCCAGACATTCGGCCGAGCGGACGATGATCGAGACGTAGGAGCGCAGGCCCTTGCCGACCAGGTGGGCGTGAACCCCGCCGGTGGCGAGGATCATCGGCAGGGCGACCCGCCCCGGCGCGCTCATCTCGTCGGTCAGGACGATGGTGGCGCAGCCGCGCAGGGCGGCGTCCTCGGCCTCGGCGCGGATCCGGTCGAGATTGGCCCGCAGGGCGTCGCCCGGACGGGCTTCGTCGGCCGGGATCGGCATGGTGCAGTCGATGACCGCCAAGGCCTTGTCGCCGATGTAGCCGAGGATCCGCTCGTACATGCCGGTGGTCAGCACCGGGCTTTCCAGCACATAGACGTCGGTCTGGGCCTCGTCCTCGACGAGGATGTTGCCGAGGTTCTTGAAGCGGGTCTTCAGGCTCATCACCCCGGTCTCGCGGAGCGGGTCGATGGGCGGGTTGGTCACCTGGCTGAAGTTCTGCCGAAAGAAGTGGCTCAGCGGACGGTAGTTGTCGGACAGCACCGCCAGCGGGGTGTCGTCGCCCATAGAGCCGATTGCTTCCTTGCCGTCCTCGACCATCGGCGAGAGGACCAGCTCCAGGTCCTCCAGCGTCATGCCGGCGGCGGCCTGGCGGCGGGCCAGCTCCTCGCCGGCGAAGCGCCGAGGTTCCGGCCCCGGACCGATGCGGCTCTCCAGCTCGACCATGTTGCCCAGCCAGTCGGTGTAGGGGTGGGCGTCGGCCAGGCGGTCGATGATCGCCTCTTCGTCGTAGAGCCGGCCCTCGGCCAGGTCGATGGCGATCATCCGCCCCTGCGAGATGTTCAGCTTGCGGACGATGCGGTTTTCCTCGACGCCGCACATGCCCGCTTCCGAGCCCATGATCACCAGGCCGTCGTCGGTGTAGGCCACCCGCAGCGGGCGCAGGCCGTTGCGGTCCTTGCCGGCCACGACCCAGCGACCGTCGGTGGCGCACAGGGCCGCCGGACCGTCCCAGGGCTCCATCACCGCGTTGCAGTAGCTGTAGAGCGCCCGGTGCTCGGGCTTCATCTGCTCGTCGGTCTTGCTGGCCCAGGCTTCCGGGATCAGCAGCGCCTTGGCCATGGGCGCGTCGCGGCCGGCGCGGACCAGCACCTCGAAGGTGTTGTCCAGGGCCGCCGAGTCCGAGCCGCTGGGCTGGATCACCGGCTTGATGTCGTCGCCGAAGTCTCCGAAGGCCTGGGCGGCCATGCGGATCTCATGGCTCTTCATCCAGTTGGAGTTGCCCTTCAACGTGTTGATCTCGCCGTTGTGGGCCAGCATCCGGAACGGCTGGGCCAGCCGCCACTGGGGGAAGGTGTTGGTCGAGTAGCGCTGGTGGAAGATGGCCACCGCCGCGGCGAACCGCGCATCGCGCAGGTCGGGATAGAAGTCGTCGATGTTCTGCGCCAGGAACATGCCCTTGTAGATCAGCGACCGGGCCGACAGGGAGCAGATGTAGAAGTCGTTGATCGCCGAGGCGGCGACGCGCTTCTCGATCCGCTTGCGGCAGAGGAACAGGGCGCGCTCCAGCGCCTCGCCGTCCATGCCCGGCGGCGGCGAGAGCATGAACTGCTCGATCTCGGGCCGGGTGGCGTTGGCCTTCTCGCCGATCACCGAGGTGTCCACCGGCACCTGGCGCCAGCCGTAGATGTAGAAGCCGAAGCGCAGGGCCTCGCTCTCGACAATGGTCCGGGCGGCTTCCTGGGCGCCCAGGTCCGTGCGCGGCAGGAAGATCTGGCCGACGGCGATGGCGCCCGGCCGCAGCTTGTGGCCGGTGCCCAACACCTGATCGGCGAAGAAGTCCTGCGGCACAGACAGCAGGATGCCGGCTCCGTCGCCGGTCTTGCCGTCGGCGTCGACGGCGCCCCGGTGCCAGACGGCCTTGAGGGCCTTGATGGCCAGATCGACCACCTCGCGGCGCGGCTTGCCGTCGATGGCGCAGACCAGGCCAACGCCGCAGTTGTCCCGCTCCGACGACGGATCGTAGGCGTGGCCGTCGATCAGCAGCTGGCGGTTCTTCAGATAGAGGTCGAGAGCATCGCTCATGTCGGTCACTCGGCCGCGACGAGGGCGGGAGAGTCCGCCTTCGCCCGCAGGTAGCTGTGGATGGAGTCGGCGGCGTCGCGGCCGTCGCGGATGGCCCAGACCACCAGCGAGGCCCCTCGGGCGATGTCGCCGGCGGCGAACACGCCGTCGAGGTTGGCGGCCTGGGTGCGGCGATCGATCTTTACCGTGCCCCAGCGGCTGACCGACAGGTCCGGCTCGGCCAGGGTGGTCGGCAGATCCTCCGGATCGAAGCCCAGGGCCTTGATCACCAGCTGGGCCGGCAGGTCGAAGTCCGAGCCCTCGACGGCCTCCGGCGCGCGGCGGCCGGAGCTGTCGGGCGGACCAAGGCGCATGCGGACAGCCCGCACGCCGGTGACGCCGTCGGCCTCGCCCAGCAGGCCGCGCGGGGCGGCCAGCCATTCGAAGACCACGCCCTCTTCCTCGGCGTTGGCGACCTCGCGCATGGAGCCGGGCATGTTCTCCTTGTCCCGGCGATAGAGGCAGGTGACCGACTTCGCGCCCTGGCGCACGGCGGTGCGGACGCAGTCCATGGCCGTGTCGCCGCCGCCGATGACCACGACATCCTTGTCGGCGGCGTTGAGAGTCCCGGTCTCGAAGTCGGCGACCATGTCGCCCATGCCCTTGCGATTGGAGGCGATCAGATAGTCGAGGGCTGCCACCACGCCGGCCGAGCCCGTGCCGGGCATTTCCAGCTCACGCGCCGCATAGACGCCGGTGGCCAGCAGCACGGCGTCATGCGTCTCGCGCAGTTGCGGCAGCGTCGCGTCGCGGCCGACCTCGAAGTTCAGCTTGAAGCCCACGCCGCCGTCGGCGAGCCGCTTCGTGCGGCGCTCGACCACGTCCTTCTCCAGCTTGAAGCCGGGGATGCCGTAGATCAGCAGCCCGCCGGCCCGGTCGTGGCGGTCATAGACGGTGACGGCGTAGCCCAGCTCGCGCAGGACCTCGGCGGCGGCCAGGCCCGCGGGGCCCGAGCCGATAATGCCGACGGACTGGCCCAGCTCGGCTCGCGCCTTCAGCGGCGTGACCCAGCCTTCTTCCCAGGCCTTGTCGGTCAGGTAGCGCTCGACGGCGCCGATGGTCACCGTGCCATGGCCGGACTGCTCGATCACGCAGTTGCCTTCGCACAGCCGGTCCTGCGGGCAGATGCGGCCGCAGATCTCCGGCATAGCGTTGGTCGCCTGCGACAGGCGGTAGGCTTCCTCCAGCCGGCCGGCGGCGGTCAGTCGCAGCCAGTCGGGGATGTTGTTGTGCAGGGGGCAGTGGGTCTGGCAGAAGGGGACGCCGCACTGCGAACAGCGCGAGGCCTGCTCCTGGGCCTTGGCGTCGATGAAGTCGGCGTAGATTTCATGGAAGTCGCGGTCGCGCGTCCGCGCCTCCCGCTTCTCAGGCGTCCGGCGGTCGATGGTCGTGAACTTCAGCATCCGCTCGGCCATGCCGCGCCCCAGCCTTCCTGTAGGAAAAGATTGCGTCCGGCGGGTTCTAGAGGCTGCGAAACGCATGAAAAATGCGTTTGTCTACTTTGTGGACGATAAACCAGCCGCAAGACCGGAATCCGGGCCAGGTTTGCGCGAGATCAAAGCAATATTAGTCCTAAAAACTGACCAGCCCCTCGTGAGACCTTCATGACCGATCTGCTTGCCGCTGTAATCCTTGGGCTCGTGGAAGGGCTGACGGAGTTCATTCCGGTCTCTTCCACCGGCCATCTGCTGCTGACCAAGCTGGCGCTGGGGCTGACTGATCCTTCCTGGGACAGCTTCATCGTGCTGATCCAACTGGGCGCGATCCTGGCCGTCGTGGCCCTCTATTTCGCGCGGCTGTGGAAGGTGCTGATCGGACTGCCCACCAGCCCGGAAGCGCGACGTTTCACCCTGTCGGTGCTGGTCGCCTTCCTGCCGGCGGTGGTGTTCGGCTTCCTGCTCTACGACTTCATCAAGCAGGTGCTGTTCGAGAGCCCAGGTGTCATCTGCTGGTCGCTGATCTTCGGCGGGGTGCTGCTGCTGGCCATCGACCGCTGGAGCCCGGCGCGGAAACAGCATGACGCCATGAAACTGCCCCTGCTGACCTCGCTGGGAGTCGGGCTGTTCCAGGTCCTGGCCATGATCCCGGGGGTCTCACGCTCCGGCGCGACCATCGTCGGCGGCGTCCTGCTGGGCGTCGACAAGCGGGCGGCGGCCGAATTCAGCTTCTATCTGGCCATCCCGACCATGGTCGGCGCCTTCGCCAAGGACTTCTGGGAGAGCAAGGACAGCCTGATGCAGGCCAACCACCTCAGCCTGCTGGCGGTCGGTTTCGTGGTTTCGTTCCTGTCCGGCCTCGTGGTGGTGAAGGTGCTGCTCGACGTCGTCAGCAAGCGCGGGCTCGCCCCCTTTGGCTGGTGGCGCATCCTGGTCGGCGGCGCCGGTCTTGCCTGGCTCTACTTTGCCTGAGCCAGGCGTAGGCTTCAGCCTAGAATCCCAGCTCCTTCTGCCCTACCTCCACATGCGCCGCTTCCGGAAGGTGGCAGGTAAACGTCGAGCCGGCGCCAGGTTCGCTTTCCAGGGCGACCCAGCCGCCGTGCAGTTCGACCAGGGCCTTGACCAGGGCCAGGCCGAGGCCCGGGCCGCCGCGGTCGCGGCCGACGAAGCGGTCGAAGATGTGCGCCTGAACGTGGAACGGCACGCCCCGGCCGGTGTCGGCGATGGCCAGCCGCACCTCGCCGGCCGCGCGGACAGCGGAGACCGTCACGGTTCCGCCAGGCGGGGTCTGGCGCAGGGCGTTCTCGACCAGGTGATCGAGGGTCTGGATCAGACGCTTGGCGTCGCCACGGATCAGGCCGATGTCGTCCGGGCCGGTGTCGAGGATAAGGCTGACCTTGCCGGCCTCCGCCGTGGGGGTCCAGCGGGCGGTGATCTCCTCCAGCAACTCGCCGACCCGCACGTCGCCCATGTCCAGGGCCATCTCGTCGGCGTCGATGGCGGCGATGTCGAGCACGTCATCGATCGACCGGCCCAGCTGCACCGCCGCCTGGCGCACCGCCGACAGGTGTGAGCGGCCGCGCTCGGGAATGGCGTCGCCCATCCGGTCGAGCAGTTCCGAATAGCCGATGATGGTGGTCAGCGGGGTGCGCAGCTCGTAGCTGACGTTGCCGACGAATTCGCGCTTGAGCCGCTCGGCGCTGTCGAGAGCAGCCTCCTTGTCGGCCAGGGCGCCCTCCAGCTGGCGGGCGTCGGTGATGTCGGCGAAGGCGATCAGGGTGGCGCCGTCGGGCAGGGGCCGGGTCTGCCAGGAGACGATGCGGCCGAGCGAATTGCGCAGCTCGCCCGAGGTGGGGGCTCGGGCTTCCGGATCGGGATCGCCCACCCGGCCCTTGAGCTCGTTCCAGAACGCCATGTCGTGCAGGCGCGGTGTGCACAGCTCAACCACCCGCGCGAAATCGACACCCTCGGCCAGCTCGTCCTCGGCCACGTTCCAGAACCGGGCGAAGGCTTCGTTGTGCAGGCGCAGGCGGCCGTTGGAGCCGAACACGACGACCGCGTCACTCAGCTTGTCGAGGGTCGCCTGCTGCACCTGGATCAGGGCGTTGTACTGGGCCTTCAACCGGACCTCGCCGGTGATGTCCGAATAGAGCAGCAGAAGCCCGCCCATGGGGTGCGGCTGGCGCACCAGGCGCAGGGTGCGGCCGTCGGGCAGGGTCCAGCGGTCGTCGGGTTGGGGGCCCAGGGTCTCGTAGCGGGCCAGTTCGGCGGCCTTCCACTTGGCGTAGTCAGGGGTCTCGGGCAGGCGCTGGCGCTGGCGCAGCCGGTCCAGGATCTCGCCATGGGTCGGCCGCTCGGCCAGCCAGCCGGTCTCCAGCCCCCAGAGGTCGGCGAAGGCGGCGTTGTGGAACGACAGCCGGCGGGTCGGGCCGAAGATCGCCACCGCTTCGGCGATGTGGTTCAGCGTCTCGTCGTGGGCCTCCACGTGCCGCTTGAGGGCGTCCTGGATTTCTTCGGCCTGGGTGGCGTCGCTGGTCCAGACGGCGACCCCGCCGCCTTCCAGCGGCTCGGCGGTGACCTTCAGGGCCCGGCGGCGACCGCCCAGGGAGATCCAGCGGGTGGTCTCGCGGCGCTCGCCCAGGTTGGCGGCCTCACTGGCGATGGCGTCGGCGCCCTTGTCGAGGAACAGGCTCTGGGCCGCCGCGTCGGCGGCGTCGCGGGCGCCCGTGGCGGTCAGCCAGGCCTTGTTGGCCCATTGGACGGCGCCGTCGGCGCCGGCGATCCAGGCTGGTTCGGCCCGGGCGTCGAGGAAGGCGGCCAGCCGGGCGGCGCTGGGCAGGGCGGCCTCGTCGCCGGCGGCGGCGGTCAGGCGCAACCAGGCCAGGGCCCCGGCGGCGCGGCCCTCGACCGAGACCACGCCCCTGCCCCCCCGGGCTTCAAAGGCGCAGGGCTCGCCGCGTTCGAACAGCGCCCGCAGCCGCGTGGCGTGGTCAGGATCGGACCGCATGATGGCGTTGACCATGCCCTGCG
>JACRBD010000052.1 GCA_016234625.1 Caulobacterales bacterium | reverse complement strand
TCCGGCGCTGGGCGGCGCCCGGGTCGAGCAGCGCGGTTTCGCCCCCGGCGGGGTCAGGCCCGGGGCGCACGGCACCGCGACGGCCTCGCTGATGGTTGGTCGGGCCGGACCGTTCCGCGGCGCCGCGCCCGGCTGGGCCCTGCTGGTGGCCGACGTCTATGGCGACGGCCCCACCGGCGGCTCGGCCGAGGCCCTTGTTCGCGGCCTCGGCTGGCTGGCGTCCAACAACGTCTCGGTGATCAACGTCAGTCTGGTGGGCCCGCCCAACGGCGCGCTGCGGGCGGTGACCGCCAGCCTGACGGCGCGCGGCGTGCTGGTGGTGGCCGCCGTGGGCAATGACGGTCCCGCCGCCCCGCCCCTGTTTCCCGCCTCCTATCCCGGAGTCATCGCGGTCACCGGCGTGGACGGTCGCGACAGGGTGCTGATGGAAGCGGGACGGGCGCTGCATCTGGACTTCGCCGCGCCGGGCGCCGACATGGCCGCCGCCGGATCTGGCGGCGGCTTCACCAGCGTGCGGGGCACCTCCTTCGCCGCCCCGATCGTCGCCGGGCGGCTGGCCAGCGTGCGGTCGATGGCGGGCCCCGCCGGCGCGCGGGCGGCCGTCGAGGCCCTGACCCGCACCGCCCGCGACCTCGGCCCCCCCGGCTTCGACCGGACCTATGGCCGGGGCCTGGTCGGCGGCGACCTGCGCACCTCGCCCCGCGCCGTCGGAGCCGGCGGCGGCGTCCTGCGCTGATGTTTTTCGTCCGGCCGGGATGAATCCCGCGACCCTTGTCGTTTGACCTTCGAGAGGCTGGTCCGTCCGGCCTCAGGACAACGAAGGAGACCGACATGCGCAAGACCACGATCCTCTGCACCGCCGCCCTGTGTGGCGTTCTGATGGCCGGCTCGGCCTCGGCCCAGATCCTCGGCGGCGGCGTCGGCGGCGGCCTGGGGGGTACGGTCGGCGGCGGTCTGGGCGGCCTGACCGGCTCGGCCATGGGCTCGGCCCAGGGCAGCATCGACGTGACCCGTCCCGACACCAGCGGCGTGACCTCCGCCGCCCGCGAACGTGCTGAACGCGCCAGGGAACGCGCCGCCGCCCGCGCTGCGGCCGCCCCGGCCCGCGCCCAGGGCGTGGTCGGCGGCGTCCAGGACACGGCCGGCTCGGTCAGCGCCTCGGGTTCGGCCTCCGGCTCCGCTTCCGGGCGCGGCTCGGCTTCCGGTTCCGCCAGCGGCGGCGCGGCGGCCGGCGGCTTCAGCCTGAGCGGTTCCGGCTCGGGGGACGCCGACGCCAGCTCGGCGGTCGATTCGGGCCGCGACACCGCCGCCAGCGCGGCCGGCACGGCGCGCGCCGCTGCCCGCTCGGCCCGTGATCGGGCGAAGGACACCGTCGATCAGGCCCCTCGCCCGAGCGCCAGCGCCAGCGGCTCGGCCTCCGGATCGGCCTCGGCTTCGACCAAGAAGCAGGACCGCGCTCGCCAAACCGAAGAGTCGGACCTGCGTTAGGTCCCCGAAGCCGGGCGTGGCGGTCGCTCCCACCGCCGCGCCCGGCGACGCGCCGTCAGAGCTGGTCCAGCGGCACGGCGGTCAGGCCCTGCTCGGCGGAGGCCTTCTGCTGGGCGGCCTTGGCGGCCCTGAACCCTTCCCGGTCCTGCATCCGCGCCCAGTAGGCGGCGACGGCCGGTGGGAACTTCTCTTCCAGACCCAGCGAACAGGCCAGCAGCAGGGCGTAGCTGACCGAGATGTCGCCGCCGGTGAACCGGCCCGCCGCCACGAATTCCGACTGACCGACAATCGCCTCCAGCCCCCGCAGCCGCGCCAGGAACCATTTGGCGTAGTCCTCGGCCACCTGCGGCTGGCGGCGTTCCTTCGGCTCCAGCCGGGTGTACCGAAGCACCAGGGTCTGGGGGAACGTCAAAGTCGCCTCGCCGAAATGCAGGGCGTTGAGCCAGGCGCCGAAGCCCGGTTCGTCCGGCTCCACCGCCAGGCCGCTCCCCGCGCCATATTTTCGCGACAGGTATTCGACGATGGCCGCCGATTCGGTCATCCGCGTCTCGTCGTCGACCAGCAGCGGGATGGTGCCCAGCGGGTTCTCCGCCAGGTACTCCCGCGCCAGGACCCTCGGCGGAAACGGCAGCATGCGCAGGTCATAGTCCAGCCCCAGCTCCTCCAGCGCCCACAACGGCCGGAAGGAGCGCGCGTCGGCGCAGTGGTAGAGGGTGATCATGCGGCGGGGCCCCTGAGTCTGTGGGGCGCAGGCTAGGACATCCTGCGTGGTTCGACACGCGCTTCGCGCTGCTCACCATGACGTAGAATTGAAAGCCCACCCCTCCACGTCATCCTGAGCAGGCCCGCAGGGCCGTGTCGAAGGACGCAGCGATTGTGCAACCCCACGGTCCGCGCAATGCTCCCGGAAAAGACGGGGGAGACGACCATGCGGAAGTGGGGGTTGTTCGCGATCGGGCTGGCGCTGATCCTGGCCGGATCATGGCTGGCGGGGTCGATCCAGACCGCTGGCGGGGTCACCGTCACCGACGTGCGGTTCCCCGGAGCCGGCGGGGTGACCATGAGCGGCCTGCTCTACACGCCGAAAAACGCCACCGCCGCGACGCCGGCGCCCGGCATCCTGGCGGTGCACGGCTACATCAACAGCCGCGAGACCCAGAGCGCCTTCGCCATCGAGTTCGCCCGGCGCGGCTATGTGGTGCTGGCCCTGGACCAGACCGGCCACGGCTACAGCGGCGGGGCGGCCTTCTCCAACGGGTTCGGCGGCCCGGACGGGCTGAAATACCTGCGCGGCCTGCCGATGGTCGACAAGGCCAATATCGGGCTGGAAGGCCACAGCATGGGCGGCTGGACGGTGCTGGCCGCCGCCGCGACCATGCCCGACGCCTACAAGGCCATCGTGCTGGAAGGCTCCTCCACCGGCGCGCCGTTCGCCGCCGAGGGCACACCCGCCTGGCCGCGCAACCTGGCGCTGGTGTTCAGCAAGTATGACGAGTTCAGCAAGATCATGTGGGGTGTTGAGCGCGCTCGGGACGTGGCGACCGCCCCGAAACTGAAGACCGTGTTCGGAACGACGGCGGACATCGTTCCAGGCCAAGTCTACGGCTCGATCGACGACGGAACCGCCCGGCGGCTGACCCAGCCGGTGACCACCCACCCTGGCGACCACATCTCGACGGTCGCCGTTGGCGACGCCGTCGACTGGTTCGGCAAGACACTCGTGGGCGGCACGCCGAAGCCCGCAGGCGACCAGTTCTGGATCTGGAAGGAGATCGGCACGGGCGTCGCCTTCATCGGCTTCGTCGTCCTGTTGCTGGGGACCTTCAACGGCCTGCTCAGCCTGCCGCTGTTCGCCGCGCTACGGCATGAGCCCGTCGCCGCCGTCGAGCACCGGTCCGGCCGCTGGTGGGCCGGGTTGCTCACCACCGCCCTGCTGCCGATTCTCACCTTCTTCCCGGCCTTCATCGCCGTGACGGTGCTGATCAAGCCCTCGGCCCTGCTGCCCCAGAGCATCACCAACCAGGTGGTCGCCTGGGCCCTGGTCAACGCGGCCCTGACGCTGGTCATCGGCTGGTTCGGTCGCAAGCGGGCGATGGCGAGCTTCGACAACCGTTGGGCTCCCGCCATCCTCATCGCGCTGGCGACCACGGCGGTCGGCTATCTGTCGCTCGTCGCCGCCGACGCCCTGTTCAAGGTCGACTTCCGCTTCTGGGTGGTGGCGTTGAAGCTGTTCAGTCCGGCGCAGTTCAAGATCGCCCTGGTTTACCTCCTGCCCCTCACCGCCTTCTTCCTGGTGGCGACGCGAGCCCTGCACGGGCGACTGTCGGTGCTCGGCGATAGCGCCGCGAAACAGTACGGTTCGGCCGTCGCCGCCATGGCGCTGGGCTTCCTCGTCCTGCTGGTCATCGACTACGGACTGTTCTTCCTCACCGGCCGCCTGCCCACCGACCTCGACCCGTTGAGCACGGTGATCGCCATCCAGTTCCTGCCGCTGATGGCCATCGTGGCGGTGATCTCGACCTTCACCTGGCGGCGGACCGGCAGCTACGTCCCTGGCGCGGTGATCTGCGGGCTGTTCGTCACCTGGTACGTGGTGGCCGGGACGGCGACGCAGGTGGTCTAGGGGCGGTCGAGGAACTCGCAGCCCTCGTCCCAGAGGATCTTGCCCTCGGGCGTCCGACCGCGCCGGTTGCAATGGGGATCCTCGAAGCGGCGATCTTCCTTGAAATCGCCAAACCACACCGCCGAGCTCAGGTCGCTCGGATCAATCAGGTAGTGGAAGTGCTTGAGCGCGTCCCGCGCCTGCATGGTGTTGGAAGCCTTGATGTCGAAGTCCAGGGTCGCGTTCTGCCCTGACCCGATCACCGCCTTGCAGGCCGCATCGCCGCAATGAAGAAAGTAGCTGAGGCACTTGTCTCCGGCGCAGGCGCGACTGACCCGTGTCGGGTTGAGCGCCTGGACGTAGTCGCTGCCCCAGAGGATATCCGCCTTCCACCACTCCCCCGTGATCGAGGCGCCGGACGTCGGAAAGCCCTCCCAGACCCGTGTCGAGACTTCACCGCCGTTCGAGTTGGTAAGGCACAGATGGCCCACGAACATAAGGGTGCAGACCAGTTCCATCATCGCCAGGCCTCCTCAGACAGGCAGCGGATCCACCGTCACCCGGCGCATGTGGCGGCGCTGGCCGTGGTAGTCGTTCAGGGCGTAGTGCCAGACAGACCGGTTGTCCCAGAAGGCGATCGAGCCCGGCCGCCAGCTGAAGCGGCAGGTGAAGGCCTCCTGCTTGCTGTGCTGGAACAGGTAGTCGAGCAGCGGCTTCGACTCCCGCCGGCTCCAGCCCTCGATGTTCATCGTGAAGGCCGGATTGACGTACAGCGCCTTGCGGCCGGTCTCGGGGTGGACCTTGACCATCGGGTGGGTGAAACGGCCGGCCATGCCCTCGGCGTCGCTGATCTTCATCGACTCGCGCTTCTGGGCCGACGGGCCGGTGGGAGCGTATTCCCGCTCGGCCGAATGGATCGCGTTGAGCCCCTCCAGCGTCTTCCGCAGGCCGGGCGACAGGGCCTCGAACGCCGCCGCCTGGCTGGCGAACAGGGTGTCGCCGCCGAACTCCGGCACCTGCACGGCGTAGAGGATCGAGCCGATGCTGGGGGTCTCCAGGAAGCTCATGTCCGAGTGCCAGCCGCCGCCGAAATTGAGCTTGTCGGAGGGCTCCTTGATGATCTCCATCACCTCGGGATGGTCGTCCATGCCGGCGACGTAGGGGTGGATGTTCAGCGGCCCGAACCGCCGCCCGAAGGCCAGCTGCTGCGCCGGTGTGAGCGACTGGTCGCAGAAGAAGATCACCTGGTGCTCGACGAAGGCGCGGCGGATGGCAGCGACGGTCTCGTCGGAGAGCGTGCCGGACAGATCGACGCCGGAGATCTCCGCGCCGAGCGCGCCGGCGACCTGTCTGACCGTAATCCCGCTCATGGGAGGGCTCCGTTGGTTGTTGGAGGCATGATCGCCGGAGCGAGGGAGCGGCGCAACGCTCCTCCCCACGCGCCAGATGACACCTGCCCTTTGGCCTTGATGGAATGATGCGCACCGGCCGGTCGTCCTGGTCAAGGACGACCCCTTCGGGGTCGCCGCTACGCGGCCGCGAAGCGGTCCTTGAGCAGGCCGTCCGCCGG
>JACRBD010000050.1 GCA_016234625.1 Caulobacterales bacterium | reverse complement strand
TGGAGGCCAGGTTCTCCGACCCGCCGACTACCGCCATCAGCTGGCGCAGGCCCAGCCGCTCGCACGCGGCGATGACCGGCGCCAGCAGGGTGGAGCCCAGACCCCGCCCCTTGGCCGACGGCGCCACATAGATGCTGGTCTCGGCGGTGTAGCGATAACCGGTGCGCGGCCGGAACGGCGAGGCGTAGGCGTAGCCGATGACCTGACCGTCCAGCTCGGCGACGACATAGGGCATGCCCTTGTCGCGCACGGCGGCCAGCCGCCGCGCCATCTCCTCGGGCGGCGGTGGGATCTCCTCGAAGGTGCCCAGCCCGTGCAGGACGGCGTCGCCGTAGATGGCCGCCAGGGCCTCCGTGTCGTCCGCCGTCGCCGCCCTTACGATCAAGCCCTGGTCCATCCCCGATCCACCGCCCAGGTCGCGAAGGCCAGGTCCCGGGCGACTTCCTTGAGGTAGTCGAAGCGTCCGGCCGAGCCCGCGTGTCCGGCCTCCATGTTCACCCACAGCAGGATCGGATTGCTACTGGTGGTGTGCCGTCGCAGCCGCGATGTCCATTTTTCAGGCTCCCAGTAGGTCACCCGGGGGTCGCTGAGCCCCGCATAGGCCAGAACGGCCGGATAGGCCTTGGCCGCCACCTGCTCATAGCCGGCGTAGCTCTCGATATAGTCGTAGGCCTCCGGATCGGTCAGCGGGTTGCCCCACTCGGGCCATTCCGGCGGAGTCAGCGGCAGGCTGGGGTCGCTCATGGTGTTGAGCACATCAACGAACGGCACGCCGGCGATGACCCCGGCGAACAGGTCCGGCCGCATGTTGGTGATCGAGCCCATCAGCATGCCGCCGGCCGAGCGGCCGAAGGCCACGGTGTTGGCCGGCTTGCCGTAGCCCGCTCCGTGCAGGTGCTCGGCGCAGGCGATGAAGTCGGTGAAGGTGTTCTTCTTGGTGAACTTGCGTCCGTCGAGGAACCAGCCCCGGCCCTTCTCGGCCCCGCCGCGGACGCAGGCCACGGCCCAGACCCAGCCCCGGTCGACCAGGCTGAACTGGCGGATGTTGAACGTCGGTTCGTTGGACGAGCCATAGGAGCCGTAGCCGTAGAGCAGCAGCGGCGCCGACCCGTCGAGCTTGGTCCCCTTCTTCATCAGCACGAAGATCGGCACCTCCTGCCCATCCGAGGCCATGGCATTCAGGCGGCGGGTGACGTAGTCGGCCGGGTTGTGGCCGGAGGGGATTTCCTGGGTCTTGCGCAGGGTCCGCTGGCCGGTGGCCATGTCGTGGTCGAACCACTGTTTGGGCGTGGTCGGCGACTGGTAGACGAACCGCAGGGTGGTGGTGTCGTACTCATAGCCGCCCTCCAGCGAGACGGCGTAGGCCTCCTCGTCGAACCGCAGCACGGTCTCGTCGCCCCGGCTGTTGAGCACCACGACCCGGTTGAGGGCGTCGGCCTTCTCCAGCCGCGCCAGATGGCCCTTGAAGGCGGTGATGCCCATGATCATCCGGCCCGGCTCATGCGGGACGAAGTCCTTCCAGTGGGCCGCGCCCGGCGTCGCCACCGGCGCCTTGACCAGCTTGAAGTCGACCGCGTCGCCGGCGTTGGTGCGGATGACGAACGCGTCGCCCCACTGTTCCAGGTCGTAGAGCACCCCGACCTTGCGCGGCTCGACCACCACCGGCGTCGCCGTCGGATCAGAGGCCGGGATCAGCCGGACCTCGCTGGTCTCCTGGTTGCCGCAGCCGATGGCGATGAAGGTGTCCGCCGCCAGGGTCGAGACGCCGATGAAGAAGCCCTCGTCCTCCTCGTGATAGACCAGCACGTCGCTGCCGGCCCCGCCCCGCGCCGGGCGGCGGACGATCTTGTCCGGCCGGCCGTTCTCGTCGCGATGGGTCCAGAACAGCCACTGCGAGTCCGGCGAGAAGGTGAAGTCGGCGTAGGTGTCCTCCACCGGCCCGGGCAGGATCTGGCCGGTGGCCAGGTCCTTGACGTAGATCCGGTAGACCTCCGAGCCCTGCGCGTCCTCGGCATAGGCGAACAGGCTGTGGTCGGGGCTGTGCGCCGCCGCACCCACCTCCGAGAAGGCCTTGCCCCTGGCCAGGGCTTCGGCGTCGAGCAGGATCTGCTCACCGTCGGCCTTGCCGCGCGGGCGGCGGCAATAGAACGGGTGCTGCGCCCCGGTCTCGAAGCGGGTGTAGTATTCCCAGGGGCCGTCCGGGGCCGGGACCGAGGAGTCGTCCTCCTTGACGCGGCCCTTCATCTCCTCGAACATCGTCGCCTGCAGCGGCTCGGTCGAGGCCATCATGGCCTTGAAGTAGGCGTTCTCGGCGTCCAGGTGCGCCTTGACGTCGGCCTTGATCAGCTTGGGGTCGTGCAGGACCTTCTGCCAGTTGTCGTCCTTCATCCAGGCGTATTCGTCGGTCCGGACGCGGCCAAGCTGCTCGATGCGCCTGGGTTCCTGGCGGGCGACGGGCGGGACGGGCTTTGGCTTGGCGGACATGGCGCTCCGGGTCGTCAGGGTGCTGGAAATTGCGGCGGCCGCGGTGGCGGCCAGGACATCTCGCCGGTTCATGAATCAAATCTCCGGGTGCGGCAGGACGCCAGCTTGTGCGCCGCCACGGTTGCGGTCAAATGGCCAGCGAAGTCGAGGCGGGCGCGAATGGCCCAGTGCAAGCGTACAGGCGGGGGCGTCCATGGCCTGGGACCTTTCGGTCGACCTGATCAATGCGACCGTACAGCTGGAACAACCGCTCGGCGACGGGACGCGAACCGTCGGCACGGGCTTTCTGGTCAATGCGCCGACTCCGGATGGCGCGCCGCGCGTGGTGCTGGTCACCGCCGGCCATGTGTTCGACCGCATGCCGATCGCCACGGCCAGGATCGGCTATCGCGTCCAGCAGCAGGACGGCGGCTGGCGCTATGATCCCCGGCCGCTGACAATCCGCGAGGGCGACGGCAAGCCGGACTGGACCAGACATCCCGACCGCGACATCGCCGTCATCGCCATCGTGGCCCCGCCGGAGTTCGCCAGGGCGGCCATTCCGCTGGCCTGGCTGGCCCAGGACGACACCTTCACCCGCTATGGTCTGGGCCCCGGCGACGAGATGATGGCGCTGGGCTTCCCGCGCGGCCTGTCGGCCAACCAGGCCGGTTTCCCGATCCTGCGGTCGGGCCGGGTGGCTTCGTACCCGCTGGCGCCGTCGGCCAACTTCCCGACCTTCCTGCTCGACTTCAGCGTCTTCCCGGGCAACTCCGGCGGGCCGGTGTTCATGGCGCAGGGCGCCCGCCGCCGGCCGGGGGCCAGCGAGACCCAGGAAGTCCAGTTCATCGCCGGCATGCTGACCCAGCAGGTCGAACTCAGCGGCGAGCGGCTGGAGATCGGCATCGTCACCCACGCCCGCTACATCCGCGAGGCCATCGCCATGCTGGACGGGGTCAAGCCGCCGGCCGCGCGGCGGACCGAGCCCCCGCCGATGGGCTCAAAGGCCGCCTCGGCCGAAGAAGCGGCGGAACCCTGACGCCTCACGGCGGGTTGTTCCTGCAAGGCGCCCCCGGACGCCGCAACACAGGGAGAACCGCTATGTGGGATCGTGTCGAAGGCTCGTGGAAAGAGTTCCAGGGCAAGGTCAAGGAACAGTGGGGCAAGCTCACCGACGATGACCTGGCCGTCGTGGCCGGCAAGCGGGACCAGCTCGCGGGCAAGATCCAGGAACGCTACGGCTACGCCAGGGACAAGGCGGAGCACGAGATCAACGCCTTTGAGGCGCGCATGAAGGAAGACCGTTCCTTCAAGGAATAGCCGGCCTCACCCGAAGACAGGCGACGGGACAGACACCACAGGTGTCTGTCCCTGTCCGGGGCGATCAGGCGCCGTAGATCACCGAGATGGTCTCGGCGACGCAGGCGGGACGGTCCTCGCCCTCGATCTCGATGGTGCATTCGTTCTTCATCTGCAGGCCGCCGGACTTGGCTTCCACGGCCAGCAGCTTCTGGCGCATGCGCACCCTCTTGCCGACGCGGACCATGTTGGTGAAGCGCACCTTGTCGCTGCCGTAGTTGATGCCCCGCGTCACGCCGTTGACCTTGAGCAGGCCGGCGCCGAGGAACGGGATCAGCGACAGGGTCAGGTAGCCGTGGGCGATCGGCCCGCCGATCTCACGGGTGGCGCGCTCGACATCGACGTGAATCCACTGATGGTCGCCGGTGGCCTCGGCGAACTGGTTGACCCGGTCCTGGGTGATCTGGACCCAGTCCGAAACGCCGATCTCCTGGCCGACGAGGCTGGACAGATCCTTGTAGTCGACTTCCTTCATGGCGCGGCTCCCTCAAACACTTGTTCGGGAGCTTTCTGCCTTCTGCGGCAGGGGAAGGAAAGCCCGATTTCCCAGGCAGGGCCCGCCGAGACTGGCGAAGCGGCCGGGGATCG
>JACRBD010000049.1 GCA_016234625.1 Caulobacterales bacterium | reverse complement strand
TGCCGCGACCACCGCCGCCGGCGGCGGCCTTGATCAGGACTGGGAAGCCGATTTTGTCGGCCGCCTCGAAGGCCTGCTCCTCGGTGGTCAGGGCGCCCTCGGAGCCGGGCACCACCGGGATGCCGGCGGCCATCACGGCCTGCTTGGCGGTGATCTTGTCGCCCATCATCCGGATGTGTTCCGGCTTGGGCCCGATGAAGGTGTAGCCGTGCGCCCCGACGATCTCGGCGAAGCGGGCGTTCTCCGACAGGAAGCCGTAGCCGGGGTGGACCGCCTGGGCCCCGGTGATCTCGCAGGCGGCGATGATCGAGGGGATGTTCAGGTAGCTCTTGGCCGCCGGCGCCGGGCCGATGCAGACGCTCTCGTCGGCCAGCCGCACCCACATGCCGTTGGCGTCGGCCTCGGAATGGACCGCCACGGTGGCGATGCCCATCTCCTTGCAGGCGCGGTGCACCCGCAGGGCGATTTCGCCGCGGTTGGCGATCAGGATCTTGTCGAACACAGGCCGCGCCTACTCGATGATGACCAGCGGCTCGCCGAATTCGACGGGCTGGGCGTCTGCCACCAGGATCTCGACGATCTTGCCGGCCTTCGGAGCCGGGATCGGGTTCATGGTCTTCATCGCCTCGACGATGAGCAGGGTCTGGCCCTGGGTCACGGTCTGGCCGACCTTGATGAAGGGGTCGGCGCCGGGCGTGGCCTGCAGGTAGATGGTGCCGACCATCGGCGACTTGATGGTCTCGCCGTTGTGCGCCGGAGCGGCGGCTTCAGCGACAGGCGCGGCCGCGGCGACCGGCGCGGGCGCCGCGGCCATCGGCGCGGCGGCGACGTGATGCACCGCCGGGGCGGCCATGTGCTGCACGGTCACTTCACGGGCGACGCGGATTTTCAGACCGCCGCTCTCGACCTCGATCTCGGTCAGGCCGGTATCCTTGAGGATGTCGGCCAGTTTGCGGACCACCCGGGTGTCGATCGCCTGGGGGTCGCCGGACTCGGAAGCGGCCTTGGGATTGGACATGAAGCTTTACCTTGTCTTGGGATCAGGCCGAGGCGCCGGTGGCGCCGATCAGGCCGGCGGCGGCCTCGACCGCCAGTTCATAGCTGCTGCCCCCGAAGCCTGAAACGATTCCGGTGGCCGCCAGCGACACGTAGGTTTTCCTGCGAAACGTCTCCCGCGCCGCCGGGTTCGACAGGTGGCATTCGATGATCGGTATATCGAGAGTCTTCAACGCGTCGAGCAGGGCCACGGAAGTGTGACCATAGCCGGCCGGGTTGATGACAAGGGCCGACGCCTCGGTCCGGGCCTGTTGCACCCAGTCGATCAGCTCGCCCTCGTGGTTGGATTGCCGGAACAGGATCGAGCAGCCGAGGCGCATCGCCCGGGCTTCGCAGCGGGCCTGGATATCGGCCAGCGTCTCTCGTCCGTAGATCTCCGGCTCGCGGGTCCCCAACAGGTTGAGGTTCGGTCCGCTCAGCACATGGATCGGTTTCGCCATCAGGCCCCGCCGTCGTTTCGGCGGCCCTTGTATCTTCGCCGGGCCGGCGTCACAAGCGCAGCGTCATGCGCGTGCACATCAATGGCGAGGAACGGGTGCTCGAACCGGTGGCCAATGTGGCCGAACTGGTGGCGGCGCTCGGCCTGGAAACCCGCAAGGTGGCGGTGGAGCGCAACCTCGAGATCGTGCCGCGCAGCCTGCATGCGGCCACCCCGGTGCATGACGGCGACCGGTTCGAGATCGTGACGTTTATCGGCGGCGGGTGAGGGGTTTCGGCAAGTTTTTCGAACGTACGATTCAGTAGTGCTGGAAATATTTCCTTGCCGCTTCCCCGTTTTCGTGAGACTTCCCCGCCATCGAAGTTCGATCTGGCGCGGCCAGCCGTTCCGAAATCCTGAAAGGGAACATTCGGATCAGCCCTCCAAAACCTCTGAGAATTTGATCAGGCAGCCGCATCTCGCGGGCTGAAATTTATGTCTACAAGGCTACAAACTATGGCTACCGGAACTGTGAAGTGGTTCAACGCGACCAAGGGCTTCGGCTTCATCGCGCCTGACGCTGGCGGCGGCGACGTGTTCGTCCACATCTCGGCGGTCGAGCGGTCCTCGCTTGGCTCCATCCATGAAGGTCAAAAGCTCAACTACGAGCTGGAGCGCGATCAGCGCAGCGGCAAGACGTCTGCCGGTCAACTGACCTCGGCTGACTAAGGCTTTCGGCTTTCAACACCGAATTTGAACGGGTCGGCCCAGCGCCGGCCCGTTTTCTTTTGTGCGCCGCGCGGGCGCCGATTGTGCTATGGAACGGGACGCCCCCGAGGGGCCCTGCCGGCGACTCGCCCATCCGCCGTCCTGCCCGACCAGCGCTCCGCCATCCGTGGAGCCTCGGGGGAGAAAGGCGACCACCATGAGCCAAGCTCCGCGTCCCGTCCCCAAGTCGGACACCATCCTGGCCCTGCGCGCCATCCTCGCCGACGCGGACAGCAAAGGCGCCGACCCGGCCGACCTGCTGCTGCACCTGACCCATCGCGACGCCGCCCTGCTCAAGCGCAGCCCGGCAGTGGCCATGGAGGAAATCAGCTTCCTTGGCGGAGAAATGCGCTTCCTCGGCGTCAAGGTCGAAGTTGGCGCGGTGACCGTCAGCGCCCTGACCGGCCTTTAGGGCCCTGAGCCCGGACGACGCGGCCGGTCACGCGGCCGAGGCCTGAACCTCGAACTCCGCCCCGTCGTCCTCGACGTTCTCCAGGACGATGGTCATCACCGCCCCGTCTTCCAGGGTCAGCCGCGCCTCGCCGCCCTCCAGGTCTTCGGCCAGGCCGGTGAAGTCGCCGTCCAGCGAGCCGGTGCCGATGGTCCGCTCGCCGTCCATGTAGAGGTCCAGCTGGTAGCCGACCGGCGTCTTGCGTTCGCCCATGGCCAGCACGCCGTCGCCGCGCATGGCCTTCAGGTGTTTCAGAGGCCGCTTGCCGCGCCGCGCGCCGAACCCCGGACCCTTGTTCTGTTTGGGCGGTTCAGGCTTTTCCGGCGGCTCCAAAGGCGTCTCCCAGGTCCATGCTGCGGGAGCGCGAAAAGGCGTCCGGACACCGCCGCCGGACGGGGCTGACGATGCAGGGCGACCATGCGCCCTGCGCGGCGCGGGGACCAGTCATATCGCCCTAGAACCGGCGGCGGCCAGCTCGGTTCAGGGCGGCGATCGTGCTGGCGGCCAGGGTCCCGCACTTCCAGGCGCTGTCCCTGTCCCGCGCCGCACCGCTGGCGGTTATCACGGCGTCCAGATCCATCAGCGCCCAGACCCAGCGGTCCTGCTCCGGCTGGACGACGATGGCGTATCCGGTGTCGGCGGCTTGCATGGTCGGGTTCCTCCCCTTGTTTGTCGGGGAGAGACTGGACCTGACGTTCAGAGGGGTGAGGGAGGTGATGTGGAGATGGCGTGCAGGGTTGCTGTGGCGACGCCGTGCGTCCTTCGACACGCCG
>JACRBD010000048.1 GCA_016234625.1 Caulobacterales bacterium | reverse complement strand
CGTCATCCTGAGCAGGCCCGCAGGGCCGTGTCGAAGGACGCACACCGCGACAACCTCCGCTGATAACGCCGTTCAGCCACGGTTCAGCCGGCCGATTCCATTGTCCCCCTGTAGCCGGCCGTTGAGCTCTCCCGTCCCTCGAAGCGGCGGCCGGATGCACAGGACGAAGGCAAGGTCATCCTGTCAGGCGCGTCGCGGCCCCAAAAGCCGCGGCGCGCCTTTGACATTGCGCCGGACGCGCCGCGCGGGCAGGTTCCGCCGATGTCGACCGCCAAGCGTCCGGACGTTCCGGCCCATATCGATCTGGACCCCGTTCACTGGGCGCGCGCGACCCTCGACGTGCTGGGAAAGGCCCTGCAGCGCCTGTGGGGCCGCGATGTGATGCTCTACGTCGGCGGCGTATCCTTCTGGATCATGCTGGCGGTGTTCCCACTGCTGGTGATCGCCGTCGGCCTCTACGGCCTGCTCACCACCCCCGAAGAGGTCGCCAGCCAGGCCGAGGCCCTGGCCCGGATGCTGCCCGCCGACGCGCGCGGCATGTTCCAGGAAGAGCTGCAGCGGCTGGCACACGCGCCGCAGGTGGCGGTCTCGACCCAGAGCCTGATCGCCCTGGTTATCGGCGGGTACGCGTCGCACCGCGGTTACAAGGCCCTGCTTGCCGGGCTGTCCTTCATCCATGACGAGGAAAACCAGCGCGGCTTCGTCAGCTTCAACGTCATGGCCCTGTTGGTGCTGATCGCCTCGCTGGTGCTGATGGGGCTGGTGTCGGTGCTGTTCCTCGGCCTGCGGGTGGCGGCCACGGCGTGGAATCTCAAGCCCCTGGCGGGCCTCAGCTGGCTCTACAGCGAATGGACCTGGACCAGCGTCTGCATGCTGCTGGCCATGAGCCTGATCTACCGCTTCGCCATGTCCCGCGAGCCGGTGGCCTGGCGGGCTTCGATCGCCGGCGGCGTAGCCTCGGCCGTCCTGGCCCTGATCGCCTCATGGCTCTGCGCCATCTATGTCGATCAGGTGGCTCACCTGGGCGCCACCTATGGCTCGGTGGGCACGGTGGTGGTGTTCCTGATCTGGCTGAGCTGGAACGTAAACGCCCTGTTCTTCGGCGGCGCGCTGGCGACCGAGATGGAGATCGCCCTGCACACGCGGAAGATCAAACCGGTCTTGAAACGACGAAAAAAAGCCCCGGCGCAGGGCTGAGCTCGCCGCTTTCCAGCAGCGCGTAACCCTTCTCGCTGGCGAAGTGCGGCACGTCGATCCGCGCCATCGGATCGTCGGCCAGCAGCCGAACCACGGCCCCCGCGCCGGCGTCGTCCAACGCCCGACGCAGACGCAGCGTCGGCACCGGACAGCGATGACCGCGGGCGTCAACGAGAATGGGGTCGCTCATGAGGTCTATGCGGGGAGACTGCTGGACTGCATGGCGTCGTAGGCGTTCCGAAGCGGGCCTGCAAACGCCGGATTGTTGGCGAGCGCCGGTGGGAACACCGCCTCCAGCGCCAGGAACGCCGCTAGGCCGCCCCGGAGACCTGTCTCGACAAGCTTTTCGGCCATCGGGTCGGTGATCGCCACGCCAGCCCGCGCCTGCCGCTCCACGAAGCGCATCCATGCCGCCATCGCCACGATGAGTCTGTCCACCGGACGTCCCGCAGCCATGGCGTCACTGACCGTCCCCAGGATACGGATCGGCAGCTTCTGCGAGCCGTCCCAGGCGACCTGCGACAGGCGGTGGGCGATGGCCGGGTTGCGGAAGCGGGCCAGCAGGGCCTCGACATAGGCCGGGATATCGAGCCCGGCGGGCGCGTGCAGGGTCGGGGCGATGTCCTCCAGCATCATCGCGCGGACGAAGCTCGCCAGTTCAGCGTCGGCCATGGCGCCACGAACGGTCTCATGGCCGCGCAGCAGGCCGACGTAGGCGAGGGTCGAATGGGCGCCGTTGAGCAGGCGCAGCTTGGCCGCCTCCCAGGCTTCGACATCATGGGTCAGGGTGACACCGACGGAGGCGAGATCGGGCGCGTCCGGCCCAAGGTCGTCCTCGAGGACCCACTGGGTGAAGGTCTCGCGCTGGATCGGCCAGGCGTCTTCCAGGCCCGTCTCGGCCAACACCCGGGCGCGCAGGGCGTCGTCGGTGGCCGGGGTGATGCTGTCGACCATCGAACAGGGAAAGCGCGCCTCGGCGGCGATCCAGCGGGCGAGGGCGGGATCGCGGGCTTGCGCCAGCCGGACCACGGTCGCTTTCAGCTTGCTTCCGTTGGAGGGGAGATTGTCGCAGCTGAGGGTGGTGAACGGCGGCAGGCCCGCCGCGCGCCGCCTGGAGAGCCCTTCGACCAGCCAGCCGATGACGCTGACGGGCCGGTCGGGCTCGGCGAGGTCGTGGCGGATGTCGGGATGGTCGAGGTCGAGGGTTCCGTCGCCCTTCAGGCAGTAGCCCTTTTCGGTGACGGTCAGGGTCACGAGGCGCGTGTCGGGCGAGGCCAGGCGGTCGGCGACCCGATCGGCGTCCTCGCTGGCCACCAGCAGCTCACGGATCGCGCCGCTGACGCGGAAGCGGGTCGTCTCGCCCAGCTCCACGAGCGTGTAGAGCCCATCCTGGGGCGCCAGGGCGTTGCGCACACCAGAAGTCTTCAGCGCCACCGCGCTGATCGCCCAGCGGGGGTCGGTCGCCAGCAGGTCGTCGATGTAGCTGGCCTGATGCGCGCGGAAGAAGGCGCCGGGGCCGAAATGGACGATGCGGATGGTCGTGTCGTCGCGGTTGTACGCCAGGGGTAGCGGCAGGCTCGCCAGCGACAGCCGCGTCACAGGGTGACACCCCGTTTCCACAGGGCGATCTCGCGCTCGCCGTTCTCCTCGGCGCGGGTCGGCTGGCCCGAGGCGGTGGCCAGCACCAGCTCCATCAGGGCCTCGCCGGCTTCAGCCATGGACACGCCCGCCAGCACCACGCCCGCGTCGAAGTCGATCCAGCGCGGCTTGCGTTCGGCCAGGCCGGTGTTGGAGGCGATCTTCAGGGTCGGGGCGGGGAACCCCAGCGGCGTGCCCCTGCCGGTGGTGAACAGCACCACCGTCGCGCCGGCGGCCACCAGCGCCGTCGACGAGATCGCGTCGTTGCCGGGCGCCTCCAGCAGGGCCAGACCAGGGGCGCTGACGCGTTCGCCATAGGCCAGGGCCTGGGTCAGCACCGCGTGACCGGCCTTCTGCACCGCGCCGAGGGACTTCTCCTCCAGGGTGGTGATGCCGCCGGCGATGTTGCCCGGCGAGGGGTTCTCATGCACTGGCTGGCCCTGCTCGATGAAGTAGCGCTTGAAGCCGTTGACCAGGCCCGCCGCGTCTTCGAAAGCCTCGCGGCTGACGGCTCGATCCAGCAGCAGGTGCTCGGCGCCGAAGATCTCCGGAATTTCGGTCAGGATCGGCGTCCCACCCGCGGCGGCGACTGCGTCGGCGACATGGCCGACCAGCGGGTTGGCGGTCAGGCCGGAAAAGCCGTCCGAGCCGCCGCATTTCAGGCCCACCACCAGGTCGGAGACCGGGCAGGGCACACGCACGTCCCGTTCGGCCAGGGCGACCAGAGCCTCGACGGCCTCGACCCCGGCCTCGATCTCGTCGCCCTCGCCCTGGGTGGTGAAGGCGCGGACCCTGGAGCGATCGCCGACCTCGGCCAGCAGGGCGTGCAGCTGGTTGGACTCACAGCCGAGGCCGAGGATCAGCACCCCGCCGGCGTTGGGATTCTGCGCCAGGGCCGCCAGCATCCGCCGGGTCGCCGACAGGTCGTCTCCCAGCTGAGAACAGCCGAACGGATGGGTGAAGGCGTGCACCCCGTCGATCCGGCCGGCAACGTGCCGTCCAGCCGCCTCGGCGATGCGGCGGGCGGTGTTGGCCACGCAGCCGACCGTGACCAGGATCCAGATCTCGTTGCGCGTCCCGACCCGGCCGTCGGCCCGGCGATAGCCCATGAATGTGCGCGGGTCGTCGACCAGGGCCGGCCGTCTGGTCGCGCGCCGAAAGCGGTAGTCCAGCTCACCGGCGAGACCCGTGGCCAGGTTGTGGCTGTGCACATGGTCGCCGGCCGCGATGGGCGCGGTCGCGACGCCGATGGGGAAGCCGTATTTGCGCACATGGTCGCCGGCGGCCAGCGCGCACAGGGCGATCTTGTGGCCCTTGGGAATGCCCGCCCGCGCCGTCAGCCGGCCAATCGTCTCCCCGGCGGCGATGTCGCGCACGGCGGTGCCCACGTCGTCGCGCGGATCGACGCGGTGGATGGCTGCGGAGGAGTGGATGTCATCGGCCATGGCGGAGGCATGACCCTGGCGGACACCGGTGTCAATCGAGGCGCGCCGCGCTGCTGGCGTGTCCCGGTTTGCCGCGCTATCACAGGACGACACGCCTTGCCGGAGCCGCCGCTTGAGTCCCAGGACGCCGAAACCCAGCGATGACGCCGCCCTCGAAGGCGGCCGGCGCCGGGCCACGATCAACGACATCGCCCGGATCGCGGGGGTCTCCAAGAAGACCGTCTCGCGGGTCATCAACCGCTCGCCGTCGCTGCGGCCGGAGACGCGGGAGAAGATCGAGGCGGTCATCGCCAGGTACGGCTATGCGCCGGACCCCCAGGCGCGGGGTCTGGCCTTCCGCCGCTCGTTCCTGATCGGGCTGATCTACGACAACCCCAACCCGCAGTACGTCGTGAACATGCAGCTGGGCCTGCTGGACGGCATGCGCGGCTCGGGCTTTGAGCTGGTGGTCCACCCCTGCGACCGGGGCAGCACGACCCTTGTGCCGGACATCCGCGCGTTCATCGAGCGGCAGAAGCTGTTCGGCGTGGTCCTGACCCCCTCTGTCTCGGAAGACGAGGGCGTGGCGGCGATGCTGCGCGAGGTCGGCTGCGAGTATGTGCGGGTGGCCTCGGTGGCGGTGGATGAGGCGGCCCATTCGATCATCACCCAGGACCGACACGGCGGCCTGCTGGCCGGCCGGCACCTGGCCGAGCTGGGCCACAGGCGCGTCGGCTTCATCTCCGGACCGCTGACCTTTCGCTCCTCGCACGAGCGGCGCGGGGGCTTCGAGGACGGCCTTGCCGAGCACGGCGTAACCCTGTCGCCCGAGCATGTGGCCGAGGGGGCCTACACCTTCGAATCCGGCCTGGAGGGCGCGGCGAAGTTGCTGGCCATGCCCGATCGGCCGACCGCCATCTTCGCCGGCAACGACGAGATGGCCGCCGGGGTGCTGCACGCGGCGAGGAAGGCGGGACTGTCCGTGCCCGAGGACCTGTCGGTGATCGGCTTCGACGACTTCCAGATCGCCTCGCGCGTCTGGCCGCCGCTCTCGACGGTCCGCGCGCCGACCCGCGAGATCGGCCGCCTCGCCGCCGAAAAGCTCATCGGCCAGGCCGGCGACGACAAACGCGACCCGGCGGACCGCCTGCCGTCGCTGGTGGCTCGGGATTCGACGGCGGCGCCGAAACCCTGATTGTCATCCCGGTCGGCCTTCAGGCCGATCCGGGACCCAGATAGACCTCAAGCCGAATCTGGGTCCCGGCTCTTAGCTACGCTGCGGCCGGGATGACAGTGTAAGCTTGCCCCATCAAATGACACCGGTTACCTAGCACCTATGTCCACCCCGCTCATCCTCCACGAGGACCGTCTGTTTCCGGCCGAACCGTCGGCGCGGGGGGTGGCGCGAGAGCTGTATGGGGAGGCGAGGGGACTACCGATCCTCAGTCCGCATGGGCATACCGATCCGGAGTGGTTCGCCACCAACGCAGCGTTCGGCAACGCGGCCGAGCTGCTGCTTCAGCCGGACCACTATCTCTACCGCATGCTCTACAGCCAGGGCGTATCGCTGGAGGCGCTGGGAATTCCGGCGCATGGCCGGCCAACAGGCGCCGACCCGCGCGAGGCCTGGCGGCTGTTCGCGCAGAACCAGCATCTGTTCCGCGGCACGCCGTCGGCGATGTGGCTGGATCATGTGTTCGCCGAGGTGTTCGGCTTCACGCAGCGCCTGTCAGCCGAGACGGCCGACGGGTATTTCGACGAGATCGGCGCGGCTCTGGCCACCGAGGACTTCCGGCCCCGGGCGCTGTTCGAGCGGTTCAATATCGAACTGTTGGCGACCACCGAAGGGCCGCAGGAGGACCTGGTCCATCACCGCGCGATCCGAGACAGCGGCTGGACGGGCAGGGTGGTCACCGCCTATCGCCCCGACCCGGTGATCGACGCGGAGCACGAGCAGTTCGGTCCGGCGCTGGAGGCCTTCGCCGGCCTGACCGGCCAGGATGTCCATGGCTGGTGGGGCTATCTGGAAGCGCACCGCATCCGCCGGGCCGCCTTCGCCGGGATGGGCGCCACCTCCACCGACCATGGCCATCCGACGGCCGCAACGGCCGACCTGTCGCCGCCCGAGGCCGAGGCCCTGTTCAACACCATCGTCGCCGGCCGCGCCTCGCCCGCCCAGGCCGAGCTGTTCCGCGCCCAGATGCTCACCGAGATGGCCCGCATGAGCCTGGACGACGGGTTGGTGATGCAGATCCACCCCGGCAGTTTCCGCAACCACAACCGCCTGCTGTTCGAAGGCTACGGCCGCGACAAGGGCGCCGATATCCCGACTGGGACCGACTACGTCCGGGCGCTGAAGCCGCTGCTGGACCGGTTCGGCAACAATCCCGCCCTGTCGGTGATCGTGTTTACGCTCGACGAGACCGCCTACAGCCGCGAGCTGGCCCCGCTGGCCGGTCACTATCCGTGCCTCAAGCTGGGCCCGGCCTGGTGGTTCCACGACAGCCCCGAGGGCATGCGCCGGTTCCGCGAGCAGACCACCGAGACCGCCGGCTTCTACAACACCGTCGGCTTCAACGACGACACCCGCGCCTTCCTCTCGATCCCGGCCCGTCACGACGTGGCCCGGCGGGTGGACTGTTCCTTCCTCGCCCGGCTGGTGACCGAGCATCGCCTGGGTCTCGACGAGGCCCGCGACGTCTCCGTCGACCTTGCCTACAACCTGCCCAAACGGGCCTACAAACTCTGACGACCCGGAGCGCCGACATGTTCAACAAGACCTATCACGCCACCCATCCCGACATGATGGAGCTGGTGGACAACGACCAGCTTCGCGACCGCTACCTGGTCACCGACCTGTTCGTGCCCGGCGAGGTGATGCTCAACTATTCGCACAATGAGCGGTTCGTCATAGGCGGCGCGGCCCCGACCGATGCGCCCATCAGCCTGCCCGACCAGACCGAGCCGGCCTCCGCGGCGGGCCATCCGTTCCTCGAGCGCCGCGAGCTGGGCCTGATCAATGTCGGCGACGGCGCCGGCAAGGTGAGGGTCGACGGCGTGGCCTATGACCTGGGCCCCAGGGACGGCCTCTATGTGCCGATGGGCGTAAAGAGCGTGGTGTTCGAAAGCGTCGATCCGGCCAATCCGGCCCGCTTCTACCTCGCCTCGACCCCGGCCCACGCGGCCTACGCGGTGCAGAAGATCTCCATCGACAAGGCCACCCCTCTGGAGCGCGGGTCGCTGGAGACCTCCAACGAGCGGACCATCTACCAGTACGTCGTTCCGGGCGTCTGCCAGTCAGCGCAACTGCTGCTGGGCCTGACCATCCTGAAGACCGGCAGCGTGTGGAACACCATGCCGCCGCACCTGCATGATCGCCGGTCGGAGATCTATTTCTACTTCGGCCTCAAGCCCGACGAGCGGGTGTTCCACTTCATGGGCGAGCCCGATGCCGCCCGTCACATCGTGGTCGCCAACGAGGAAGCCGTGATCAGCCCGCCGTGGTCGATCCACATGGGCTCGGGCACCGCCAACTACGCCTTCATCTGGGCCATGGGCGGCGAGAACCTCGACTACACCGACATGAACGTCCTCGACATCTGCCAGCTGAAATGACCCATCCTTTCGATCTTTCTGGCAAGACCGCCCTGGTCACCGGCGCCAACACCGGCATCGGCCAGGGGATCGCCCTGGCCCTGGCCGCGGCGGGGGCCGATATCGCCGCCGCCGGCCGGTCCGCACCCGTGGAAACGCAGGCCGCCGTCGAGAACCTCGGTCGACGCTTCGTCTCGATCCAGGCCGACTTCGGTTCGACCGAGCCGGTCGCGCGGGTCGTCTCCGAGGCGGTCGCGGCGCTTGGCGGGATCGACATCCTGGTCAACAACGCCGGCATTATCCGCCGGGCGGACTCGATCGACTTCTCCGAAGACGACTGGGACGCGGTGATGAACACCAACCTCAAGACGGTGTTCTTCCTCACCCAGGCCGTTGTGCGGCGGATGCTCGACCAGGGCCGGGGCGGCAAGGTGATCAACATCGCCAGCTTGCTCAGCTTCCAGGGCGGCATCCGCGTGCCGTCCTATACCGCTTCCAAGAGCGGCCTGGCCGGTCTGACCAAGATCCTCGCAAACGAATGGGCGGCCAAAGGGATCAACGTTAACGCCATCGCGCCGGGCTATTTCGACACCAACAACACCGAGGCCCTGCGGGCCGACCAGGCGCGCAACCGCTCGATCCTGGAACGCATCCCGGCCGGGCGATGGGGCCAGCCCGGCGACATCGGCGGCGCGGCGGTGTTCCTGGCGTCGGCGGCCAGCGACTATGTGCACGGCGTAACGCTGCCCGTGGATGGCGGCTGGCTGGCGCGGTGATGGGGACATGTACCTTCAGGTACGTGTCCCCTAATCAAGTCGTCGCTGAATCTGGATTGGGGGACACGTACCGAAGGCGGTACATGTCCCCCATGTCAGCCCGTTCAGCCAGTCTTCCAGGTTGGTGAACCCGTCGCCGTTCCGATCCCTCGCCCCGTCCGAGCCGTCTTTCGCGTCAAACCCCCGCGCCCGTTCCCAGTCGTCCGGCATGCCGTCGCCGTCGCTGTCGATCCAGGCGGGGCCGCCCCGCAGCGCCGGCCAGCCGCCGACGTCGATCTGGCTGTTGATCAGCCGGCCGGTGCGGTCGCGGACGCCGGCGACGATCCGCTGATCGACCGCGTCCCGCGTCCGTGAGGCGCCGGCGCCCGCCAGCACCCTCTGGTAGGCGACCGCCGCCGTGTCGGCGGCGCCGCCCGCGTCGGCCAGCGGCGTTGGCGATCGATAGTCCGGCGGCGGGGCGCAGCCCACCAGGCTCCAGGGATCGGCCGGCACGACCCCGTTCATGGCGTTGCCGGCGAAGAAGGCCCGGGCCAGCGGGTTCTCTTCGCAGAAGGCGAGGGCCCCTTCGCTGTCCGGCCCCGCCTGATACCAGTTGGCGATGAAGTCGTAGCCGGCGCGGCTGTCGGTGTCGGCGTTGTAGCCGGCCCGGCCGCCGCCCCAGTTGTAGAAGACGTTGTTGCGGAACTCGAACAGCGGGCCCTGCGGATCGATCGCGGCGCTGTTGTAGTTGCCGGGCCGGGGCATGCGCGCCTGGTGGTCGGCCCACAGGTTGTGATGCCAGGAGAAGCGCGCGCCGTAGCCGCCGCGGATCAGGCTGCCGTAGCCGTGCCTGCCCTTATCATGCACCGAATCGTTCAGGGATTCGGCGATCAGCGACCATTGCACGGTGAGGTCATAGACGCCGTCCTCAGGCGGGCTGTAGCGGCTGCCGGCCGACAGGGTTTCGTCCACCGACCAGCTGGCCGAGACATGATCGATGATGATCCGTCGGCCGCGGGTCACCGAGAGGGCGTCATCCTGCACCCGCGTCTCGTCGCCCAGGCGCACGCGGATGTAGCGGACAATCACATCGTCGGCGGCGATCAACAGGGGCTGGCCGCGCAGGGTGATCCCGTCGCCGGGGGCGGTCTGGCCGGCCAGGGTGATGTTCGGCCGGCTGATCTTGAGGGGGCTGGTCAGGGTGATCGTGCCGCCGACATCGAACACCACGGTGCGCGCCCCCCTGGCCTCCACGGCGGCCCTCAGGCTGCCCGGACCCGAATCGTCGAGGGTGGTGACGTGAAAAACCCGGCCGCCGCGCCCCCCCGCGGCGAAACGTCCGAATCCCTCGGCGCCCGGAAAGGCGATGAGCGGGGCCGCGGCGGCCATCGCGGCCGCCGAGACGGCGGCGACGGCGGAAAGGGTCAGAACGGCAAAAGGCTTGTGGAACAAGGGAAACCCCGACTCTGGCGGCATGAACTCAACACCACGTTCGCTCGTGGCGAGAAAGTGACGATCCTGTGGCGCGAATGGCTTGTCAGCCGCACCGAAGTTACGCTATCCATAGCGATGATACCGGTGTCAAACAGATTGCCTCTGTGAATGACACCGGTGTCACCCCGGCCGACGACAACGCGCGCGGTCGACGATCGGGGCAGGCGACTGACAAATACCGGCGGCGGAGATCGCCGGGCAATCGCGCCAAGGGGAGGGAGTTAGACGTGTCCAAGGTCATCCGTTCGCGCCAGACAGGCCTGCGCTTTGGCGCATCGCTGGCGGTTATCGCATTCAGCCTGGCCGCGGCCGGCGCCGCCCAGGCCCAGGACGCGCCCGCCGGCGGCGACACCGAGGTCGAGGCGGTGGTCATCACCGGGTTCCGCGGCAGCCTTGCCAGCGCGCTCGTCGCCAAGCGCGAAGAAACCGACATCGTCGACGCCATCAAGGCGGAAGACATCGCCGACTTCCCCGACTCCAACCTGGTCGAAGCCATCCAGCGCATCCCGGGCGTGTCGATCGACCGTGACGCCGGTGAAGGCCGCACCCTGACGGTCCGCGGCCTCGGCCCCGACTTCACCCGCACCCGGATCAACGGCATGGAGGGCCAGGCCACCACCGGCGGCACCGACAGCTCGGGCGGCGCCAACCGTGGCCGCGGCTTCGACTTCAACGTCTTCGCCTCCGAGCTGTTCAACAGCGTCACCATCCGCAAGACCGCCTCGGCCGAGGTCGAGGAGGGCTCGCTGGGCGCCACGGTCGATCTGCGCACCAGCCGACCCTTCGACTACAAGGGCTTCAAGCTCGGCGGCTCGCTGCAGTACGGCTACAATGACCTGTCGCAGGAGTGGGATCCGCGCGCGGCCCTGCTGTGGAGCGACACCTTCTTCGACGGCAAACTCGGCGTCCTCGCCTCGCTGGCCTACAGCGAACGCAGCCTCCTGGAAGAGGGCTTCAGCTCGGTCCGCTGGGAGCGGGCCACCGACAACGGGGGCTTCTGCAGTCCGCTCGGCTTCGCGCCGCAGAACCCGGGCAACAGCGGTTCCACCGGCAGCAGCGCGACCAATTGCGCCACCGGCGTGCCGCGCGGCGCCAACACGGCCTCGAACAACACCGCCTACACCACGGCCAACCAGGCGACCGTCTACATTCCCCGCCTGCCGCGCTACGGCCGCCTGGTTCACGAGCAGGACCGCACCGGCTTCACGGGCGCGATCCAGTACCGTCCGACCGATTCGACGCTGATCAGCTTCGACGTCCTCTATTCGGACCTGAATTCGACCCGCCAGGAGAACTTCCTCGAGTCCCTGTCGTTCAGCCGCAACGCGACCTCGGGCGGCAAGACCCAGATCAGCGTGGTCGACGCCTTCGTGGACGCCAGCGGCCAGTTGGCGCGCGGCGCCTTCAACAACGTCGATGTCCGCAGCGAGCAGCGCTACGACGAGCTGGAAACCAAGTTCACCCAGTACACCCTGACCCTCAATCAGGACTTCGGCGACCGATTCAGCGTGCGGGCCTTTGTCGGCACGTCGGAGTCCGACTTCCAGAATCCGATCCAGACGACGGTGACCTTCGACCGGCAGAACACCCAGGGCTATTCCTGGGACTTCACCGGCGGCAACAACTCCACCCCACTGATCAACTACGGCTTCGATGTCGCCAACCCGGCCAACTGGTCCTGGCGCGATGTCAGCCTCGGCACCTCGACGGCCGCCGTGCCCAGGTCGGAAATCCGCATGCGGCCGAATGGCGTGCTGACCACCTATGACGCCGGGCAGATCGACCTGAAGTGGGAAACCACCGACTATCTGACCCTGAAGTTCGGCTTCAACTACAAGAAGTTCGACTCCGACTCGTTCGAGAACCGGCGGACCGACGAGACCGTCGTGCCGGTGCTGCCGGTGGGCGTGACCATCGCCAACATCTCGGAGGTCCTCACCGGGTTCGGTCGCAATCTCGGCCAGCCGGGCGGCAACCCCACCCAGTGGGTGGTGCCGAACCTCAACGCCATCGCCAGCCTGTTCAACATCAACTGCAACTGCGACACCGGCGTCGCGGGCGGCAACTTCACCCTGACGGGCATCACCAACGGCAACGCCCGCGGCGGCAACCGTTTCATCAGCGAAGAGAGCCGGGGCTACTACCTGCAGGCCGACTTCAACACCGACATCTTCGATATGCCGCTGCGCGGTAACGTCGGCTTCCGCCAGGTCGAAACTCTGCTCTACGCCGAGGGCTATAGCTCGACCGGCGGCGGGACCAAGGTCTTTGGCACGCACAAGTACGACAACACCCTGCCGTCCCTGAACCTGGCGCTCGAAGTCACCGACACCTTCATGGTCCGCTTTGGCGCGGCCAAGGTCATGGCCCGGCCGCAGATCGGCAACACCCTGGCCGGGACCAACTATCTGGTGCCGACGACCTCGCTGGCCGCCAGCGGTCCGAACTTCACTGCCAGCATCGGCAATGTCGATCTCAACCCCTTCCTGGCCAACACCTACGACCTGAGCTTCGAATGGTACTTCGCGCCGGAGTCGTTGATCTCGGTGTCGTTGTTCAAGAAGGAAATCAACAGCTATATCCAGATCATCCGTCAGGACCTGCAGTACCAGGAACTGACCGCCCTGAACCCGATCGCCTTCGCGCCGGCGCTGTGCACCGGCGCCTGTTCGCCGACCCAGGTGTTCCAGCTGACCAGCGCGGTGAACACAGAGGGCGGTCCGCTGGAGGGCTTCGAGATCAGCTTCCAGGCGCCGTTCACCTTCCTGCCGGCGCCGTTCGACGGGTTCGGCATCCAGGCCAACTACACCCAGGTGACGTCCGAGATCGACTACTGCGACACCACGGTGAACGCCCTCTGCACGGCCTTCATCACCGAGGATCTCGTGAACCTGTCGCCCTCGGCCTACAACGCCACCCTCTACTACGAGGATGACCGTTTCAGCGCCCGGGTCTCGGCCGCCTACCGCGAGGGCTACCTGCAGAACATCCCGGGTCGCAACAACAACGCCCAGGAAGGCAAGCTGGACACGCTCAACATCGACGCCGCCGCTTCCTGGAAGTTCAATGACCAGATCAGCGTGACGTTCGAAGGGCTGAACCTGACGGATGAGTTCAACCGTCAGTGGGTCGGCAACGACGACCGCCAGAGCACCTCGGTTTACCACCACACCGGCCGCCAGTTTAACTTCGGCCTCAAGTACACCTTCTAGTTCAACCTCCTTGCGCAGACTGGGCGCCGGGCACACCCCCGGCGCCCTTCTTTTTTCCCACAGGCGGCGTAAGGCTTGGCCGGGCGCAAGGAAGTGAGAGACTTACATGTCCAAGGACCGCATGGCCGTTCTGGCCGCCATGATCGATCAAGGGGTCATCCCCGTCTTCTATCACCCTGACGTCGAGACCTGCGTCAACGTCATCCAGGCCTGCGCCGTCGGCGGGGCCCGCTGCATCGAGTTCACCAACCGCGGCGAGTTCGCGGCCCATGCGTTCCTCGATGTCACCCGTCACTTCGCCAAGGCCGATCCCAGCGTGATCATGGGCGTGGGCAGCATCGTCGATGCGCCGACCGCCGGTCT
>JACRBD010000044.1 GCA_016234625.1 Caulobacterales bacterium | reverse complement strand
GTGTCGATCGAGAAGTCGGAAGTCCTGTCCGAACTGCTGTCGAAACACGAGTACGAAATCGACGGCAAGACGATGAAGGGCATTCCGCACAACGTGCTGAACGCCCGCTACCACGAGCAGGAAGCCTATATCGTCGCCGACGCCGGCGCCCCGGGGGCGGTGACCATCGCCACCAACATGGCCGGCCGCGGCACCGACATCCAGCTGGGCGGCAACGTCGAGATGCACATGGCCAAGTGGCGCCAGGAGCAGCTCGGCCTGGGCCTGGCGGTCGACCACGACGCGGAGATGGACGAGAAGCACCGCTTCGAGGCCGAGATCGCCGAAGCCAAGCAGAAGGCCCTGTCCGCTGGCGGCCTGTATGTGCTGGGCACCGAGCGCCACGAAAGCCGCCGCATCGACAACCAGCTGCGTGGCCGGACGGGCCGCCAGGGCGACCCCGGCAAGTCGAAGTTCTTCCTCTGCTGCGAGGACGATCTGCTGCGCATCTTCGCCGGCGAGCGCCTGGACGCCATCATGCGCTCCTTCGGGGTGCAGGACGGCGAGGCGATCACCCACAAGTGGCTCAACAAGGCCATCGCCACCGCCCAGAAGCGGGTCGAGCAGCGCAACTACGAAATCCGCAAGAACCTGCTCAAGTACGATGACGTCGTGAACGACCAGCGCAAGGCGGTGTTCGAACAGCGCCAGGACTTCATGGAGTCGGCCGATCTCTCGGAGATCGTCGCCCAGATGCGCCAGGACGTGATTGACGACATGGTCGCCCGCGACCTGCCGCCCAAGGCCTACGCCGAGCAGTGGGACCTCGACGACCTGGACGACCGCGTGCGCGGCACGCTGGGCCTCGATCTGCCCCTGCGCGACTGGGCGGCCGAGGAGGGCATCGCCAACGAGGAAATCCGCGACCGCCTCGACGCGGCGGCCAACGCCCGCGCCGCCGAGCGCGAGCAGCTGATCTCGCCCGACCAGATGCGCTCGATCGAGAAGAACTTCCTGTTGCAGATGGTCGACATGCAGTGGCGCGAGCACCTGGTCCATCTGGACCATCTGCGCAACGTCATCGGCCTGCGCGGCTACGGCCAGCGCGATCCGCTGAACGAGTACAAGACCGAGGCCTTCTCCCTGTTCGAGAAGCTGCTCCTCGACCTGCGCACCAACGTCACACGGTTGCTGATGACGGTGGAGTTCCAGTTCGCCGAACCCGAGCCGGGCCCCGAGCCGTTGCGGTTCCAGGAGGTCCACATGGACCCCCTGACCGGCGAGAACGAACGCGCCATGGCCTTCGCCGGCGCCGGCTGGGACCAGATGAGCGGCGACCAGCGCGCGGCCCTGCCGATCTCGGCCTTGCCGGAAGGCTGGGAGCGCACCAGCCGCAACGCCGACTGCCCCTGCGGCTCGGGCCGCAAGTTCAAGCACTGCCATGGGCGGCTGATCTAGGGAGAGCTTCCTTCTCCCCTTGCGGGAGAAGGTGTCAGGCGAAGCCTGACGGATGAGGGGTCCTGCCGGCGCTTGGCAAAGCAGGAACACGTTCGGATGAGGTCTTCAACCCCTCATCCGACCTGCTTCGCAGGCCACCTTCTCCCGCAAGGGGAGAAGGATTGTTCTCAGGCCCCCACCCAGTTCCCATGGAATCCCAGCGGCACGCGCCGGGGCATCTTCGCCCGGGCGAGCGGGCCCTTGTCCATGGACTGGGCGTCGAACACCAGGAAGTCGCTGCGGCCTTCGTTGGCGACGTACTGCACCGCCACGATCCAGCCATCGCCCTCGGGCGCGTCGGCCGAGCGGGGGACGAACACCGGTTCCGAAACCGCGTCGCCGGCGTTGCTGACCCAGTCGGTGCGCCTGCGGGTGGTCAGGTCGAAGTGGCTCAGGCCATTGGTGCGGATGTCGCCGGGCTTGGCCGTCTGGGTGGCGTACCAGCCGTGGCGGTTGGCCTTGAAGGTGAACCGCTCATCGTAGCGGGGAAACTCCCCCGCCAGGTCGTCCAGCGGCTCCTCCTTGATGATGTCCGAGGCGTCGTTCAGGTCGAACGTCCAGCGCACCAGATAGGCGCCGGCCTGCTTGCCGGGGCTGCCGTCGGCCAGGGGGAACAGCGGCGCGACGGCGTACTTCATCACGTCGGCGACGATCTTGCCGTCCTCGTCCCAGGCGTTCATCACGTGGAAGACGTAGCAGGCCTCGGTCTGGAACCAGCGGATTGAGTCGACCGACGCGTCGCGGGCCATGACCCCGACCAGAGCCGGCTTTTCCGGCTCCCAGGCGAACGGCGGCAGGCCCTTCATCGCCCGCTCCATGCTGCCACTGAGCGGCAGCACCGGGAACAGGACGTGCCCGCCCGTGACCATGAAGTCGTGGATCATCGAGCAATAGGGCGCCTCGAAGGTGTCGCGGCGCTTCAGCGTTCCATCCTCGCCCATCACGCCGTAGCTGACGTTGGGCGAGAAGGGCATCGGGGCGTCGGCGTAGCCGAAGAACACCAGGTCCTTCGTCACCGGGTCTTCCTTGGGATGGGCGGTGACCTTGCCGCCGAACGGCTGGTAGCCCCGCGGCTCCAGGGTGTCGGGATCCAGACCGAACGGCGCGTGGCCTTCCTCCAGCGCCAGCAGGCGGCCGCCGTGCCAGACGATGTTGGTGTTGGCCACGCCCGAGTCGACCTTGCCGAACACCTCCGGGGCGGTGGTCATCGGATTGCCGAAGGTCCCGAACAGCGACCGGCCGGCCTTGTTCTCGGCCTCCCAGCGCGGGGTGCGGACGTAGCGGTTGCGGTAGCGGACCTTGCCGTCCGCGACCCAGAAGCCGTGGATCATGCCGTCGCCGGCGAACCAGTGGTGATTGGGATCGCGGGGCTCGAACTGCGGGTTCGGCCCGTTGCGGTACAGGGCCCCGCGCAGGCCGGCGGGGATCTCGCCCTCGATGATCAGGTCGAAGTCGTCCTCCGACCGGATCGGCGCGAAGGCGCCGGCGAGATAGGGGTTCACTCGCACATCACGATCCATGGCGGCCTCCCGGGGCGCTAGTTATTTACGATGTAAATTTATGATCTCGTCATGCGGGTTTGGCAACCCCTGTTCGATCACTATTCTCCGTAGATTAAGGACGATCCTGAAAGGCCGTGAGTGACCACAGACCTGGGCATCATCGAGGGCTATTACGGGACGCCCTGGTCCTGGGCCGAACGGGCTGACCAGGTCGCTTTCCTGGCGCCTCACGGCTACCGCTTCTACATGTACGCGCCCAAGGCCGACGCCTTCCTGCGCAAGCGCTGGCGGGAGGACCATCCGGCGGAGACGCGCGAGGCGCTGGCCGGGTTTTCGGCCCATTGCCGGGCGCTGGGCGTGCGGTTCGGGGTGGGCCTGAGCCCGTTCGAGCTCTATCGCGACTTCGGCGACGCGGCGAAGGCCGACCTGGCCCGCAAGCTGGCCTGGCTGGACTCCATCGGGGTCGATGACCTGGGCATCCTGTTCGACGACATGCGCGGCGATCTGCCCGGTCTGGCGCGAAGCCAGGCCGACATCCTGCACTGGATCGCCGAACGGACAGCGGCCAGCCGGGTGATCGTCTGCCCGACCTATTACACCGACGACCCGGTGCTGGACCGGTTCTTCGGCCAGCGGCCGGCGGACTATCTGGAGACTTTCGGCGCGACGCTGGATCCGGCCATCGGGGTGTTCTGGACCGGAGAGGAGGTCTGTTCCGCCGAATACAGCCCCGGCCATCTGGCCCGGGTCGCCGGTCAGCTGCGGCGCAAGCCGGTGCTGTGGGACAACTATCCGGTCAACGACGGCCCGCGGATGAGCAATTTCCTGCACCTGCGCGCCATGACCGGTCGGCCGGCGGCCATCGGGGCGCATCTGTCGGGCCACGCGGTGAACCCGGCGCTGCAGCCGGTGCTGTCGCGCATTCCGGCCCTGACTCTGGCGGCCAGCTATCGAGACGGCGAGGCCTATCAGTATGGCCAGTCCTTCCGCGTGGCGGCGGACATCGTGCTGGGACCCGAGCTGGCCAGGCACGTTCAGGGGCACCTCGGTCTGTTGCAGGACACCGGCCTCAGTCGCATGGGCGACGCGGTCGAACGGCTGCGGGCGCGCTACGCCACCTTCGACCATCCCGGCGCGCGCGAGATCGTCGCCTTCCTCGATGGCCGCTTCGCCATCACCCGCGAGATGATGCTGGACGACGCCGGAACCGGCTGATCAGGGCGTGCAGATGAAGCCCTGGTCCGGCGAGGCGGTGGCGTCGAGGACCTCGATGTAGGTTTTGCGGACAGCGTCCGGTCCGGCGCGGCGCTCGACCTTCATCCAGCGGGTCGAGTCGGCGATGAACACCGGCCAGTCCGCGGCGAATTTCGCTTCCAGCCCGCCGGGGCCCCAGTCCTCGCGACGTTTCCTGATCCGGTCGGGGGCGAAGAAGAAGGTCGGTTTGGCGCCAGGCAGGCCGTGGTGGCTTTCGGGCGCCGCCTCCCAGTGGGTGCCGCCGACCACACAGTCGTAGACCAGGGCTTCGCCGAACCGGTGATGCACCGCCGCCCGCAGTCCGGCGTTGCTGGCGAAATCCACATAGACCGCCGGTTCATCGATCGCCGCGCCGCCAAGACCCTCGTAGGGGATCACCTGGTCGTAGTAGCCCAGGCCCTCGACGAAGGCGGCGTTGCCGGGAGAGGTCAGGCCGACGACCTTGGCCTCGCCGCCCCGATGCAGCAGATAGGCCAGCCCAAGACCGGTCTTGCTGGACGCACTGGAGAGCACCACCGACTTCGCACCATGGAAGCCATCGTCCCGCAGCATGTCGGCGATCAGCCAGCTGGTCATGAACAGCGGATAGAGCAGGGACTGCTCGTCCTCGTGCGCCTCATGGCCGTCGACCAGCCGATACTGGTTGTAGGGCGCGGCCAGTCCCGCCCGCCAGGGCGAGGTCTCGAAGAAGCCGGTCGCCGTCTTGCGCGGCGTGGCGGTCATGTGGCTCGACATCGGCACATAGCCGAAGAACCGCTGGCCGACCTTGATCTCGGGATGGTTCGAGGCTTCGACGACGGCGTAGCCCCAGACCGGCACCCGGCCCCAGCCCTCCGGCGCGGGGTAGAACTTCCAGTAGCCCATCCGCTCGCCGAACACGGCGTAGGTGATGTTGTTGGCCGTCAGGGCGAAGGACTCGACCTTCAGCCGGATGTCGCCCTCGGCCAGGCCAGCGGCCGGCGCGGCGTCCACGCGGGTCTGGCGCAGGTCGTCCTTGCCGACGATGAAGTCCCAGGCGGCGTTTGACATGGATCAGGCTCCCTTTGCGATCACACCTATACACTGTAAACCTAACGCACAGTAGAAGAGTCAAACGACCGTTTAACGACATATGCCCCGCCTTCTCACCGAAACCGACGTTGCCGATTTCCGCGAACGGCTGATCGCCGCGGCTGAGCGGCTATTCGGCGAGCGGGGGCCGGACGGGGTGACCATGCGCCAGCTGGCCGCCGAGCTGGGGGTCTCGCCCATGACCCCCTACCGCTATTTCAAGGACAAGGACGCCATCCTTGCCGCCGTGCGGGCCAGCGGCTTCGACCGTTTCGCCACGGCCATGGAGCAGGCGACGGCGGGCCTGACCGATCCGCGGCAATGGTCCGAAGCGACCGGCCGGGCCTATGTGCGCTTCGCCCTGGGCAACCCGGACGCCTACCGGCTGATGTTTGACTTCGCCCAGCCCAACGAGACCGACTATCCCGAGCTGATGGAGGCCTCGGCGCGGTCGCGGACCATGCTCATCCGCCACGCCAGGGGCCTTGTCGAGGCCGGCCAGGCGCGGGGCGATCCGGAGATGATCGCCCACATTCTCTGGGCGGCGCTGCACGGCGGGCTGGTCCTGCAGATGGCCGGCAAGCTGTCGAAGTCGATCGATCCCTCGGCGCTGCGACGCGAGGCCTTCCAGGCGATCCTGCGCGGGTTGAAGCCGGACGCTTGACGGTCGTTGGGGAAGGGCGCTGAAGCTGGTTGCGTGGTTCGAGACGCTCGCCCGATGGCTCGCTCCTCACCATGACGAACAGTAATGCAGCCCACCCACTGCGTCATCCTGAGGAGCGGCGAAGCCGCGTCTCGAAGGACGCACTACGGCGATGGAGGAGCAGACCATGACCCAGCCCAAACCCTTCACCGTCGACTGGTCCGAAACGGATGTGCGCCGGGTGCTGGACCAGGTGCGGCACTACCCCTGGCCACCGGCGCCGGCGGTGGACAATGGCTGGCTCTACGGCTGCGACGCGGCGTTCCTCGAAGAGACCTGCGCGTACTGGGCCGATCACTACGATTGGCGGGCCGCCGTCGCCGAGCTGAACCGCTATCCGCAGTTCAGCGCCCGGGTCGAGGACTTCGACATCCACTTCGTCTATGTGGTCGGCGAGGCCGGCGGCAGGCGGCCGCTGCTGCTGACCCATGGGTGGCCGGGCAGCCACTACGAATTCTGGGCCTCGATCGACAAGCTGGCCTTCCCGAGCCGGCACGGCGGCAAGGCCGAGGACGCCTTTGATGTGATCGTGCCCAGTCTGCCCGGCTTCGGCTTCTCGTCGAAGCCGACCCGGCCGATGGGCCAGCGCGCCACGGCGCGGCTGTTCAACACCCTGATGACGCAGGTGCTCGGCTACGACCGCTACCTCGCCCAGGGCGGCGACTGGGGCGGGCTGGTGACGTCATGGATCGGCTTCGACCACGGGGCCCATGCGAAGGCCATCCACCTGAACATGATCGGCTTCCGCCCCAAGGGCGGCCCGCAGTCGCCCGAGGAGATCGCCTGGCTGCAGCACAGCCAGATGATGATGCAGATGCTGGGCGCCTATTTCAGCCTGCAGGCCTCCAAGCCGCAGTCGCTGGCCTGGCTGGGCGCCGGCAACCCGGTCGGGCAGGCGGCCTGGATCCTCGAGCGGTTCTATGACTGGTCGGACCTGCGGACCAAGCCGCTGATCGGCGCCTACACGCGAGACCAGCTGCTGACCAACATCATGATCTATGTGATGACCGGCAGCTTCACGACCGGAGCCTGGTACTATCGCGGCCTGATGGAGGAAGGCGGCATCGCGGCCATGGAGGGCCAGCGCTGCGAGACCCCGACCGCCTTCGCTAACTTCCCCGGCGAGCCACTGTACAAGGCCCCGCCACGCAGCTGGGCCGACCGCGCCTACAACATCACCCGCTGGACCGAGATGCCTACCGGCGGCCACTTCGCCGCGATGGAAGAGCCGGACCTGTTCGTGGCCGATGTGCGCGAGTGGGCGCGCAGCGTGGCCTAATCGACGCAGAGCGCCTGCGCAGCCTTGCCGTCGACCACCGTGGCGAAACAGCCGAACTGCTGATCGTCCTTCTGGCACTGTCCGGTCGTCTGATCGCCCGGCTTGGGACCGGACCCAGGCGGGCCATCCAGATCGACGATGCACTGGCCCTGGCAGTCCGACCCGTCGCGACAGGCCTTGCCTGCGTCCGAATAGGGAATGATGCAGGCCGGCGTGCCGAACATGCCCACCAGACCCACGGTCCCGCCCTTGGCGCGGCACTGGGCCCGCTCGCCGGCCGACAGCTGGCCGTTCGCTCGCCCCGAGGCCACGGCCATGCTCATGCAGCCGCCGAGCAGGGCCATGGCGGAGAGGGCGAGGGCCAGCGAGTGGATCGGCTTCATGCTGACGCCTTGGGTTTCAGCAGCAGCAACGCCACCAGACTAAGCGCCGCCGCGCCGCTGAGATACAGCCCCACCGGCGCCAGCCCGCCGCCATCGGCCAGCTTCTGCGCGATCAGCGGAGTCATGCCGCCGCCGATGATGCCGCCGACGTTGAAAGCGACGCTGGCCCCCGTGTAGCGCACCCGCGCCGGGAACAGTCCGGGCAGCCAGGCCCCAAGCGGGCCGTAGACGAAGCCCATCAGCACCATGGCGAGCGACAGGAACACCCCCACCAACAGCAGTGACCCGGCGCCCATCATCGGGGCCAGGGCGAACCCGGCCAGCACCGCCAGCACGCACCCGGTCATCAGCACCCGCCTCGGGTTGGCCGCGTCCGACCAGTACCCGGCCCAGATGATCCCGCCGGCCATGAACAGGATGGAGATCAGCTGCACGCCGAGGAATGCTTCGCGGCTGTAGCCGAGGGTCTTGGTCCCGTAGCCTAGGGCGAAGGCGGTGGAGACGTAGTAGATGCAGAAACAGGCCACCACGCCGAAGGTGCCGCCGAGCACCTCGCGCCAGTTGGTCCGCAGCACCTCGCCCAGCGGGACCATCGGCGGCGGGGCTTCCTTCAGCGCCGCCTCGAAGGCCGGGGTCTCGGTCAGGCTGAGCCGCACCCACAGGCCGATGGCCACGAGCACGGCGCTGAGCAGGAAGGGAATGCGCCAACCCCAGCTCAGGAACTGCCCTGGCGAGAGCATCAGGCCGAGGATCAGGAACAGGCCGTTGGCGGCGATGAAGCCGACCGGAGCGCCCAGCTGCGGGAACATGCCGAAGCGGGTCTTCCAGCCCGGCGGGGCGTTCTCCACCGCCAGCAGGGCCGCGCCGCCCCACTCGCCGCCCAGGCCGAAGCCCTGCCCGAAACGCAGGATGCAGAGCAGCAACGGGGCGATCCAGCCGGCCATGGCGTAGCCCGGCAGGAAGGCGATCGCCGTGGTCGAGCCGCCCATCAGCAGCAGCGAGGCGACCAGGGTCGATTTGCGCCCGATGCGGTCGCCGAAATGGCCGAAGAACACCGCGCCCACCGGTCTGGCGATGAAGGCGATGGCGAAGGTGGCGTAGCTGAGCATCAGCTGCGCCGAGGCCGAGTCCTTGGGAAAGAACAGCGGCCCGAACACCAGCGAGGCGGCCGTGGCGTAGATGTAGAAGTCGTAGAACTCCACCGCCGTGCCGACCAGGCTGGCGGTGAGCACCGTGCGGTTGGAGGGCGCGGCCGCCCCTTGCATTGTGGTCGTCATCTCACCCCCGGTTCAGTCCCGCACCTGACTTGCTTGGCGAGCGCTGGCGGGTCAAGCGTGCGTCCTTCGAGACGCGATCCTGAGGGATCGCTCCTCAGGATGACGCAGAGGGTTGGACTGCAAACCTGTTCGTCATGGTGAGGAGCGAGGCTCCAGCCGAGCGTCTCGAACCACGCAACAGCTGTGCTATAGCCCCGCCCATGACCGACAAGACCCCTCCCCAGACCCCCGCCGAGAAGATGAAGGCCATCCTGGCCGCCAAGCAGGGGGGCGCCGCCCGCGCCGGCCAGGGCTCCGGCGCGGCCGGCGGCAAACAGGGCGAGGCGCTGGCCGCCGCCCGGTCGTTCTCCAAGTCCAAACCGGCGATGCGGAAGTAGTCGCCATGGCCCGCTACGACTTCGCCTCGGACAATGTCGCGGGCGCCATGCCCGAGGTGATGGAGGCCCTGATCGCCGCCAACGCCGGCGCCGCCTCCGGCTATGGGACCGATCATGTGAGCGCCCGGGCCGCCGACCTGATCCGCGCGGCGCTGAATGCCGACGCCGAGGTGCGGTTCACCGCCTCGGGCACCGCCGCCAACGCCCTGGCCTGCGCCACCCTGGCCCAGCCGCACGAAGCGGTGCTGGCGCACGAGCATGCTCACATCTGCACCGACGAGACCGGCGCGCCGGGCTTCTTCGGGTCCGGAGTCGGGCTGATCGGCCTGCCGGGCGCCAGCGGCCGGATTGACCCGACGGCCCTGGCCGAGGCCCTGGCCCAGCCGGACGTCTCCTACCGCCAGCCGGCGGCGGCCCTGTCCCTGACCAACGCCACCGAATACGGCACGGTCTCGTCGGTGGAGAGCTTCAAGGCCCTGATCGATCCGGTGAAGGCCAGGGGCTACGGCGTGCATCTGGACGGCGCGCGGCTGGCCAACGCGGTGGCCGCCGGCTTCGACCTGAAGGCCATTCCGAAGCTCGGCGTCGATATTCTGGTCATGGGCGGGACCAAGGCGGGTTCGACCCCGTCCGAGGCCTTGGTTCTGCTCAACAAGGACCTCGCCCGCCGCTTCGACGCGCGGCTGAAGCACGCCGGCCAGCTGGTCTCCAAGGGCCGGTTCCTGTCGGCGCCCTGGATCGGCATGCTGGAGACGGGCGCCTGGTCGGCGCGGGCGGCCCACGCCAATGCGATGGCGAGGCGGCTGGCGGCGCTGATGCCGTTCTCCATCGTCCACCCGGTGGAAGCCAACGCCATTTTCGTCGAGATGGACGAGCCGGCCCTGGAGCGGCTGCGGGCGACCGGCTGGTTCGTCTACCGGTTCCTGGACGGGACCGTGCGCTTCATGTGTTCCTGGGCCACGACGCCGGAGATGGTGGATGAGCTGGGGGAAGCACTCGCTTCCATCAAATGATCCGTCATGGTCCGGCTTGTCCGGACCACCCAGGCACACCGTCGCTCACGGGCTATCGCGGAGGGGTCCGGGCGGGCTCTTTACCACCGAGTTCATGGGTGGCCCGGACAAGCCGGGCCATGACGGTATTAATTTGGAAAGCGGCGCCCCCTTGCCTCCCGTTACGTCCGACCGTTAGCTCGGCGGCATGAGCGAGCAATCCCATCCCGAGATCCGCGAGGCCGTGCGCAAGCTGTGCGCGGGCTTTCCCGGCGAGTACTGGCGTGCGCTGGACCGGGAGCGGACCTATCCGGCCGCGTTCGTGAAGACGCTGACGGAGGCGGGCTTCCTGTCGGTGCTGATCCCGGAGGAATACGGCGGTTCGGGCCTTGGCCTGTCGGCGGCGACCGCCGTGCTCGAGGAGATCCACCGCAGCGGCTGCAACGGCGGGGCCTGTCACGCCCAGATGTACACCATGGGCACGGTGCTCAAGCACGGCAGCCAGGCGCAGAAGGAGGCCTGGTTGCCGAAGATCGCCAGCGGCGAGATTCGCCTGCAGGCCTTCGGCGTCACCGAACCCACCGCCGGCACCGACACCACCCGCATCTCCACCTTCGCCCGCCGCGAGGGCGACAAATACGTCGTCAACGGCCAGAAGATCTGGATCAGCCGGGCCGAGCACAGCGACCTGATGGTGCTGCTGGTGCGCACCACCGCCCGCGAGGACGCCGCCCGGCCGGCCGACGGCATGAGCGTGCTGCTGGTGGACATGCGCACGGCGGTCGGCAACGGCCTGACGATCCGGCCGATCCGCACCATGCTCAACCACGCCACCACCGAGCTGTTCTTCGACAACCTTGAGGTCCCGGTCGAGAATCTGGTCGGCGAGGAGGGCAAGGGCTTCCGCTACATCCTCGATGGCATGAACGCCGAGCGCATCCTGATCGCCAGCGAATGCATCGGCGACGGGCGGTTCTTCATCGACCGGTCGAGCGCCTATGCGAAGGAACGGTCGGTGTTCGGCCGGGCTATCGGCGAGAACCAGGGGGTGCAGTTCCCCATCGCCCGCAATTATGTCCAGCTTTCGGCCGCCGCCCTGGCCGTGGACCACGCCGCGGCGCTGTACGACGCCGGCAAGCCCTGCGGCACCGAAGCCAACATGGCCAAGATGCTGGCCAGCGAGGCCAGCTGGGCCGCCGCCGACACCTGCATCCAGACCCACGGCGGCTTCGGCTTCGCCGAGGAATACGACATCGAGCGCAAGTTCCGCGAGACGCGCCTGTACCAGGTGGCCCCGATCAGCACGAACCTGATCCTCAGCCATGTCGGGACGCATGTTCTGGGGATGCCCAAGAGCTTCTGAGATGGGGGACAGGTTAAGATGTCCCTTGGGACACCTTAACCTGTCCCCGTTTCTCCCCTATCGCTCGGCCGTGCCCACCTTCATCTCCATCGACGACCCCGACGATCCCCGCCTGGAGCTCTATCGCGACATCCGCGAGCGGGACATGGTCGGGCGGCGGGGGCTGTTCGTCGCCGAGGGCGAGACGGTGCTGCGGGTGCTGGCGGGACAGGACCGGTTCCGGCCCCTGTCGGTGCTGATCGCGGCCAAGCGGCTGGCCAAGCTGACGCCGATCCTCGACACCCTGCCGGAGCAGACGCCGGTCTACCTCGCGACTCAGCCCGTGCTCGACGGCATCGTCGGGTTCGAACTGCACCGGGGCATCCTGGCGATCGCCGACAAGGCGCCGCCGCAGACCGCCTGCGACCTGCTGGCCGCCCTGCCGGCCAACGCGCTGGTGATGGCGCTGGTCGGCATCTCCAACCACGACAACATGGGCGGGCTGTTCCGCAACGCGGCCGGGTTCGGGGTCGATGCGGTGCTGCTCGACCCGACCTGTTGCGACCCGCTCTACCGCAAGGCCATCCGCGTCTCGGTGGGCGGGGTGCTGCGGGTTCCCTTCGCCAGGCTCGACGAAGGCGACGACCTGATCGGCCTGCTGGAACGCCACGGCTTCACGCCGGTGGCCCTCAGCCCGTCCGGCGAGACGGCGCTGTCACGGTTGCCGGCGATGAGCCGTCCGGCCCTGCTGCTGGGCGCGGAAGGGCCCGGGCTGCAGGAGGCGACCCTGGCCCGATGCCGCACCGTCTCGATCCCGATGGCGCCCGGTTTCGACTCGCTGAACGTCGCGGTCGCCGCCGGGATCGCCCCGCATCAGTTGCGGGCTAGTTAGCCCACATCACGTACTCGGCGTCCTTCGGCTGAGGCGTGCCGTCGGCGGGTTTGTCAATCCAGATCGGACCCTCGATCAGGGCCGGCCAGATCGGCTTGGCGGCGCGGCGGTCCTGGGCGTCGAGCATGGCCGTCAGCTGGGCCACCACGGCCGGATTGGCCGCCGCGACATTGCTCTGCTCGGTCGGATCGCTCTTCAGGTTGAACAGCCAGGCCGTCTTCGGCCGCTCGGACAGCTGCAGCTTCCAGTCGCCGTTGATCACCACCCGGTAGTGGCCGGAGCGGAAGAACAGCGGGCGATCAGCGCCCTTGCCGCTGGCCAGGGTCAGGAGGTCGACGCCGTCGAGCACGCCGGGTTTGGCCGCCGGCGCATGGGCCGCCGCCGCCGCCGTGGCGAAGATGTCGAAGTGCATGGCCCGGTTCGGGCTGGTCGATCCCGGCGCGATCTGGCCCGGCCAGCGGACGAAGAATGGCACCCGCACCCCGCCCTCGAAGAAGGTCGCCTTGAAGCCGCGATAGGGTTTGTTGATGTCCGGCAGGCCGATGTAGTTGGCCCCGCCGTTGTCGCTGGTGAAGATGACGATGGTGTCGCCCTCGAGGCCCTGGGCCTTGAGCTCGGCCAGCACCTTGCCGACGTTGCGGTCCAGCGCCTTGATCATCGCCGCGTAGACCCGCAGGCGGTGGTCCTTGATCATCGGCAGGGCGTCATAGTCCGACTTCAGGGCCTGCAGCGGCGTGTGCGGCGCGTTGAAGGCCAGGTACATGAAGAACGGCCGGTCCCTGTTGGCCCGGATGGCGCTGACCGCCTCGTCGCCGAAATAGTCGGTGATGTACTTGTTCGGGTGGAAGGGCTTGCCGCCATCAAACCGCACCGAGTACGGCAGGTTGGCCCACAGGAACCGGTCGATGGGATCAAAGTCCTGCTTCGAATTCACGACGTTCGGATCATTCGCTTCCATGTACATCCCGCCGCCGGCGAGGATGTTCAGGGTGTCGTCGAAGCCCTGGTCCTCGGGCCGCATGCCGTCGGACTCGCCCAGGTGCCACTTGCCGATGTGCAGGGTGCGGTAGCCGGCGGCCTTCATGGTCTCGGCCAGGGTCACTTCGCTCGGCGGCACGCCCAGATCCTCGACTGGCGGCATGTCCTTGACCCGGTCGGCGTAGAACATCGGCTTGCGGCCATCATGGCCGCCCATGCGGGCGATGTTCTTGGCGAAGGCCACCGGCACGCCGGTGAACTCGAAGCCGAAGCGGATCGGATAGCGGCCGGTCATCATCGCCGCCCGCGAGGGCGAGCAGGTGGCGTTGCCGGCGTAGCCGTTGGCGAAGGTCAGGCCGTCGCGGCTCAGGGAATCGATGTTGGGGGTCGGCACGACGCCGCCCGCCACGCCCTGGCCGGTGGAGGTCAGGTCGTTGATGCCCAGGTCGTCGGCGACGATGACGATGACGTTGGGCGGCCGTTTTGCGCCGGGCGCCTGGGCCGGCGCGGCGCCGGAGGCCCAGGTCACCTCATGGAAGGGCTGGATCGGGGCCTTGATTCGTCCGATCACGCCGGGGATGTAGATCCAGAAGTGCTGGAAGGCGATGACGCCCGCCACCAGAACGACGGCGATGACGCCGAGAATGATCGTCAGCTTGCGGTTCATGGTCGTTCCCCCTGGCTAGTGAAGCAGGCTTGAGCGGGTGATGGTCCTGTCGCCGACGGGCAGGCTGATCAGGTCGCCGTCGCGGGCGATCCACAGCGGTCCGGTGTAGACCGTGCGGGCGTCGCCGAGGAACGGACCTTCCAGCGCCTTCAGCGGCAGCGGCGGGATGACGTGGTTCAGCAGCAGGGCGCCGACCTTGTCGTCACGGGCGATGGCCGCCGCCGCCCAGGGCGTGGTGTGGTAGTTCTGAATGTCCTGCATGATCTGGGCGCGCTTGGCGTTGCCGCTCTTCAGCGAGGCCTCGCGGATCAGGTTGACCAGGGTCGGCGACAGGGCCTCATGGACCAACAGGTCGACGCCTTTCGCGTACTTGGCCACCACCGGCGAGGGGGCGGTGTCGCCGCTGATGACGACGCTGCGGCCCTTGTAGTCGAAGCGGTAGCCGACGGCCGGATCGATCGGGCCGTGGTTGACCTTGAAGGCGGTGATCTTCACGCCGTCCTCCTCCAGCACCACGACCGAATCCTGGCCTTCGGGGAAGACGAAGCCGTGGGCCTTGATGCCCGCGGCCGACGGCGGCATGATCGTCGGGCCGTGGTGGGCGGTGCGGTAGGTGGAATCCAGCGCATAGGCCTCGGTGAAGCCGGCGGCCACGCGTTCGACGCCGGCCGGGCCATGGAGCCGCAGCGGCGTGGTCAGGGCGCCGCCGCCCCAGCGTTGCAGGGCCACGTTGCCCAGGCCGTCGATATGGTCGGAATGGAGATGGGTTAGCAGCACGACGAAGTCGCCGCCGAACAGCCCCATGCGGCCCATGGTGCGGCCGGCCGCCTCGCCGGTATCGACGACATACATGCGCTTGCCGGCGATCACCGCCGTGCACGGGCCGCCGCGATCATGATCCGGGAACGGGCCGCCCGCGCCACAGACCGCGACATGGAGGCCGTCCGGCAGGGACGGAATGACGGGATTGGCCATGGCCGTCGCCAGCCGCCGCTCCATGATCTTGAAGGCGATCTTGCCGCGCACGGCATAGGCCCCGCCGAGGACCAGGGCCGCGACAACCAGCAGTCCGATGAACACCCGTTTCATGTCGCCCCCAATTCCCGCTTGCCTGCCGGAATTATATTGGCATAGTTTGTGCCATTAGTTTCCTCGCCGGTCAACCGGCCATCGACCGAGAACGAAAGCCGCCCGTGCAGGTCCTGCGAACGCCCGACGATCGATTCACCGCCCTGCCAGATTTCCCCTGGCGGCCGCACTACGAGACCATCCGCGACGCTTCCGGCGCCGAGCTGCGCATTGCCTGTGTCGACGAGGGGCCTCGCGATGCCGCGCCGGTGCTGCTGATGCATGGCGAGCCGTCCTGGTCCTACCTCTACCGGGGGATCATCGCCCCGTTGATGGGCAAGCATCGCGTGGTGGCCCCGGATCTGGTCGGGTTCGGCCGCTCCGACAAGCCGGCCGAGAAGACCGACTACAGCTACGAGAAGCATGTCGCCTGGATGAGCGCCTGGCTGCTGGCCATGGACCTGAAGGACATCACCCTGTTCTGCCAGGACTGGGGCGGCCTGATCGGGCTGCGCCTGGTCGCCGCCTTCCCCGAGCGGTTCGCCCGGGTGATCGTGGCCAACACCGGCCTGCCGACGGGGTCGGGGATGAGCGACGGCTTCAAGGCCTGGCTGACGATGAGCCAGTCGATGCCGGTCTTCCCGGCCGGCATGATCGTCAACATGGGCTCCCTGCGTGATCTGAGCGAGGACGAGGTCGCCGCCTATGACGCGCCCTATCCGGACGAGACCTACAAGGCCGGCGCGCGGATCTTTCCGACCTTTGTGCCGGTGACGCCCGAGCATGCCTCGGTGGCCGAGAACAAGGCCGCCTGGACCGTGCTGGAGCGGTTCGACAAGCCATTCCTGACCGCCTTCAGCGATGGCGATCCTGTTTCGAAAGGCGGCGAGCGGCCGTTTATCGAGCGGGTGCCCGGCGCCAAGGGCCGGAAACACACCATCATCGAGGGCGGCGGCCACTTCCTGCAGGAAGACAAGCCGGCCGAGATCGCCGCCCTGATCGAAACCTTCATTTCGGAGACCCGCTGATGAACGTCGAAAACGCCGTCCTGCCCAAGGGCGAACAGCTGCAGACCCTGCTGGGGCTGGGCGGAGACAGGCCCATCTCGATGCTCAACCTGCTCAAGTTCAAGGACCGGGCCGAGTACGACACGCCGGGGGAGCCGGAGATGACCGGCCGCGAGGCCTACGACCGATACGCACAGGCCATGGTGCCGCTGGTGCTGTCGCACGGCGGGCGGATCCGCTTCAGCGGCAAGGCCGACGCCATGGTCATCGGCGAGGTCGGCGAGCTGTGGGACGCGGTAGCGATCATGGAATACCCCAGCCGCGCCGCCTTCGTGGCCATCGCCACCTCGCCGGAGGTCGCCGAGATCGGCCGTCATCGCAAGGCGGGCCTGGCCGGCCAGCTGCTGATCCAGTGCACCGAAGCGACCGGCTGATGAGCGCGCCGAGCCGGACGCCCTCGCGGATCACGGTCGGCCTGCTGGTCCTGTTGGGCCTGATCAACCTGGGCCGTGGATCGGCCCACGCCTTCCTGCCGGACAGCGGCGCGGGCGTGATCGCCCACTTCGACCTCGCCCAGGGCGGACCCACGATCATCTTTCTGCTGGCGATGATCGGCGCGGGCCAGATCGGCTCGGGCCTGGTCGAGCTGCTGGTCGCCGCCCGGTTCCGCGCGTTCGCCGCGCCGTTGCTGGCCATCGAGCTGCTGCGGGCGCTGATCGGTCTCTACATCGCCTTCGTCTCCAAGTCGGTGGGAACCGGCTATCCGGGCGCAAAGGGCATCGTGGTCTCGGCCATCGTGCTGACCCTGGCGATGCTGTGGGAGTTCGGCCGACCAAAGCCCAAAGGCTGACGCCTTGCAGGAAGCGCGGGGAATGATAGGCCTGACCCCATGACCGTTCAGCCGACCCAGCCCGTGCAGCCGCAAGCCGCCACCGATGGCCGCCGCCTTCGGTCGGAGACCAGCCGGCTGCGCATCGTCGAGGCGATGATCGCCCTGGTCAGCGAGTCTCCGACCATGCCGCCGGCCGAAGCCGTCGCGACCCGCGCCGGCGTCGGCCTGCGCACGGTGTTCCGGCTGTTCGAGGACATGGACGGCCTCTACCGCGGCATCCAGGCGGTGATGACCGAACGGCTCGGCGGCCTGCTTGAGGGACCGATCGTCGCCGGCGACTGGCGCCAGGCGGTCGATATCCTGATCGACCGTCGCGCCGAGGCCTACGAGATGATCCTGCCGCTGCAGATCGCCGCCGACAGCCCGCGCACCCGCTCCGCCGCCCTGCGGGAAGGCCGGGCGCGGTTGGTAAAGGCCCAGCGGGATACCTTGCTGGCCGTGCTGCCGGCGGATGTGCTGGCCGACCCCGAGCTGGTCCATGCCCTCGACCTGGCCGTCAGCTTCGAGGCCTGGCGGCGGCTGCGGACCGACCAGAGCGCGGACATTCCCACGGCCAGGGCGGTCATGCGACGGACGGCCCTGGCCCTGCTCAGCGGTCGAGCGTGATCCGCGCCGCGCTCCTGCTGGCCCTGCTGCTGGTCGGCTGTGGCGCGAAGACGCCAAAGCTGGCCGAACCGACCCGCGCCTGCCCCAATCCCGCGCCGCTGGGCGAAGTGACCCTGAAAGGCGGGACCTTCGTCCTCGGCGCCCGTCCCGAACGCGAGGACGAGGGGCCGCCGCGCACGGTGACCGTCGGGCCCTTCTCCATCGACCGCGTCGAGGTGACCAACGCGCAGTTCGCCGAGTTCGTGACCGCCACCGGCTACGTCACCCTGGCCGAGCGGATGCCGGACCCGAAGCTCTATCCCGGCGTCCCGGCGAGCAGGCTCAAGCCCTCGTCGCTGGTGTTCGTCGGGGCCAGGGGGTTGGGGTCAGGCGACCCGTCCGGCTGGTGGCGGGTGGTCGATGGCGCCAGCTGGAGACATCCCGAGGGACCGGGCAGCGACCTCAAGGGCCGCGAGCGCCATCCGGTGGTCCAGGTGGCCTTCGACGACGCCCTGGCCTACGCCCGCTGGAAGGGCCGCGACCTGCCGACCGAGGCCGAATGGGAATTCGCCGCCCGGGCCGGCCTCGACGGCGCCCGCTACGAATGGGGCGACGACAAGCCGATCACCGGCCAGCCGAAGGCCAACAGCTGGCAGGGCGTGTTCCCGGCGGTCGACACGGGCGACGACGGCTACAAGGCGCGCACCGCGCCGGTCGGCTGCTATCCGGCCAGCGCCTATGGCCTCCACGACATGACCGGCAACGTCTGGGAATGGACCAGGGACTGGTACGAGGCGCCCAGCCCCTCCGGCCGGGCCCACCTGATCAAGGGCGGCTCGTTCCTCTGCGCGGACAACTTCTGCTACCGCTACCGGCCGAGCGCCAGGCAGCCCGGCCCGCCGGATACGGGGACCAGCCATGTGGGGTTCAGGACCGTTCACCGCGGTCCTCTCCCGTGAGGGAGAGGGGGACCATGCGGAGCATGGTGGAGAGGGAAACGCAGGTGGTGGCTGGGTCGCGCATACCGCCCACTTGGCGGACTTCGCCCTGATGTCTTGACGGCCAGTGTTGCTCCGCCGGACGGCCAG
>JACRBD010000043.1 GCA_016234625.1 Caulobacterales bacterium | reverse complement strand
GTGGGTGGCGGTCTTGCCCGGCGCGGTCGTCCCGTTGTGGCAGCTGGCGCAGGTTCCGGTGACCGATCCGTGATCAAAGCGAACGGTCGTCCAGTTGGCTGTCGTATGGCAGTTGTCGCAGGCGGCTGACGTCGCGACGTGGCCAGTGGGCTTGCCCTTGGCAGTGGTCCCGTTGTGGCAGCTGGCGCAGGTCCCGGTGACGGACCCATGGTCGCACTTGACCGTCGTCCAGGCGGCGGGGACGTGGCAGTTGTCGCAGGCGGCTGACGTCGCGACGTGGCCGGTGGGTTTGCCCTTGGCGGTGGTCCCGTTGTGGCAGCTGGCGCAAGCTCCCGCGACCGAGCCGTGGTCGAACTTGACCGTCGTCCAGGCCGAGCTGACATGGCAGTTTTCGCAGGCGGCGGCGGTGACGATGTGCCCGTTGGGTTTACCGGCGGCGGTGGTTCCGTTGTGGCAGGACGCGCAACCTCCGCTGATGCCGGCATGGTCAAAGCGCGCCGCGGCCCAGCTGGTGCTCGCGTGACAGGAATCACAGGCCGCCGTCGTCTTGATGTGGCTGCCGGGTTTGCCCGTCGCCGTGGTCCCGTTGTGGCAGCTGGCGCAGTCGCCCGGAGCGTCGGCGTGGTTGAAACGGGCCGCGCTCCAGGCGACCACCCCGTGGCAGTCATCGCACTGGCCGCTTGTGGGGACGTGGCCGGAGGGCTTGCCGGGCGCGCGTTTGCCGTCATGGCAGCTCGCGCATTCGCGCGGCGTCGACTTGAAGACTCCGCCCGAATGGCAACTCTCGCAGGTGACCGCCTTGTGGGCGTCGGTCAGCGGAAAGCCGGTCTTCAGGTGGTCAAATCCGGCCGGAACGGCGGGCGGCCTGGCCGGCGCGGCGGTGCTCTGCGAGGCGCCGGCCAGGAATGCGAGAAGAAGGACGGCAATGAGCAACGCGAGGCGACGGCAGGGGATTGCCGCAAAGCCTCCATGCGCGCGCTCAAGCGTCATCGAATCCTCAATCCGCGGACCATTGTCCGCGTGGATTCGCAACCTTCGTTCCCCACGCCCAGTCTAACCGGCAAGGCCCTAAAAAATCTAAGGTCATTTGCTCGGCAGGCTGGAAATCGTTGCTCAAAATGAGGGTCGGGTCGTCCTGAAGTCGCCTGTGGTGTGACACTGGCCGCATCCCGGCCCGAAGGCGCCCAGGTGAATGTCATCGGCCTGGTGACAGCTTCCGCAGGTCGAGGCCGGGCGCGGCCTTCCGGGGCGATGACAGGACCGGCAGGCAAGGTCCGTGTGCCGTCCATCGAGCGGAAACGTGGTGCGGCCATGATCAAACGACCAGTGCGCCCAGCCGCCCGGATTGTGGCAGCCGGCGCAGTCACCTTCGTAGGCGCCCTTGTGAGGGTCATCCTTGCGGTGACATCCGGCGCAATCCGCCGGCGCATCCTTGAAGCGCGGGCTCTTGTGGCAGGTCGCGCAGGCCAGACCCGCGTGTTTGCCGACTAGCGGAAAGACGCTGAGGCCATGGTCGAACCGCACGGGACTCTTCCAGGTCAGCGGGGCGTGGCAGCTGGCGCAATCGGCGCCGAGCTGGCCGACGTGCGCATCGTCGGGGCGGTGGCAGTCAATGCAGGCGGTCCCGAGGCGGACTTCCCGGGGCGATTGCCTGTGGCAGGTCGCGCAGACGATCCCGCCATGGGCGCCGAGTAGCGGAAAGCGGGTCTGGCGGTTGTGGTCGAACGTCGCCGTCTTCCAGCTGGTCGTCTGGTGGCACTGTTCACAGGTCGTCCCGTTGCCACCCTTGTGGACGTCCTCGGCGGCATGACAGCTGGCGCAGGCCGTCGATCGAGCCGCCTCGCGGGCCGGGGCTGGGCCATGGCAGGCCCCGCACGTCAGGGCTGTGTGCCCGCCCGACAGGGCAAAGCCCGTCTTGCCGTGATCAAACCGGGTGACCTTCCAGCCGCTTGCATTGTGACAGTTGGCGCAGGCCGCTCCGAGTCGGCCGGCGTGAACATCCTTGTCGCGATGGCAGCCGATGCAGGCGGGCTGTGTTCCCCGATAGCGACCCTGGGCGTGGCAGCTGTCGCAGGCGACCCTGGCGTGGGCGCCGCCGAGCGAGAAGCCCGTGCGGTCATGGTCAAAACGCGCCGGCTTCCAGGTGATCGTCCCGTGGCAGCTGGCGCAGGATGAACCCAGGGTCCCTTTGTGCGCGTCATCCTTGGCGTGGCAGGAGGCGCAGGCGGACGAGGCGCCCTGGAAGGTCTTGTCCGCATGGCAGGTCAGACAGGCCGGGCGGGCATGGGCCCCGACGAGGGAAAAGCCGGTCGAGGCGTGGTTGAACCTGACGTCTTTCCAACCGGTCTCGCTATGGCAACTGGCGCAACCGGGTCCCAGCTTGCCCTTGTGGGGATCCCTGGCGGCATGACAGCTGGCGCAGGCGGTTGGCGCGGCGCGAAACTTCACACCCGGCTTGTGACAACTCGCGCAGGCGACGCGCAGATGGCCCCCCTTGAGCGGGTAGTCGGTCAGGGTGTGATTGAACCCGGCCGGATCCAGAAGGACCAATCGGCCGCCCCGACCGGCGTGGTCGGTGTGGCAAGTGCTACAGACGGCGCCCGGGATCTTCCGGTTGCGGCCGTGATAGCCGGTCCGGGCGGCGATATCGGTCGCCACCGGCTTGTGACAGCCCAGGCAGAGGCCGCTTTGCGCGTCCTTCTTGAACGACTGGTGGCAGGACTGGCAGCGCGCCTCGAACCGCGCATGCGCCGCCGCCAGCGGGCCTGGCGACACCAGTTTCTCGATCAGGGTCTGCGCCGACGATGTCGTCGACAGGCCCAGGCAAAGCACGAGCAACAGGCCGACAAGACTGAGAAGGCGCGAGGCGGCGGGCACGGGGCGTCAGTAGAGGTGAACAGCGATGACGTGAATGACCACGGTCAAGACCAGGATCACGAACAACGGCACGTGCAGCACGTGCCACAGCGAGAACAGCCTCTCGTAGAGGCCCAGCGACGCGGCCCGTCGAACGGCCCGATAGTAGTCGCCGAGCTGCTGCAGGGCCTCGCCGCGACGCGCCTTCAGGGTTCTGGCGTCCCAACGGCCCGCATCGGCCTGACGGCCCAGCTCGGCGTCGATCAGCGTGAGGGCGACCTTGCGGCTGCGGCGTATCACACCGCCGACGGACAGGGCCCTGCCGATCGCCTGTCCCAGCGTCCGGGTCGGCGTCAGAACCCGGTTTTCGAACGCCTCGACCTCCGCCCGCCAGCGCTCCGAGGCCGTCAAGCCCCCGACCAGCTGGTCGCGCGAGCCAGTCGCCTCCTCGCGCAGGGTGCGGGCCTCGAGGCGCTGGCCGTACAGCCCGCGGTGAACCTGGCCATAGAGGTAGCGGCCGACCAGCCCGCTGCCAGCGACGGTGAGCATCGACACGAACGCGACCGTGGCGTTGGTCGACTGAAGGCTGAAGTCCGAATGGATCACGACAAGCGCGGGCCCGAGCACGCCGAGGATCATGTGCCAGCGGAACCAGGCCGAGGCGGCGCCCCAGCCGCGCATGACCTTCAGGCGCTTGCGTAGCGGGTAGCCGAGTAGGGCGACCATCATCAGCGCCCCGGCGATTCCGATGAAATAACCAGGGCCGCGTTCCGCCCGCAGGAACTCATCTCCGCGATGCAGCCAGGCCCAGCCGACACTGGCCGAGATCGCCGCGAGAAACGCCAAAATGGCCAACGCGCCGCCATTCGTGCCGACCGACCGATCTCTCACAGCTACTCCCGACACTTGACTCGACCGTACGCGGTTTGCGACCAGACGACACATAGACTTGATTGCCCATGTTGTGACTCGTGATCGAAGCGCAATTTAGTCAAATTTCGGTAGAAATGTGGGTATTGGCGTCGATCGGCACACTGGTGCAACCCATTTTGAGTAAGTATTGGTTTATGAGTACTGACCTGCGCAACCCGGAGTGGTGTTCATGATTGCCGAGGTTGGCCGGTTTTGTTTGATCCTGGCTCTCATTATCACCTCGCTCCAGGTGGTCGCGGGTCTGTGGGGCGCCCGGCGCCAGAACGCGCAGTTGCTGGCCGTCGCCAACTCCGCGGCCGTCGCGCAGTTCATCTTTATCGCGCTCGCCTTCGCACTGCTGGTCTGGCTGTTCGTGGTGTCCGACTTTTCGGTCATGGTCGTGGCGGCCAACTCGGCCACCATCAAGCCGATGTTCTACAAGATCACCTCGACCTGGGGTAACCACGAGGGGTCGATGCTCCTGTGGGTACTGATCCTGGCCTTCTTCGGCGCGGCGATCGGCGTGCTGGGGCGAACCATGCCGGCGCCGTTCAAGGCCCGGGTGCTCGGGATTCAGGGCCTGATCAGCCTCGGATTTCTCGCCTTCATCATCTTCACCTCCAGCCCGTTCGCGCGGCTCTTCCCGGTTCCGGTCGAGGGCGCGGGCTTCAATCCCCTGCTGCAGGATCCTGGCCTCGCGGCGCACCCGCCGCTTCTGTATCTGGGCTATGTCGGGTTCTCGACGGCCTTCTCGTTCGCCGTCGCGGCGCTCATCGAGGGGCGTACCGATACGGTCTGGGTCCGCTACGCCAGGCCCTGGATCATCATCGCCTGGATCTGCCTGACCATCGGCATCACCCTGGGATCGTTGTGGGCCTATTACGAGCTCGGCTGGGGCGGCTGGTGGTTCTGGGATCCCGTCGAGAACGCCTCGCTGATGCCCTGGCTGCTGGGAACGGCGCTGGTCCACTCCGCGCTGGTCGTCGAGCGCCGCTTCGCCCTGGTGCGCTGGACCATTCTGCTGGGCATCCTGACCTTCTCGATGAGCCTGCTGGGCACGTTCGTGGTGCGCTCGGGCATTCTGACCAGCGTGCACGCGTTCGCTGTCGACCCGGCCCGCGGCGCCTTCATTCTGGTCCTTCTGGTGCTGGCCACCGGCGGCGGCCTGGCGCTCTACGCCATTCGCTCGCCCGCGCTCGGCGCGGGCCGCGTGTTCAGCCTGGTCAGCCGGGAGGGCAGCCTGGTCCTCAACAACATCCTGCTGGTGACCATCACCGGCACCGTCTTCCTCGGCACCTTCTATCCCCTGCTCATCGACCTGCTGACCGAGGACAAGATTTCGGTGGGCGCGCCATTCTACGCGATGACCTTTGTTCCGATGGCCGCGCCCCTGCTGCTGGTCATGGTGATCGGCCCGATGCTCAGCTGGCGGCGGGATTCCGGCCAGGGGCTGACCATGCGTCTCGCGCCGGCCCTGTTCGTCGGCTTCGCGGTGCTGGTGCTGGTCGCGGCCGGAACCCACGGCGCCAAGGCGATCGCCGCGCTCTGGCTGGCGATGGCGGCCTGGATCGTCGTCGGGTCATTGATGATCCTCGTTCGTCGCACACGCCTCGGCCAGGTCTCGGCCGCGGAGTCCGTCACCCTTCTGAAGGCCTTGCCGCCGGCGACTTTCGGCCTGGTGCTGGCGCATGCCGGGATCGGCCTGCTGGTCGCGGGCCTGGCCGGCGGCGCGCTGTTCAAGCAGGAAGGCGTGGCGATGCTGGGCGCCGGACAGAGCGTCCCGTTCGTCGGTCGCATGCTCACGTTGGTCGGCGTCCGGCCGGGAAGGGAAGCGAACTACGAGTTCGTCCGGGGGCGTATTGAAATTCGCCGGGGGACGGGCAAACCGGGCCTGCTGTTTCCGGAGCGCCGCTTCTATCCCGAACGGCAATCCGAAACGACCGAGGCCGGGGTTCGGGTGACGCCGCTCGGCAACCTCTACGTCGCGCTGGGCGACCAGGCCGAGGACGGCCGCTGGACGGTCCGCTACTACAGCCACCCGCTGGCGATCTGGATCTGGCTGGTCGGCGGCGTGATGGCGCTGGGCGGCGGCGTCGCGCTGTTCGACCGCCGCAACTGGCTCGCCCCCGAGCGCCAGCCCGCGCAGGCGGTGCAGACTCCCGGGAGCATGCCCGCATGACCCTGCCCAGGCCAGTCGTACTTCTCGCCGCCATCGCGCCTTTCGCGGTGTTCATCGTCCTGGCGATCGCCCTTGCGTTTGGCCTTAAGAATGACCCGGCGGCCCTGCCGTCGGTGCTGGTGGGCAAGCCGGCGCCGATCTTCGCGCTCGGGCCCGTCCGGGCAAATGACAGCGGCTTCTCCACCGCGGACATCACCGGCAAGGTGGCCGTGATCAACGTCTTCGGCTCCTGGTGTTCCGCGTGCCGGCTGGAGCACCCGATGCTGATGGACCTTGCCGCCCAGGGCGTGACGATCCACGGCATCGACTGGAAGGACGATCCGGCCGACGGCGCGGCGTGGCTCGCCCGGTTCGGGGATCCCTACGCCCGCGTCGGCAACGACCAGTCCGGCCGCCTGGCGCTGGATCTGGGGGTCTCAGGGGCGCCCGAGACCTTCATCATCGATAAGGCCGGACGCATTCGCTACAAGCTCGTGGGCCCGATCACCCCCGAGCGCTGGCGCGACGAGATGGCGCCCCTGATCGCGCAACTGGAGGCGGGGCAATGACCCAACCCTTGCGCCACGCCCTGGGCGCCGTCCTGGCGCTGGCGATGCTGGCGACGCCGATGGTCTCGCTGGCCGTCGAGCCGGACGAGATGCTGGCCGACCCCGCGCTCGAGGCGCGCGCCGAGACACTCAGCAAGGAGTTGCGCTGCGTCGTCTGCCAGAACCAGAGCATCGACGCCTCGTCCGCGCCGCTGGCGCGGGACATGCGCCTGCTCGTCCGGGAACGGATCGCCGCCGGCGACACCGACGCCCAGACCAAGGCCTACCTCGTCGAACGCTATGGCAATTTCGTCCTGCTCAAGCCGCCCTTCCAGGCCGACACGCTGCTTCTGTGGTTCGGGCCGCTCTTGATCCTGGCCGTGGCGTGCGGAGCGCTCCTGGTCGCCGCTCGGACCGGTGCGCCCGACGACACCGACGACCTTTCGCCGGATATGGAAGACCTCTGATGCCCGTGTGGATCATCTACCTGCTGCTGGCGATTCTGGCCGCTGCGGTGATCGCAGCCCCGCTGCTTCTGGCGAAGCGGCCGGCGTCCGAGAAGCCTGGCCGGGCCGTCGCGGCCGAGGCGCCGCCCGCGCCGACCGACACGCCGTCATCGTTGGCTGGCCGTTTCGCCGCCCACCGTACGCCGATCTCCGTCATCGGCGGCGTGGCCGCTGTGCTGGTCGCCGCGGTCGCCCTGTTCCTGGCGACGGGGGAACCGCCGCCGCCGCCTGCCGCGGCGGCGCCTGCCGGCGCGCCCGCCGTGGGCGCCGCCTTGCCCGACGTCGACACGATGATCGAACGGCTGGCCAAGCGTCTCGAAACCTCGCCGAACGATCCCGAAGGCTGGCGGATGCTGGGCTGGTCCTACTTCGAGACCCAGCGGTACCCCGAGGCGGTCAAGGCCTACGCCAGGGCCGTGGCGCTGTCGCCGCGCGACGCGGGCTTTCAGTCCGCCTATGGCGAGGCCCAGGTAAAGGTCGCCGGCGATATGGTGACCCCCGCCGCCGAGAAGGCCTTCCGGGCCGCGCTCGCGGCGGATTCCCAGGATGAACGGGCCCGCATGTATCTGGCCCGCCTTCGCCAGGCCAACGGCGACACGGCGGGCGCGATCGACGACTTGTTCGCCATCCTCAAGACGGCCGCGCCGGATTCCCGCGTGGCCCCCGCCATCCGCAAGGAAATCCGCCGAATCGCGTCCGCCAGTGGCGTGGACGTCTCGGGCCGGCTGCCGCCCGAGCCCGCCACCGGGCCGACTGCCGCCGACGTTTCCGCCGCCGGGCAGCTTTCTGCCGGGGATCAGCAGGCGAAGATCGGAGACATGGTCGCCGGCCTTGAGACCCGCCTGGCCGCTTCGCCGAGAGATGTCGACGGCTGGATCATGCTGATGCGCTCGCGCAAGACGCTCGGTCAGAATGACCTGGCCCGGGCGGCGCGCGACAAGGCGCTTGGCGCTTTCAGCGATGACGCCGCCGCGAAGGCGCGGCTGACGGCCGCGGCCCGCGACCTTGGCGTGAACTGACGGCGCCATGGTGATCGACGAGCGCTGGCTGTTTTCTCTCGCCCCGCTGCTCATCGTTGTCGCCGCCCATCTGCTCTTGCGTCGCAGATCGGAGCGCAAAAGCCTGGCGCTGCTGAGCGAGGCCCGCGCCAGCGGGCTCGACGAACCGACCTCGCTGCATCCGCTGATCGACCCGTTGCTGTGCATCGGCTGCGGCGCCTGCGTAAAGGCCTGCCCCGAGGGCGACGTGCTGGGCCTGATCCGCGGCAAGGCCCAGCTGGTCGCGGCGAGCGAATGCATCGGTCACGGCGCCTGCCGCGCGGCCTGTCCCGTCGGCGCCATCACCCTGGTGTTCGGCACCGAGCGGCGGGGCGTGGAGCTTCCCCATGTGGGTCCCGACTTCCAGACCAACATCCCCGGCCTCTACATCGCCGGGGAGCTGGGCGGCATGGGGCTGATCCGCAATGCCATCGAGCAGGGCCAACAGGCGATGACCGAAGTCGTCGGGCGGCTGAAGCAGGGCCGACGCGACCGCACGCTGGACGCGGACGTGATCGTTGTGGGGGCCGGGCCGGCGGGCATTTCGGCCAGCCTGGCGGCCAAGGTCGCGGGCCTGCGCGCCGTGACCCTCGAGCAGGAAGAGCTCGGCGGCACGGTCTCGCATTATCCGCGCGGCAAGCTGGTGATGACCGCGCCTGCGGTGCTCCCGGGCCATGGCAAGATGCGCTTCCGGGAGGTCGGCAAGGAGGCCCTGCTGGCCTTCTGGAAAGAGGTGATCGCCAGGGCCGGCCTGCGAATCGACTACGGCGAACGGGTCGAGGCGCTTGAACGGGCGGACCACGGCTTCACCGTGCGCACCACTCTGCGGACCCTGCGGGCGTCAACCGTGTTGCTGGCCATCGGTCGGCGGGGCACGCCCAGGCGGCTGGATGTGCCGGGCGAGGAGCTGTCCAAGGTCGTCTACCGGCTCATTGACCCGCGCCAGTATGCCGATCGGGACGTGCTGGTCGTCGGTGGCGGCGACAGCGCCCTGGAGGCCGCCGCGACCCTGGCCGAGGAAACCGACGCCCGGGTGACCCTCGCCTACCGCGGCGTGGGATTCGCCCGGGCCAAGGCGAAAAACCGCGCGCGCGTCGACGCCGCGCGCGCCGCCGGCCGACTGGTTCTCAAGATGGAGACCGAGGTCCGGCGCATCGACCCGCTGGCCGTCGAGCTCGAGCGGGCCGGTCAGACCGTCAGGCTGCCCAACGACACGGTGATCGTCTGCGCCGGCGGCGTCCTGCCCACGGAATTCCTCCGGTCGGCCGGTGTCGAGCTCGAGGTCCGGCGCGGCCGGCAGGGAATGGCGACACCAAACGTCCGGCGACGTAAGGGATGGATGCAGGGTCCAGTCGGACCGCAGTGCTGATCGGCGCCGCGGTCCTGATTCCCTGACTCACTCGACCTTGCGTCGGGTCACCCGCACGCCGTCGGCAAGGCGATCGCGAGGTTAGATGACCACCGCGTCGCCCTCGGTGCTGGCGGGCCAACGCTATCCTTTCTCCACTTTGGCCCCCTAAGGCGCGGCCAACCGGGGGAGGGACCATGCGGCCGATCTCATTCAAACGGCATCGGTTCCCGCCGGACGTGGTCCGTCATGCCGTCTGGCTGCATTTCCGGTTCACCCTGAGCATCCTTCACGTCGAGGAGTTGCTCGCCCGGCGTGGCGTCGAGGAGAGCCGCGAATCCGTTCGATGCTGGGTCAACAAGGTCGGTCCTCTGATCGCGGCCAATCTTCGCCGGCGCCGCGGTCCACCGACCGGTCGTTGGCATCTGGACGAGATGGCGATGAAGATTGCCAGCCGGCGCATGTACCTCTGACGCGCGGTTGATACGATGGGGAGGTGCTGGACGTCCTGGTCCAGAAGCATCGCAACAAGGACGCGGCGCTGAACATGCTCCGGAAACTGCTTCGCGATCAGGGCATCCATCCGGAGACCATCACCACGGACAAGCTGGCGTCTTACGGAGCTGCGGCCCGCGACCTGGGCCTGACGAGCCGCGACAGGCCTGGAGGAATGCGCGAGAACAACCGGGTCGAGAACTCCCACCTGGTCATCTGCCGACGAGAGCGAAAGCAGCAGAAGTTCAAGTCCCAGGGCTCAGCCCAGAGGTTCCTCGCCAGCCACTCCGCCGTCTACAACACCTTCAGTATCCAACCCCACCTGATCTCCCGACCAAGGCTCCGGATCCTGCGCGCCCGAGCGGACCGGGTGTGGGAAGCTGCGACCGTCGCCGCCTGATCCATGGGTAGGGTAACGGCCATTCCAGCCGGGCCGACCTAACGTGTCAGTACCCTCCGGTGCGTTGCGCCACGGGCGGATAGAAATCCCAGACCGTTCCGTCGGCGAGGGAGCGGACCAGTTTCACATACTCCGCATGCGACCAGGCCAACGGGGTGGCCGAACCGGTGCCCTGGCCGGGCGCGTAGCCCCGAGGGTTCAAAGGGCCAACCCCGTCCCAGACCTGTTCCGAAAGAAGCAGACCGTCGTTTGCGAATAGTTCCATCGCCCGGACATAGTGGTTTCGGATTGGGTCGATGGCGGCCGGCCCCGACTGTCCCCGGCGGATGGCCAGAGCCAACTCGAAATGTCCCCGCTCTCCGGTGAGCAACGGCCAGACGCGGCCGCGCTGCCCGGCCCGCATCTGTCCGCCCGCGCCGTAGCCCAGCCCAGACACGGTGTCTTCCCCATAGCCGTCCCCGCCATAGCGCCGCCAACCGACGGCCTGCGAGCCCGCGAGCGCCATGCTGTAGCGGACGCGGTATGGGTCGGCATGGTCCATGCCGTCCAATTCGGCCAAGGAGTCCTGGATGTAGGCGTCATCCGCCCGGCGTACGCCGTAGCGGACGAGCTCAAGGAAACCGGCGTCCAGGACAAGGTCTTCCCGCAGCGCCGGTTGCGCGTTTCTGGATTCGATGACGCCGCCGTTGTTCGGATCCTCGTCCGCGGTGATCCGCAGATAGTACCGGCCATCGCCCAGGGCGCCGCGGGTGGTGAACATCCGGGCTTCAATGCTGGCCGAGTAGTCATCCGCGGCGGCGCTGTAGCGGGCCGCCGACGCGGTGTCTCCGACATGCTCAGCAATCTCGGCGGCGGTGATCAGGCCGGTGATTGTCGCGGCGATGGTCGAGGGCGAAAAGCCGGCCTGTTCCTCCCAGCGTTCCTGCTGGGTGAACGGGGGCGTGATGCGCTCATGGTTCCAGCCCAGATCGACAAGGCCGCCCTCGACGAGGAAGTCCGCCGCGGGCTTGATCATGCCCTTGTAGGCGGCGGCTAGATCCGCGTCCGGCAGCCAGCCGAGCCGCCAGAGCTTCCAGCCCAGCATGATCGGCATGGCCGTCTGGTCGAGCTGAACGCCGACCCATTCAGGTGTCCCGTCGACATGGGACTTCTGCAGGAACCAGCCGCCGACCCCCTTGTTCTCCGGCGTCGAAGGGCCAACCTGGACGCGCGGCAGGTAGCGGAACGCGGCCATCGGCGTTTCCCGGTCGCCGAGGGCGGCGAGCGCCATCGCACACTGATAGAAGTCACGGGGCCAGACCGCCTTGTACCCGGTCGAGGGTTCGTCAGCCGAAACCGTGTCGCCCCAGGGATTGGACAGCGACGCGATGAGCGCGCCGGCATAGGTACGGTCCTCCTGCACCTTCAGCATCAATGCGCTGGCCTGCAGCAGGCGGCCTCCGTCCGTCGAAACCGCGCGGAGGCGAGGGAGTTCGGTAAGCCCGTTCAGGAAGTCTTCCCAGCCGACCCTCGCACCCTCGCCGTTGAAGCGGGCCAGAACCTCACGATATCCGGTCTTGAGCGTCCCGGCGGCGGCCTTCTCACTGGCCTCGGCAGTCGATCCAAATCCGATCGCGAAATCATACGTCGTCTCGCCCGACCTCACGGCCGGCAGGGCGCCGGTCAGCATGATCGCGCCGCGCCGATCCCCCAGCCCGCGGTAGGCCCAGTCCATGCGGCCATCCCCCAGATCCGTGAGACCGTCCGAATGCCCGAGGAAGCCGACGCTGGCCTGGTCGAAGGCGATCGACGGTTTCAGGGTCAGGTAAACGCCCCCATCGTGCGCGGTTAGCTGGTCGGGCCGGGCCTCGCCCGCGTCATTGCCGCCAGTGTTGGCCATATGGGGTTCAAGCATCAGGAAGGGGCGCACCGCCCCATTGAGAGCCCGGACCGTCACCCTGAGAACCAGGCTCTGCCGGTCGGGGTCGGTGAAGATGCGCTTTTCAATCTCGAACCGCCCCTGGCGGTCGCGGGTGGTGATCCGGTAGGCGGGCGACAGTGGTCTCCCCTCGGCGTCGACATGCAGATACTCCGTTCGCGCGGTGGTGTCGGTTCCCTCGATCGCCAGGCCGGTCGAGGTCTGCACCGCGAAGCGCAGATGTTTGATCTGGGCCTCATGAATCAGGCCGTACATGGTCTCGCTCAATACGCCGTCGCTGATCGAGAACCACACTTTGGACACCTCGCCGGTCGGCCCGCCGTCGGCGTATCGGCCACCGACATAGGCTTCATAAGATGCACCCGCGCCGGTCTTGGCCGCATTGGACCATGTCGTGGCGACCTTTCGCCCGGGGGGCGCGATCGACGCTTCGGGCGTCAGCCATTGTGGGCCGAAGCGGCCGGCGCATGACGTCAGGCCGGCCAGGGCCAGCAGGGCGACAATTCTGAATGCGGTTCTGGTCATGCCGGATCTCTGGAGGGTTGCGCGGCTCCAGGGGCGGCGAGCGGGAAGATTTCGCGCGAACAGCGTCGGCGGCGCGACGGCGGCGTTGGGCTGTCTCACGATAGGTTCCCTCAAAATGACACTCTTGACCGCGTCTGGGCGCCGCCGGCGGATGGCAAGGCCGATTTTGCATACGTTTGCATAAGATCGGAGGGGGCTGTCAATCACGTTTCGAGGAGGCGGAAATCGAGACAATTCCCTACTACGACTTGGGAAAACCGCAAACTCGCAATTTCGCCTCCCGATTGAATCGGTCGAAATCGTCAGATTTGACCAATCCATCCCATTGCAAAGTGGACAAAAATTGCACTAGTTTGCGGGCAACAGTTCCGAAGTGGGCTGCCAGGGAGGGAACTAATGGAAACGAATTGTACGCGTATGCGTTCGCGGGCCCGGCTGATGGGTGGCGCCGCCACGAGCCTGGCACTGCTGCTTAGCGCCGGAATGGCTCATGCTCAGACGCCCGCACGCGCGGACGCACCTGAGGACGCGGCGCCGGTTGCTGTCGATGAACTCGTTGTGACGGGCATCAGGGCCGGTATCGAGAATTCCATCGCAGTGAAAAAGAATGAAGCCTCCATCGTGGAGGTCGTTTCGGCCGAAGACATCGGCAAGCTGCCCGACGTATCGATCGCCGAGGCGATCGCACGCCTGCCCGGCGTTACGGCCCAGCGTCTGAATGGCCGCGCCCAGGTGATCAGCATCCGCGGCCTTGGCCCCGACTTCACCAGCGCGCTGCTTAATGGCCGCGAGCAGGTGTCCGCGGGCGACAACCGCGGCGTGGAATTCGACCAGTACCCGTCGGAACTCCTCAGTGGCGTGACCATCTACAAGACGCCAGACGCGGCGCTTATCGGTCAGGGCCTGGCGGGCACCGCCGACCTGCGTACGGTTCGCCCGCTCCAGTTTGGCCGGCGCGCGTTCGCCGCCAACGCCCGCTATGAAATCAACGATATCGGCGCGCTTAACGCCGGCACCGATGACACCGGCAGCCGCATCAGCGTCAGCTACATCGACCAGTTCTTTGACGGTCGGCTGGGCCTGGCGCTGGGATATGCCCACATGGACTCGCCCTATCAGGCCGAGCGGTTCAACGCCTGGGGCTATCCCGGCGTGGCCGGCGGCGAGGTGATCGGCGGGGCCAAGCCCTACGTCCAGTCGAGCGAACTGGTCCGCGACGGCTACATGGCCGTGCTGGAGTTCAGCCCGAACGATCAGGTTCATTCGACCCTGGACGTCCTGTATTCCAAGTTCGAGTTCACGGAAATGCTGCGCGGCATCGAGCTTCCGCTGCAGTGGTCGTCGGCGTCCCTTCAGCCTGGATACACCGTTCAGGATGGCCTGGTGACCTCCGGCCAGTTCAACGGCGTGAAGGGTGTGGTGCGTAACGACGCCAACACTCGGGACAGCACCCTGACCTCGGTCGGCTGGAACACCACGTTCAAGATCTCCGACCAGTGGTCGGCCGAACTGGACCTCAACCACTCGAGCATCGACCGGGAAGATGTGGTCCTTGAGACCTATGCGGGCACGGGCCGGTCGGGTTTCGGCGCGACCGACAACATGGGTTTCACGACCAACTCAAGCGGAACCCGGTTCACGTCTGTCCTCGACTACTCGGACTACGGCCAGATCTTCCTCACCAGCCCGCAGGGTTGGGGCGGCGACGTGATCCCCGGCGGACAGGCCGGCTACTACAACAGCCCGTCGATCAATGATGAGTTGAACGCCATTCGGTTGAGCGCCACCCGGACGTTCGACGACGGATTCATCGAATCGGTCGAGGTCGGTTACAACCGGACCTCGCGCGAGAAGTCGCTGACCGCCAACGAGTTCTTCCTCGACATCGGCGCGCCCACCGTGGCGGTTCCGGTCTCGGCGCGGCTTGGCGTGACATCGCTGGACTTCCTCGGCATCGACGGGATGATCAGCTACGATCCGCTCGCCCTCCTCAACAGCGGCGTCTACACCCTGGTCCGGAACCCCAACGGTGACGTTGCGGCCAAGGACTGGCTTGTCGAGGAAGATGTCTCGACGGCCTTCATCATGGCCGATTTCGATACCGAGGCCTGGTCCTTCGGGGTCAGCGGCAACTTCGGCCTGCAGATCGTGACCGCCGACCAGAACTCGTCCGGCTTCGCCGCCACGGGAACCGGCGCCGGAACGGTGACCGTGCCCGTGACGGGTGGGGTCAAGTACACCGAAGTCCTGCCCAGCCTGAACATGACCGTCGCGCTCCCGCACGATCAGTACCTGCGGTTCGCCGCGGCCCGGACCCTGGCCCGGCCCCGCATGGACGAGATGCGCGCCAGCTTCACCTACAACTACGACTCGGCCAAGGCCGCCTCGACGGACCTGAACAATTCGCCCTGGAGTGGCGGCGGCGGGAATCCGGAGCTTGAGCCCTGGATCGCCAAGGCGTTCGACATCTCCTACGAGAAGTATTTTGGTCGCCGCGCCTATGTCGCCCTGTCGTTCTACTACAAGGACCTGGAGAGCTACATCTACAGCCAGACCGAGGTTTACGACTTCACCGGCTTCCCGGTCGGCGCCGGCCCGGCGCCGGCTCTGAGGCAGGGATTTGTCACCACGCCGCAGAACGGCGAGGGCGGCGAGATCAAGGGTGTTGAGTTCTCGATCTCGATGCCGGTCGACATGGTGCTGCCCGTTCCTGAAGGCTTCGGTGTGATCTTCAGCGCCTCCAAGACCGAGAGCGAGATTCGCCCCAACGGTCCGACCAGCGCGCCCACGCCGCTTCCGGGGCTTTCCGAAACGGTGGTCAACAGCACGCTGTACTACGAGCACGATGGCTTCCAGGCCCGCATCAGCAACCGCTATCGCTCGGACTTCCTGGGCGAGGTGGCGGTGTTCGCCAACGGCCGCGGCCTGAGAATGGTGGACTCCGAAAACGTCGTTGATGCGCAGATCGGCTACCAGTTCCAGGAAGGCGTCCTGGATGGCCTCTCCATCGTCCTCCAGGCCAACAACCTGACGGACGAGCCGTTCTCGACCTACCAGAACACCGAATCGCGGGTCATCGACTACCAGCGCTACGGACGCACCTTCCTCCTCGGCGTGAACTACCGCTTCTAGGCGATCCACCCTGTGCCTTACGTCCCCGACGGCAAGTCCGTCGGGGACGTGATTTTCGAAGAGGGCGCGGGCCCCGTGTGAACCGGCGGCAATTCGCATTGATGTCTTCCGCGCCCGCCAGGGGACGAACCGTGAGCGAACAGCGGGTAAGAAAAGTCGTAATCGTCGGTGGCGGAACGGCGGGCTGGATGGCCGCCGCCGCGCTCGCCAGGGTCATGGGCGACCTGGTCGATATCCGGCTGATCGAGTCGGACGAGATCGGCATCGTCGGTGTTGGGGAAGCCACAATTCCCCAGATCAAGCTCTTCAACGCGGTCCTCGAGATCGACGAAGACGACTTCGTCAAGCACACACAGGCGACCTTCAAGCTCGGCATCGAGTTTTCCGACTGGACGCGGGTGGGGCACAGCTACCTTCACGCCTTTGGCGGCCTGGGCAGGGATGTGGGCGGAACGCCCTTCCATCACTACTGGCTGCGCGGCCGGGGCAATGCCGGCGGCGAAGACCTGTGGGCCCATTCCCTGAACGCGGAGGCAGCCAGGGCCGGACGGTTCGAGCGCCCGGGAGGCGCGGCGGAGACACAAGGTCCCGGCGGCCTGGCCTACGCTTTTCACTTCGACGCCGCCCTCTATGCCGCCTATCTCAGGTCCTACGCGGAACGACGAGGTGTCACCCGAACGGAAGGCCGCATTGTCGATGCCAGCCTGCGACCGGCGGACGGCTTTCTGGAAGGCGTGCGCCTTGAAAGCGGCGAGTTGGTCAGCGGCGACCTGTTCATCGACTGCTCGGGCTTCCGGGGTCTTCTCATCGAGCAGACGCTCAAGACCGGGTATGACGACTGGTCCGACTATCTGCCCTGTGACCGCGCGCTGGCGATTCCGACGGCGCTCGCCGGCCCGATCCATCCTTTCACCCGCGCGACAGCCCGGCCGGCCGGCTGGCAGTGGCGGATCCCGCTGCAACACCGCACGGGCAACGGCTATGTCTATTGCAGCCGGTTTGTCAGCGACGACGAGGCGGCGTCGACCCTCCTGGCCAATCTCGAGGGGGAACCGCTCGCCGAGCCCCGGCGTCTGACCTTCGTGACTGGCAAGCGCAGGAAGCTGTGGAATCGCAACTGCGTGGCGCTCGGACTGGCGTCCGGATTCATGGAGCCACTTGAATCCACCAGCATCCATCTGATCCAGTCGGGCCTCAACCGGCTGATCCAGTTCTTCCCCCTGGCCGGGTTCGAGCAGGCCGACATCGACGAGTATAACCGTCAGGGTGATCGCGAATTCGAGCAGATCAGGGCGTTTCTCGTGCTCCACTACAAGGCGACCGAGCGGACCGACACGCCCTTCTGGAGGCACTGCCGCGCATTGCCATCCCCGCCGGAACTGGACCGCAAGATCGACCTGTTCCGCGCCAACGGCCGCATCGTCCGCGAAGCCGAGGATCTGTTCACCGAGAGCAGCTGGCTTCAGGTGTTGCTGGGGCAGGGTGTCGAGCCGCGAGGCTATCACCCCCTTGCCGACCGCCTGTCGCAACGCGACCTTGTCGAGCTGATGATCAACATCCGTCGCATCGTCGCCGGCACGGTCGCCCGCATGCCGGAACATGGCGCCTACGTATCGGCGCTTACCAGGGCGGGGGCGGCATGACGACCTCCCCGCGCTTCGTCGCTCTGGCGCTGGCGGTCCTCGCGGGCCTGGGCGGTATTCCGGCCGCCGCCGCGCAGGCCGGCTACCAGGCCCGTGCGCCGCAAGAGGAGGTCATCTATTTCATTCTGCCCGACCGGTTCGAGAACGGCGATCGCGGCAATGACCGCGGGGGCCTGCGGGGGTCGCGGTTGCGGACAGGCTACGACCCGGCCCACAAGGGCTTCTTCCATGGCGGCGACCTGCGGGGCGTCACCGCCAGGCTCGACTACATCCAGGGCCTGGGTGTTACGGCCATATGGCTCGGACCGATCTTCCGCAACAAGCCGGTCCAGGGCGCGCCGGGCCAGGAAACGGCCGGCTACCACGGCTACTGGATCACCGACTTTACCGATGTTGATCCGCACTTCGGGTCGAAGGCGGACCTGAAGGCCCTGGTCGACGCGGCGCACGCGCGGGGCATGAAAGTCTACCTGGACATCGTCACCAACCACACCGCTGACGTCATCGCCTATCGCGAATGCCCCCAGGTCGACTGTCCCTATCGCGGCCTGGCCGACTATCCCTATACCCGCCTTGGCGGAGTCGACGGGCAACCGGTGAACGACGGATTCGCCGGCGACGGCCCGACGGGCCAGGCCGCCGCCAACTTCGCCCGGCTGACCCGGCCGGACTACGCCTACACGCCATTCGTTCGATCGGGCGAAGAGAAGGCGAAGACGCCAGATTGGCTGAACGATCCTCGCTGGTATCATAATCGCGGCGACACCAACTGGACCGGCGAAAGTGCGACCTACGGCGACTTCGCTGGTTTGGACGACCTGTTCACCGAAAACCCTGATGTGCTGCAGGGCTTCATCGACATCTACGGCGGCTGGATTGACCAGTTCGGCATCGACGGCTTTCGCATCGACACCGCCAAGCACGTCAACCCGGAGTTCTGGCGCGCGTTCGTGCCGGCGATGCAGGAGCGGGCGCGCCGGCGGGGAATCCCGGATTTCTTCATTTTCGGGGAATACTATGACCTCGACCCCGCCAGCCTGGCGGCGGCGACGCGGGTCACCGGCCTTCCGGCGGTGCTCGATTTCGCCTTCCAGTCCGCCGCGCTGACCACGGTGGCCGGTCTTGGCGGGTCGCAGGGGTTGGCCCGTCTGTATTCGCTGGACGTTCTCTACGATGGCGGCGCCGCCACGGCGTTGACGCTGCCCACCTTCCTCGGCAATCACGACATGGGCCGGTTCGCCTATCAGGTTCGCAAGACGAATCCTGGGGCGTCCGAAGAAGAGCTCTTCCGGCGCGTTCTGCTTGGCCACGCGCTGATGATGTTCGCGCGCGGGACGCCGGTGATCTACTACGGCGACGAACAGGGGTTTTCCGGAGACGGAGGCGACCAGGACGCCCGCGAAGACATGTTCGCCAGCCAGGTCGCATCCTACAACGACAACCGTCTTGTCGGCTCGCTGGCGACGACCGCACAGTCGAGTTTCAGGACGGACAGCGCCCTGTACCTGGCGATCACCGCCATGACGGCCATCCGCGCTTCAGAACCGGCGCTTCGGTCTGGCGACATGACGGTGCGGGCATTTGGCGACCAGCCGGGCCTATTCGCGTTTTCCAGGCGGTTGCCCGGTGGTCCGGAGACCCTTGTTGTGCTGAACAGCACCACCCGCGTGATCAAGGCGCGGTTGCCCGTGGAGCCAGGATCCGACCACTGGCGCAGCATCCATGGCGACTGCGTGACCAGGTCGACGGCCCCTGGAAGCTACGCCGTCGAAGTCAAACCACTCGAGTATCTGATTTGCGCCGCAACCGCGGCCGGAGGACCGCATTGACGCCCCTACCCGCACATAAGGCCTTTTCTGACGCAGCGGACTGGTGGCGCGGGGCGGTGATCTACCAGATCTATCCGCGGAGCTTCGCCGATTCCAATGGCGACGGCATCGGGGACCTGCCGGGCATAATCGCCCGGCTGGACCATGTCGCCTCGCTGGGTGTGGACGGCGTCTGGTTGTCGCCGTTCTTCACTTCGCCGATGAAGGATTTTGGCTACGACATTTCCGACTTCCGGGGGGTCGATCCGATCTTCGGCTCTATCGAGGATTTCGATCGGCTGGTTGACCGCGCCCACGTCCTGGGTCTGCGGGTCATTATCGACCAGGTCTACTGCCACACGTCGGATCAGCACGCCTGGTTCGTGGAGAGCCGCGCCGGTCGGGACAACGCCAGGGCGGACTGGTATGTTTGGGCGGACTGCAGGCCAGACGGGTCACCGCCGACCAACTGGCAGTCGGTGTTTGGCGGCCCGGCCTGGACCTGGGACGCCCGTCGCGAGCAATACTATCTGCACAACTTCCTTGCCGAACAACCGGCCCTGAACGTCCACAACGAGCAGGTTCAGCAGGCCCTGCTGGAGACGGCCCGCTTCTGGCTCGACCGGGGAGTCGACGGCTTCCGCCTCGACGCGGTTAATTTTCTGATGCACGACCCCGCCCTGAGGGACAACCCGCCGGTGCTGGCGCCGTCGAAGCGAACCCGGCCCTTCGACTTCCAGCAGCACCTGTACAACAAGTCGCACCCGGACATCCCGCTGTTCCTTGAGCGGTTGCGCGGGCTGGTAGACTCCTACGGCGGATCCCAGTTCACCGTCGCCGAGGTCGGTGGCGAGCTCGCTCCGACGGAGATGAAGCTCTATACGGCCGGTCCCGACCGGCTCCACAGCGCCTATGGCTTTGACTTCCTCTATGCGGACCGGCTCACCCCGCAACTGGTGCGCGAGACCATCTCCGCCTGGCCGGGCGGCGCCGGCGAGGGGTGGCCCAGCTGGTCGCTGTCCAACCATGACGCGCCCCGCGCCATCTCGCGCTGGGCGGCGCCGGAACACAGGGACGCCGTCGCCCGGCTGAACCTGCTGCTTCTTGTGGCGCTGCGTGGCAACGTCTTCATCTACCAGGGCGAGGAACTGGGCCTGCCCCAGGCGGAGATACCACGCGAGCAGCTTCAGGATCCCGAGGCCATCGCCAACTGGCCGCAGACCCTGGGCCGGGACGGCGCGCGGACCCCCATGCCCTGGTCGGCCGGGGCGGAGAACGGTGGCTTTTCGACGGGCAGGCCGTGGTTGTCCGTGCCGGCCGATCACCTGCCCCTGGCGGTCGATCGGGAGGAGGCGGACCCGGAGTCCATCCTCCACCTCTGCCGTCGGCTGATCACTCGGCGGCGCACGGATCCCCGCCTGTCCGCGGGCGATATCCATCTGCTGGACCTGCCCGACCCCCTGGTGGCTTTCGAGCGGGGTGGCGGGAGCCGCGACCTGCTGTGCCTGTTCAATCTGGGCGACCAGACGGCGACGACGTCGCATCCCGGCTGGCGGGTGATCGAGTCGGTCAACGGCGCCACGATTGATCATTTACCGCCGCTCAGCGGTTTCATCGCCGAGCGCGCGCCCTGAGCGTCTGGGGCGATCTCCCGCTTAGGCGCCGCAGGACTCGCGTACGATCAGGTCGGTAGGAACCCGCTCCGACCGCGCGCCCCGTGGGCTCGAATCCAGGAGCTTGGAAACGAGCAACCGCCCCGCCTTGGCGGTGTCCTGGGCGATGGTGGTCAGGGCGGGGCGACTGTAGCGGGCGAACGGAACATTGTCGTACCCGACCACCGATACGTCTCCGGGCACCGACATGCCAGCGTGGTGCAGCGCCCGGATGGCG
>JACRBD010000008.1 GCA_016234625.1 Caulobacterales bacterium | reverse complement strand
TCATGCGGCCGGTGAACTCGTCGATCAGGATCACCTCGCCGGCCTTGACGATGTAGTCCTTGTCCTTGGTGTAGAGCACGTTGGCCCGCAGGGCCTGGTTGATGTGGTGCACCATGGAGATGTTGGCCGGGTCGTAGAGGCCGGTCGAATCCTCGGCCAGATGGCCGGCGGCGGCGAGCATCTCCTCGACCCGTTCCGAACCGGCTTCGGTCAGCAACACCTGGCGCTGCTTCTCGTCGTGTTCGAAGACGTCAGGCTCCTGGATCAGGGCCCTGACGATGGTGTCCATGAACTTGTAGACCTCGGACCGGTCTTCCGTCGGGCCCGAGATGATCAGCGGCGTGCGGGCCTCGTCGATCAGGATCGAGTCGACCTCGTCGACGATCACGAAGTTATGGCCGCGCTGGACCATCTCGTTGACGTCATAGACCAGGTTGTCGCGCAGGTAGTCGAAGCCGAACTCGTTGTTGGTGCCGTAGGTGATGTCGCTGCGGTAGGCTTCCTGCCGCTGCATCTGGCTCAGGCCATTGACGATCACGCCCACGCTGAGGCCGAGGTAGCGATAGACCTGACCCATCCAGTCGGCGTCGCGCTTGGCCAGATAGTCGTTGACGGTGATGACGTGGACGCCCTTGCCTTCCAGGGCGTTGAGGTAGGTCGGCAGGGTGCCGACGAGGGTCTTGCCTTCACCGGTGCGCATCTCGGCGATGCCGCCTTTGTGCAGCACCATGCCGCCGACCATCTGCACGTCGTAGTGACGCTGGCCGAGGGTGCGTTTGGAGGCCTCGCGAACCAGGGCGAAGGCTTCCTGCATGATGTCGTCGAGGGTCTCGCCCGCGGCCAGCCGCGCCTTGAACTCGTCGGTCTTGGCGCGCAGCTGCTCTTCGCTCAGGGCCGCGTATTCCGGCTCCAGGGCGTTGATCCTGGCGACCCGCCCCATGAGCTGCTTGACCTTGCGGTCGTTGGAGGAACCGAAGAGGGTTTTGGCGAAGCCGAGCATGCGTTGGGAAATCCGGTGAGACGATCAGGCGCGGCGGCGGTTGGCTGTTCGTGCAAGTCCTTTCGGAGGCACGGAAATCCGCCCGTTTAAGCGCGGGGGAGACTTAAGCAGCGACCCCTCCGGTGTCAACGCGACGGCCGGTCGCCGGTCCGCGATGGGACCTTTGCGCCACAGGGTGGAAACAGCGCGGCCCGGCCGCCGAAGAGTCCCGGTTTTGTCCCGCTTTGTCGCGAGAGTATTTGTCCCGCGAGTCTCGTCTGCCTGGCTATGGGCGGGGATAGCATAAGCGGTCCCCGGCCGACTCCCCTTCAACTCGCGCGGCGCAGGCGACTGCTTGTCCTCTCCCGGACCAGGGGCTAGGACCGATCACAAGGCTCCCGTGGAGAACTGCCCGCCATGAAGACCGGACGCAACGGCGCGTGGGGCGTTATCGCCGCCATCACTCTGGCCCTGACGCTGGCCGCCTGCGGCCAGCCCGAGGGCAACGAGAAGCCGCCGCAGGCCGGGGACAACGCGGTGGCGCGGATCGACGGCAAGACGGTCTGGGCCTCCGACGTCAAGCGCGAGGCCGTGGCCCAGGGCCTGATCGGCGAGGGCGAGCCGCTGGACATGTCGTCGGACCTGTTCCGTCGGGTGCTCGACGAGGTGGTTGACCAGAAGCTGCTGGCCGCCGAGGCGCTCAAGCGCAAGCTGGACCGCGACCCGGTCGCCCAGCGCCGACTGGCCGCCGCCCGCGAGCGGATCCTCGGCGACATGCTGGTCGAAAGCGTGGTCGAGAAGGCCGTGACGCCCACCGCCATTCGCGAACTGTACCAGGAGCAGCTCAAACTCTCGAAGCAGTCGGAGGAGATCAAGGCCCGCCAGATCATCGTCGCCACCCAGGCCGAGGCCGAGCAGGTCAGGAAGCTGCTGGCCGCCGGCGCCTCGTTCGAGGCCCTGGCCATGGAGCGGTCCACCGACAGCGCCACCCGCTTCAGCGGCGGCGACATTGGCGGCTTCTTCACCCTGGATGTGATGCCCGAGCCCTATGTGGCGGCCCTCAAGGCCGCCAAGTCCGGCGACCTGATCGGTCCGTTCGCCGTCGAGGGCGGCTGGGCCCTGGTCAAGGTCGAGGAGACCCGCCAGGAGGCGCCGATCACCTTCGAGGCCGCGCGGCCGCAGATCGTCCGCTTCCTGACCTATGACAAGGTCCGCGACCTGCTGGAGAAGCTGCGGGGCGCCGCCAAGGTGCAGCTGCTGCTGGGCAAGCCGCAGGAGGTGCCCGGCACGCCGCGTGAGCCGGCCTCGGCCCCGCCAGCGCCGCTTCCGTCCGTCGCCCCGCCGCCGACCGATGCGGCCGCCGCCGTGGCGCCGCCGGAGAAGGCCGGGACGCCGGCCGCCAGGCCGGCGGCCAAACCCGCAACGCCCGCCGCGCCCGCGAAGAAATGAGCAAGTCTCCGTCCAACTCCCCGGCGGCCAGCGGCAAGCTGACCCCGGCCCGGGCGCTCGAAGCCGCCGCCAGGCCCGCCGAGATGGTCGGCCACGCGATGCAGCACGCCCTCGACCCGCTGACCTCGGCGATCAAGCGCGCCACCGCCAAACGCCCGGACAAGGCCGCCGAGCCCGCGCCGACGGCCGCGCCCGGCAAGCCCGGCCTGGCGGTCTCGCCGCTGGCTGTCCCCTTCCCGAAAATGCCGTCCATCGCCGGGGTGCGGATCGGCATCGGCCGGGCCGGCTTCTACAAGCATGAGCGGCCGGACGTTCTGGTCATGCGCTTCGCCAAGGGAACCAGCTGCGGCGGGGTCTTCACCCGCCACGGCGTCGGCTCGGCCCCGGTCGACTGGTGCAAGAAACAGCTGGAGACCTCCGGCGGCGAAGGCGTGCAAGCCCTGGTGGTCAACGCCGGCTGCGCCAACAGCTTTACCGGCAAGCCTGGCGCCGACGCCGCCCGGCGCGTGGCCGGGGCCATCGCCAAACGCTTCGACTGCCGCCAGCGCGACGTGATGATGGCCTCCACCGGGGTCATCGGCGTCTTGCTGGACGACGGCAAGATCACCAGCAGGCTGGCCGAGATCGACCACCGCATGGCCGACGACGCCTGGGCCGACGCCGCGACGGCGATCATGACCACCGACACCTTCGCCAAGGGCGCCACCGCCACGGCCAGGATCGACGGCAAGACCGTGCGGATCAACGGCATCGCCAAGGGCTCGGGCATGATCGCGCCGGACATGGCCACCATGCTGGCCTTCGTCGCCACGGACGCGGCCATCGCCCCCAAGGCCCTGCAGACCCTGGTCAGCCTCTACACCCGCAACACCTTCAACGCGGTGACGGTGGACGGCGACCGCTCGACCAACGACACCCTGCTGCTGTTCGCCACCGGCGCCTCCGGCGCCCCGCGCATCAGCCGGGCCGGCGATCACCGCCTGGCCGACTTCCGCGAAAAGCTGGAGGCACTGCTGCTGGACCTGGCCCTGCAGCTGGTCCGCGACGGCGAAGGAGCGACCAAGTTCGTCAGGATCAACGTCACCGGGGCCGAGAGCGCCGCCAGCGCCCGCAAGATCGCCCGCACCGTGGCCGAGAGCCCGCTTGTCAAGACCGCCTTCGCCGGCGAGGACGCCAACTGGGGCCGCATCGTCATGGCCGTCGGCCGGGCCGACGAGCCGGTCAACCGCGACCGGATGAAGGTCACCTTCGGCAAGCTGGTCGCCGCCCAGGACGGCCTGGTCTCCCCGACCTACTCCGAGGCGAAGATGAGCGCCTACATGAAGAAGCAGGAGCTGGAAGTCGGCATCGACGTCGGCGTCGGCCGCGGCTCCGCGACCATCTGGACCTGCGACCTGACCAAGCAGTATGTGGCGATCAACGGGGACTATCGGAGCTAACGGCTGGCGGGGACAGGCTAAGCAGTCCCAAAGGACAGCTAGCCAGTCCCCTTGCCCGTCCGGGGACTGGACTTCATGTCCCTTGGGACTTGATGTCCTGTCCCCTGATTTCCGCTAGGCTTCCTCCAATCCTTGGGGGGGACGTCACACGATGAGCTGGCTGGCGCTGACGGTGCGATGGGCTCTGGCGACCTTTTTCAGGCTGCGAGGCTGGCGGGTCGAGGGCACGGCGCCGATCCCGCGCAGGTTCGTGATCATCGCCGCGCCGCACACCAGCAACTGGGACTTCGTCTGGTTCGTCGGCGGGGCGGACGCCCTGAACCTCAAGCTCAGCTTCATCGGCAAGGCCTCGCTGTTCGCCTGGCCGTTCGGACGGATGATGCGCGACCTGGGCGGCATTCCCATCGATCGCGCCCGGTCGAAGGACATGGTCGGCGCCATGGTGGCGCAGTTCGCCGCGCGCGAGGAGTTCATGCTGACCATCGCGCCCGAGGGCACGCGCGGCAAGGCGGGGCAATGGAAGAGCGGCTTCTATCACATCGCCATGGGCGCCGGCGTGCCGATGGTCTGTGGGATGATGGACTACAGGCGAAAGGTCGTGAGCCTGGGCCAGGCGATCATGCCGACGGGGGACTATGAGGCCGATATGGCGGTGCTGAAGACCATCTACCAGTCCTGCTCGCCGAAGCATCCACGGCAAGCCACCACTTTCTAAGGTCACCCCCACATCCGCTTACCGCACCGCCTCATGCACGGCCTTCAGCGTCGCAAGCAACGCCGCCGCGCCGCCCAGCGGCAGGCAGCTGAGCGGATCGCACAGCGCCTTGTCCGGGTCCGGGTGGAATTCAAGGAACACTCCGTCGGCGCCCGCCGCCACCGCCGCCTTGGCGATCACCGACACGCCGTCCCGCCGTCCTCCCGTGGACGCCCCGCCGGTGCGCGGGTCGGCGCCGGGCAGCTGCACGGCGTGGGTGGCGTCGATGGTCACCGGGACGCCCAGCTTCTTCATCTCGCCAATGCCCAGCATGTCGACGATCAGGTTGTTGTAGCCGAAGCTGTTGCCGCGCTCGCAGAGCAGGGTCATCTCCGCCCCGCCGGTGGCTTCCTTGACCTTATCGAGGATGTTCCTGCAGTCCCAGGGGGCGAGAAACTGGCCCTTCTTCACATGCAGCAGCCCGCCGGCGGCCTGTGTGGCGCGGGCGGCGGCGACCACCAGGTCGGTCTGGCGGCAGAGGAAGGCGGGAATCTGCACCAGGTCGGCCACGGCGGCGACCGGCTCGCATTCCTCGACGGTGTGGATGTCGGTGGCGATCGGCACATCGACCTTGGCCTTGACCTCGGCGAGGATCGCCAGGCCCTTCTCCAGCCCCGGCCCGCGATAGCTCTTCAGCGAGGAGCGGTTGGCCTTGTCGTAGCTGGCCTTGAACACATAGGGCAGGCCGAGATCGGCACAGATGGCCTTGAGCGTCCGGGCCGTGGTCAGCGCCAGGTCAAGGTCCTCGATGACGTTGATCCCGGCGATCACCGCCAGCGGCTGGCCGTCGCCGATCGAGAGGTTCCAGCGGTCGAGGGTCAGCGTGGCCATCGGGGGGCTCCTGTCACAGGTTGGCGCTCCATAGCAGAGGATGACGCCGTGTCGCCTCCCTGATCGGCTGGCGTGGCGATTGTGGGGCTGGTAGGTCGGGCGCCATGTCCGACGCCAAGCCCATCCTGTTCGTCGCCGCCGCGGCCCTGATCGACGCCGACGGCCGGGTGCTGATCTGCCAGCGGCCGCAGGGCAAGCAACTGGCCGGGCTGTGGGAGTTTCCCGGCGGCAAGGTCGAGGCCGGCGAGACGCCGGAGGCCTGCCTGATCCGCGAACTTCGGGAGGAGCTGGGCATCGGCGTGACCCACGCCTGCCTCGCGCCGTTCGTTTTTTCATCCCACGGTTACGATTCGTTTCACCTGATCATGCCACTCTACCTGTGCAGGCGCTGGGACGGGTTCGTCACCGCGCTGGAACACGAGGCGCTGGCGTGGGTGAAGCCCGAAAAGCTCACGGACTACCCGATGCCGCCGGCGGACGCCCCGCTGGTTGCCTGGCTGCGCGATCTCGTCTGAAACGCTTCTGGCGCGACCAGTCCGGCGCCACCGCCATCGAATACGGCCTGATCGCTTCGCTGGTCTTCCTGGTGATCGTCGCCTCGGTGACGGTGTTCGGCAACAAGACCAGCGCCAAGATGCAGTACGTCAGCGACGCCATCGCGGCGGCGATCAACTAGAACCGGGGACTGGACTTCATGTCCCTTGGGACTTGATGTCCAGTCCCCTTGCACTGACAGGGACAGGCTAAGCAGTCCCAAGGGACAGCTATGCCTGTCCCCGCGCCCTATCGCGGCGCTTTCCGCTCCACTGTCCCCAGCGCGTCCGCCAGGCGCATCTTCGCCGAGCCGGGCTTGAGCGGTTTCTGCTGGCTTTCATGCGGGCCCCAGCCGGTGACGGTAACGATCTCGAAGGTGGCGGTCACCTTGCCGTCCGGGCCGCCGAACCGCTGGCCGTAGAGTTCCATCGCCCGCAGCAGCACCCGCTTTGTCAGCGGACGCCTGGGCCGATCGCGCAGGACATTGGTCTCGCCCATGGCCCGAAGGTCGCGCAGCAGCGCGAGGGGGTTGGCGTAGCGTACGGTCACGCTGTCCACGTCAGCCACCGGCAGGGCGAGACCCGCCCGCTGCAACAGGGCGGCGGCGTCGAAGGCGTCAGCGAACGGCGAGATGCGCAGGCCGGCCCCGCCGCTGAGCTCCGCCTCGGCCTCCAGCAGGCACTGGCGCAGCTCGGTCAAGGTCGCCCCGCCCAGCACCGAGCCGATGAACAGCCCGTCCGGCCGCAGCGACCGGCGAATCTGCACCAATGCCCCCACCAAGTCGTTGGTCCAATGCAGATTGAGCGTCGAGACGATCAGGTCGAGGCTGCCCGGCGCGAACGGCGACAGCTCCTCGTCCATGACCACCTTGAGCCCCGGCCGGTCCGCCAGCATGGCGCCCGACAGGTCGGTCTCGATCAGCAGATCGACCTTGGCCGCCGCGTCGCTCCGCGCCAACGCCGCCCGGAAGGCGCCATGGCGAGCGCCCAGGTCGACGGCCAGGGGAAACCGACGCATGATCGCTTCCAGCCGCGCCACCGCGTCCCGCGCCGCCCGCTGCTTGAGGAAGTCGGCGGCGCCATATCCGGGCGCGGCGCGGTCCAGCCGCCGCCGGTGCAGGGCGCGGTCGAACAGGATGGGAGGGCTGGCGGTCATGGGGGCGGAAGATGGCCCGTCGCGGCTGGTTTTGAAACCGGGACCGCGCGTCATCGGCGCCGGGCGGGCGCTGCTCGACCTGTTCCTGCCGCCGATGGACGCCCAGGGCGCCCCGGCCATGACCGGCGGCCTGCCGGCCGAGACCTGGAGCCGCATCGTCTTTCTGGAAGCTCCGGTCTGCGACGGCTGCGGTTCGCCGTATGAATACGATCCCGGCCCGGGCGTGCGGTGCGCGGCCTGTACGGCCAGGCCTCTGGCCTTCAACCGGGCGCGGGCGGCCTGCCTCTACGACGAGCACAGCCGCGACCTGGTCCTCAAGCTCAAGCATGCCGACCGTACCGACCTGGCCCCGGTGCTGGCCCGCTGGCTACTGCGCTCGGCGCGGGACCTGCTGGACGAGGCCGAGGTGATCGTGCCCGTCCCGCTGCACCGCTGGCGGCTGCTGTCGCGGCGTTACAACCAGGCCGCCGAGATGGCGCGGCCGTTGGGGGCGCTGGCGGGAGTGCCGGTGGCGCCCGACGCCCTCGCCCGCGTCCGGCGGACCGAGACCCAGGGCGGCAAGTCCGCCGTCGGCCGGCGCCGCAACATGGCTGGGGCCTTCGCCGTTCCGGCCGGAAGGGTTGCCCAGGTTCGGGGCCGCCGGGTTCTGCTGGTCGATGACGTGCTGACCACCGGCGCCACGGCCCATGCCTGCGCGCGGGCCCTGAAGGCCGCCGGCGCCGCCGCCGTCGATCTGGCCGTCATCGCCAAGGTGCGCGCCGGCGCGGACACCACTATATGAGGTCCAGCAACAGTCAGCGTTACGAGATCATGGCCCACGTCACCATCTACACCCGCCCCTTCTGCGGCTACTGCGCCCGCGCCGTCGGCCTGCTCGACCGGAAGGGCGCCGACTTCACCGAAATCGACGCCGGCATGGACCCGGCCCTGCGCCGTGAGATGATGGAGCGCTCCGGCGGCCGGGCGACCTTCCCACAAATATTCATCGGCGATGAGCACATCGGCGGCTGCGATGACATGCTGGCGCTCGACCGCGAGGGCAAGCTGGACGCCCTGCTCGGCGCATGACCTTTCGCGTCGCCCTCGTTCAGACCCGTACACCGGCCACGCATGCCGCCGCCCTGGCGCACATCGTCCCGCTTGTGCGCGAGGCGGCCGCCGGTGGTGCGGCCTTCATCCTGACGCCCGAGGGCAGCAATATCCTCGAGAAGAACCGGGACAGGCTGCTGCCTCAGCTGACCCTGCTGGCCGACGATCCGGTGGTGAACGGGCTGCGGACCCTGGCCGCAGAGCTGGGCGTCTGGCTCGACATCGGATCGGCGCTGGTCAGGCGCGAGGACGGCAAGGCGGCCAACCGCCAGGTGCTGATAAATCCGCGGGGCGAGATCACCGCCACCTACGACAAGCTGCACATGTTTGACGTCGACCTGCCGACCGGCGAGACAGCGCGGGAATCGGCTACCTATGAGCCCGGCAATCGGGCGGTGGTGGCCGACATCGACGGTGCGCGGCTGGGCCTGACCATCTGCTACGACATGCGGTTTCCGGCGGTGTACCGGGCCCTGGCGACAGCCGGCGCCAAGGTCATGACCATCCCCGCCGCCTTCACCCGCCCCACCGGCGAGGCCCATTGGGAGGTGCTGCTGCGCGCCCGGGCCATCGAGACCGGCAGCTTCGTGCTGGCGGCGGCCCAAGGCGGTTTCCACGAGGACGGCCGCGGCACCTGGGGCCATTCCACCATCGTCGCGCCCTGGGGCGAGGTGATCGCCAGGCTGGATCACGACGAGCCCGGCGTGCTGATCGCCGATCTGGACCTGGCCGAGGCGGACAAGGCGCGCGCTGCCATCCCGGTCCTGACCAACGCCCGACCGTTCGTCGGACCATGATCAAATACGCCCTCGCCTGTGAGCACGGCCACGACTTCGAGGGCTGGTTCGGGGCCTCCGCCGACTTCGACGACCAGGCCGCGCGCGGGCTGCTGGACTGTCCCGTCTGCGGCAGCAAGGCGGTGCGCAAGCAGATCATGTCGCCGGCCGTGGGCGGGACCAAGGCGCAGAACAGCGGCGCCGGCCTGCCGCCTGAAGCCCGCCAGATGATGATGGAGGCCATGGGCAAGGTCCGCGCCCATGTGGAGGACAACTTCGACTACGTCGGCGACGCCTTCGCCCGCGAGGCCCGGGACATTCACGAGGGCAGGAGCGAGGAACGCGGCATCTACGGCGAAGCGTCTCCCGCCGAGGTGAAGGCCCTGGTCGAGGACGGCGTTCCCGTCGCGCCCCTGCCGCCGGTCGCGCCGAAAAAGACCGACCTGAATTAAATGCGGGCCTGTATCCGATGAGCGAGATGATGCTGGTGTTCGAGCAGGTCGACGCCCTGACGACCCAGCTGCGCCGCCTGAACCGGCCGGCCGCCGACATGCTGCAGCCGGGCATCGCTCCGTTCGATGTCGAGGACGCGGTGGCCATCGCCGGTCCTCCGCCGGAGGACCTGGTCTCGATGTACGGTCGCCACGACGGTGTCGACCTGCCGGTCGGCCGGACCCTGGGCGACGGCCATGTGATCCCCGGCCACTACTGGATGCCGATCGCCGAGGCACTGGAGCACCACAAGGGTTTCGCGCGCCTCGCCGACCCGTGGCCCGCCAGCTGGTTCCCGATCCTCACCGACGGCGGCGGCGGCTATCTGGCGGTAATCTGCGACGCCGACAGCGCCGACTACGGCAGCGTGGTCGAATTCCTGCCCGGCGAAGAGGAACACGAGATCGTCTTCGACAGCGTCTCGATGATGCTGGCCACGGCCGTGCGCTGCTTCACTGAAGGCGCTTACCGGCTGAAGGGCGGGTTCCTCGACGAGGACTACGACCGGTCCGGCCAGATCGCGGATCTGCTCAACGGGTCGCGGCGGATGGTCGATGCGGCGGATTACCGCTGAGGCAGCTTGCGTGGTTCGAGCCCCGGATCAGGTCCGGGGTCGCTCGAGGCTCGCTCCTCACCATGACGAACATTTTTGAAGCCCGCCCCTCTACGTCATCCTGAGGAGCGATCCCTCAGGATCGCGTCTCGAAGGACGCACGGGATGAGCGGTTTGGGTCAGCGATCCAGCCGCCACCGCCACACCGGCCCGTCATCCGGATCGTCCAGCGCCTCGATGAACCGCAGGCCCAGCCGCTGCAGGATGGTCGTCGAGGCGCTGTCGACCGGCAGGGTGTGGGCCAGCACATGATCCACCCGAGGGTCCGCCAGGGCGTGGTCGACCATCCCCCGCGCCGCTTCGGTGGCCAGGCCGCGCAGGCGGTAGGCGGGGGCGATCTCGTAGCCGATCTCCACCTGCCCGCCCTCGGGCCGGCCCTTGAAGCCACCCAGGCCGATCAGGGTCCCGTCGCCCTCATGGATGATGAAATGCATCCACCAGGGGGCCAGGTCTGGATCGCTGGCCAGCATGTCCCGGGTGCGGTTGATCGCGTCCATGGCGTCGGCGTCGGCCCAGTCGGGCGCCACGGCCACCCCCAGCGCCTGCCCCAGCACCGCGTCGCCCAGCCCGACGGCCATCAGGTCGCTGTATAGCGCCGGTTCGAGTCGCAGGCGAGCCGTGCGGATGGCCATCAGCCCCGGGTCACCGTCATCAGGTAGTTCACATCCGCGTCCGCCGACCGCACCCACTTGCCCAGCAAGGGGTTGTAGGAGAGCCCGAACGGCCCGTGGACGTCAAACGGATGGCCCTCGAGGAACGACCGCAGCTCCTCGGGCGTCAGGAACTGGCTCCAGTCATGGGTCCCCGCCGGCACCCAGCGCAGGATGTATTCGGCGCCGATCTTGGCCAGGGCCAGGGCCTTGAGCGTGCGGTTGAGGGTGGCGACGATCATGATCCCGCCGGGCGCCAGCAGTTTCGCCGTGGTGCGCAGGAACTCGCCGGGATCGGCCACGTGCTCGATCACCTCCATGTTGAGGATCACATCGAACGGCCCGGCCTTCTCGGCCAGCAGCTGTTCGGCGGTGGAGGCGCGGTAGGCGATCTCCAGCCCCTGCTCGGCGGCATGGGCCGATGCGGTGCCGATGTTGCGCTCGGAGGCGTCGACTCCGGTGACGGTGAAGCCCAGCCGGCTCATCGGCTCGCTGAGCAGGCCGCCGCCGCAGCCGATGTCGAGCAGCTTCAGCCCCTCGAACGGCCGGCGCTTGCAGCCGTCCCGGCCGAACCGGGCCAGGGCCTGCTCGCGGATGAAGCCCAGCCGGATCGGATTGAATTTGTGCAGCGGCGCGAACTTTCCGCGCGGGTCCCACCATTCGGCGGCGATGCGTGAAAAGCGTTCGACATCCTCGGGATCGACGCTGGTGCGGAGCTCTGCGGCGGACTGGGCCATGACCCCTATCTAGTCCGCCTTGGGCGAGCCGTCGACGGTCAGCCATCTGGCGCATTGCGGCGCCGCGAAAGCCTCGCTAGAAGGCGACCTCTTGCGCGGGCGCGGCGTTCCAAACACCGCTTCGGCAAGAAAAAACCGCCAAACGAGGGGGCGAGCGGCCTGACGTGTCACGGCTGGTGATGAAATTCGGCGGCACTTCGGTGGCCGACCTGGAGCGCATCCGCCGTGTCGGGCGCCTGGTCGCGGCCGAGGTCGCCTCGGGCAGGCAGGTGGCGGTGGTGGTTTCGGCCATGGCCGGCAAGACCAATGAGCTGGTCGCCTGGACCGACGGCGCCGGCGCGGCCGCCCAGGGCATCCCGGCCAGCGACGACGAATACGACATGGTGGTGGCCAGCGGCGAACAGGTGACCGCGGGTCTCCTCGCCATGACCCTGCGCAACATGGGCCTGCGGGCGAAGTCCTGGCTGGGCTGGCAGATCCCGATCATCACCGACGACGCCCACGGCCGAGCCCGCATTGACGAGGTCCCGCCCGAAAAGCTGGCCGCGGCCATGGACGCCGGCGAGATCGCCGTCATCGCCGGCTTCCAGGGCGTCACCCGCGATGGTCGCATCGCCACCCTGGGCCGGGGCGGCTCGGACACCAGCGCCGTGGCCATCGCCGCCGCCCTGGACGCGGCCTGCGACATCTACACGGACGTGGACGGGGTCTACACCACCGACCCCCGCATCGAGAGCAAGGCCCGCAAGCTGGCTCGCATTTCCTACGAGGAAATGCTGGAGATGGCTTCGCTGGGCGCCAAGGTCCTGCAGACCCGCTCGGTCGAGCTGGCCATGTCGCAGCACGTGCCCCTGCGGGTGCTGTCCAGTTTCGTCGAGCCCGGGGAAGCCCCCGGCCAAGGCACCATCGTCTGCGACGAGGAGGAGATCGTGGAAAAGCGCATCGTGAGCGGCGTGGCCTACAGCCGCGACGAAGCCAAGATCAGCCTGTTCGGTCTGCCGGACACGCCGGGCGTCTCCTCGAAGATCTTCGGCCGGCTGGCCGACGCCAATGTGAACGTGGACATGATTGTCCAGAGCCACGCCCGCAGCGAGGGCGCGGCCAACATGGAGTTCACCGTCGGCAAGCGTGACGCCGGCCGGACCATCGAGATTCTGCGCGCCGCCCAGGCCGAGATCGGCTTCGAGGACGCCCAGCTCAACGAGGACGTGGCCAAGGTTTCGGTCATCGGGGTTGGCATGCGCAGCCATGCCGGCGTGGCCAAGACCATGTTCACCGCCCTGGCCGAGAAGGGCGTGAACATCCAGGTGATCTCCACCAGCGAGATCAAGATCAGCGTGCTGATCGACGCGGCCTACACCGAACTGGCCGTGCGGGCCCTGCACGCGGCCTACGGTCTGGATCAGCTCTAGGCGGCTCCAGAGCGCCTGAAACCGCGTCAAGTTCCCGCTGGTCGGCGGGTCGCCGAACGATTGTGACCTGTTGACGCGGTTTGCGCGGGCGGCGTCACTGTTCCCCAGAGGAAATCTGCTATAGGCGCCGTTCAGGACGGGAGAACACCTTCAGGCATGGTCGCGCCGAGCTTCGCCATTCGCGGTCCACGCAGTCTGCTCAAGCAGATTCGCGAAGCCATGGCCGGCGATGCGCCGGCCCAGGCCAAGCTGGACATGGTGGTGCGGATCATCGCCGCCTCTATGGTCGCGGAGGTCTGTTCGATCTATCTGCGCCGCGCCGGCGGACAGCTGGAACTGTTCGCCACCGAGGGCCTGTCGCCCGACGCCGTGCACGTCACAAGGCTGAACGCCGGCGAGGGCCTGGTCGGTGAGATCGTGCGGCTGGGCCGACCGCTGAATCTCAGCGACGCGCCAAACCATCCGGCCTTCGCCTACCGGCCGGAGACCGGCGAAGACCCCTATCACTCGTTTCTGGGCGTGCCGCTGCTGCGCGGGGGGCGACCGATCGGCGTGCTGGTGGTCCAGAACCGCACCGAGCGCACCTATGGCGAGGAAGAGGTCGAGGACCTGCGGATCATCGCCATGGTGCTGGCCGAGATGGTCGGCGCCGGTGAGCTGCTCGGCCAGGACGCCCTCAAGGACGTCGAGATCGCGCCGCACAAGCCCGAGCGGCTGAAGGGCGCCAGGTTCTCCGACGGCCTGGCCTACGGCACGGTCGTGCTGCATGACCACCCGGTGGCCCCGGAGCAGCTGCTGTCCGACGACGCGGCGGCCGAGGAAGTGAAGCTGAGCGCGGCCATCGAGGCGCTGCAGAAGCAGATCGACGAGATGCTCGAGGGCCATCATGGCCTGGTGGGCGCGCCCTACGAGGTGCTCGAGACCTACCGCATGTTCGCCCACGACCGGGGCTGGAACCGATCTCTGCAGGAGGCTGTCCGCTCCGGCATGACGGCGGAGGCCGCCGTCGAGCGGGTGCGCAGCGAGCACCGCGCTCGGCTGGGCCAGGCCCGCGATCCGTATCTGCGCGAGCGGCTGCACGATCTGGAAGACCTGAACGACCGGCTGCTGCGGCACCTGTCGGGCGACGGCCACGCACCGCGCATCCTGCCCGAGGACGCCATTCTGGTGGCCCGCAACCTGGGCCCTGCCGACCTGCTGGAGTACGACCGCACCAAGCTGAAAGGCTTGTTGCTGGAGGAAGGCTCCACCGCCAGCCACGCGGCCATCGTCGCCAGGGCTCTGGACATCCCCTGCGTCGGCCGCCTGGCCGGGTTGCGGGACAAGGTCTCAGAGGGCGACGCGGTGATCGTCGATGCCGAAACCGGCGAGGCCTTCCTGCGGCCGCGCCCGGACGTGGTGAAGGCGCTCAACAGCCGGCTGGAAGTGCGCGCCCAGCGCAAGGCCGAATTCGCCAGGCTGCGCGACACACCGGCCTTCACCAAGGATGGCCAGAAGGTCACCCTGCTGATGAACGCCGGCCTGGCCGTGGATCTCGACATTCTCGGCGAGACCGGGGCGGAGGGCATCGGCCTGTTCCGCACCGAGTTCCAGTTCATGGTCGCCGAGGACATGCCGCGCCTCGACGCCCAGCGGGCGCTCTACGAAAAGGTTCTGGACGCCGCCGACGGCCTGCCGGTGACCTTCCGGACTCTCGACCTGGGGGGTGACAAGCTGCTGCCCTACATGGAGCTGGAGCGGGAGGAGAACCCGGCCCTGGGCTGGCGCGCGGTGCGCATGGGTCTGGACCGTCCGGCCCTCTTGCGCCTGCAGCTGCGGGCCCTGATCTGGGCCGCGCACGGCCGGCCCCTGCGCATCATGTTCCCGCTGGTGGCCAGCGTGGACGAGTTCCGCGCCGCCCGGGCCTTCGTCGACGCCGAGCTGGCCTGGGCGCAGCGCCGCGGCCGGGCCGCCCCATCGCGGCTGGACGTCGGCGCGATGATCGAAGCGCCGTCGCTGCTGTGGCACCTGGACGCCCTGCTGCCGATGACCGATTTCGTCTCGGTCGGCACCAACGACCTGATGCAGTACCTGTTCGCCGCTGACCGGGGGAACCCGAGGGTAGCCGACCGCTACGACCCGCTGTCGCCGCCCGCCCTGCGCGCCCTGAAGCAGATCCAGAACGCCTGTGCCGAAACGGGAACCCCTGTCTCGGTTTGTGGCGAAATGGCCGGGCGGCCGCTGGAGGCCTTCACCCTCGTCGCGCTGGGTTTCGATCGACTGTCGATGCCGCCCGCCGGCATCGGCCCCGTCAAGCAGATGGTGCTTTCCTGTGATCGCGAGGCCGCGCGCCGCGGCGTCGAGTCCCTGCTCAAAGGAACCTCCGGTTCGGTGCGCAATGAGATCGAGACCCTGGCCCGGAAATTGTATGTCGCTGTCTGACGGTTAACCACCAGCGACGGATTAGCGCATTGAATTCCGGGCGTTATTTTGATATCCACAACCCTGCATTAAGAATTCCCTGCCTAAGGGAACAAGGATGCGTCGCGTTCGCGCGTGACGCGAGTATTTGGGGGCGTCGGTAGCCATGCCGCTCGATTCTGGCGGGGTTACGCACTTGTACCGTTCGGGCGATATGGACCCGGCCGACACGTTCGCGCCGACCGAGGAGCCTTCCCTGCAGTACGGACCCGACATCGGCGCGGCCCTGAAGTCGGCGCGTGAGTTCCGCGGCCTGTCGCTGCAGGACGTCTCGGACGCCACCCGCATCCGCCGCACCTATCTGGCCGCCGTCGAGGACATGCGGCTGGACGAACTGCCGTCGCGGCCGTTCACGCTGGGCTACATCAAGGCCTACGCCAAACATCTGGGGCTCGATCCCGAAGAGGCGATCAACCGCTTCAAGGAATCCTCGCCCGATCCCGACGAGCCCCTGCGCGCGCCGGTGGGCGTTCACCGCGAGCGCGATCCGCGCATGGGCGCGATCATCGCCAGCGGCGTGCTGATCGTCTCCGCCATCGTGCTGTGGAACATCGCCCAGCGCGCCATCTCCGATGAGGCCCCGCCGCCGCCCACCGCCCCGACCTCGGTCGCCGGCGTGACCCCGGGCGGTTCAGGCGGTCCCAGCGGCCCGATGAGCGTCGGCGAGCCCCTGCCCGCCCCTGTCGAGGCTTCGACGCCGGAGGTCTACAAGACGCCTGGTCTGGAAGCCGCCGCCGCCGCTGACGGATCGGCTGACGCCGCCGCGGCCGCCGCCAAGATCCGCAAGGACGCCGAGATCGCCGCCGCTCTGAACGCCGGACCGGTGGTTTCGCCCGGCACGCCGTTCGTCGCCAGGGGACCGGTTCATGGCGCCGACGCGGCCTCGTCTCTGGTCACCTTCCAGGCGCGCAAGTCCACCAGCCTGATCGTTCGCGGCACGGATGGTTCCGTCTATTTCTCGCGCATCCTGCCGGCCGGCGAGGCCTATCGCGCGCCCAGCTTCAAGGGCGTGTCGGTCGAGGTCTCCGATCCCGCCGCGGTGGACGTGTTCGTCGGCGGCAAGCTGAAGGGGTCGATGACCACCCCGACGGCCTCGGTCACCTCGTTCCTGCCATAAGCGAAACTTCCATGACGGACTTGGGAAACGCCCCGCTCGGGCTTACCTTGGCCTTCGCATGAGCCACGACGACCACACCCATCTCCGCCCCTGGCGCCACATCGACCGGCGCAAGTCCCGCCAGATTCATGTCGGGAACGTTCCGGTCGGCGGCGATGCGCCGATCACCGTCCAGTCGATGACCAACACGCTGACCGCCGACGCGGCCGCGACCATCGACCAGATCCGGCAACTTGAGGAGGCCGGCGCCGACATCGTGCGGGTCTCCTGCCCCGACGTGGAGTCGACCGCGGCCCTGCCGACCATTGTGCGGGAGTCGAAGGTCCCGATCGTCGCCGACATCCACTTCCACTACAAACGCGGCATCGAGGCCGCCAAGGCCGGCGCGGCCTGCCTGCGTATCAATCCCGGCAACATCGGCAGTCCCGATCGCGTCCGCGAGGTCATCCAGGCCGCCCGTGACCACGGATGTTCCATGCGCATCGGCGTCAACGCCGGCTCGCTGGAGCGCGACCTGCTGGAGAAGTACGGCGAGCCCTGCCCGGACGCGATGGTCGAGAGCGCGCTCAGCCACGCCCGCATCCTGCAGGACCACGACTTCCACGACTTCAAGATCAGCGTGAAGGCCTCGGACATCTTCATGACCGTGGCCGCTTATCAGCAGCTTTCCGAAGCCATCGACTGCCCGCTGCATCTGGGCATTACCGAGGCCGGCGCCCTGCGCACCGGCACGGTCAAATCGGCCATCGGCATGGGCAGCCTGCTGTGGGCCGGTATCGGCGACACGATCCGCGTCAGCCTGGCCGCCGACCCGGTAGAGGAGATCAAGGTCGGCTTCGACCTGCTCAAGTCGCTGGGCCTGCGCCATCGCGGCGTGAACATCATCGCCTGCCCGTCCTGCGCCCGGCAGGGCTTCAATGTGATCAAGACCGTCGAGGCTCTCGAGGCCCGGCTGGCGCATATCTCGACCCCGTTGTCGCTGTCGATCATCGGCTGTGTGGTCAACGGCCCGGGCGAAGCCCTGATGACCGACCTGGGCTTCACCGGCGGCGGCAAGGGCTCGGGCATGGTCTATGTGACCGGCCGACCGGACCACAAGATGGACAACGAGCACATGGTCGACCACATCGTCGGGCTCGTCGAAGCCCACGCGGCGCGGATCGAGGCTGAGACGGCCGCCGCCGACCTCCAGGCCGCCGAGTAAGCGCTGCGTCACCACGTCGCGCGGGAAATCCTCAATTCGGGTAATTTAGCCCTTGGATCAGTAGGGTTATAACGGCGAAAACCCATTTCCGGTTACCTGCGGGTTGCCCGGATCGGGGAGTGCAATTCGTGCCGAACAGACCAGACAAACGACATGAACGATTGGCGCTTCGAGCGTCCACCACCTACTTCCTTCACTCCGTCGATCTCATGTCGCGCGTCGTCGGCGGCGACATCCTGCGCGGCGTGATCTTCACCGCCGTCGTCGATGCCAATGTGCGGCATCTGCGGCCCTCCGATGTCGTCTCCCAGGCCTATTCGGAAGCCAGCGACCAGGTGCCGGACGAGCTACGCAAACCCATCAGCGTCCACGCCCTGGCGCTCGAACTGGACATTCCTTACGAAACCACGCGGCGGCACATCAACGCCTTGATCACCGATGGCCTCTGTGTGCGGGCCGAGACGGGGATCATTGTGCCCGCGACCGTCATCGGCCGGGACCAGATGGTCACGGCCCTGCGTCGCAACTACGAAAACCTGCGGCGTCTGATGACGGATCTGCGCGAAGGCGGCGTGGAGTTCGCGGCCTGAGGCAGGCGGATGCGCGCCCTGACCCCTCGGAAAGGGTCAGGGGGCGTCCCGTCGGCGACCCTGTCGGGGGGCAGGCGGCCGCCGTCGTCGGTTGTCACGCGGGTCGTCTTCGCCAGGGCGGAGAGCGGCGCGACCCCCGACCCCATCGCAGGAAGTTCTCTGCTTCCCGCGCCAGAGCCCATCGGTGAGATCCGTCCCCGAACGGCAGGTCGAACAGGGCCCGCGGTCGGCGCATCGCGCGGTCCAGCTTCAGCCGTTCCTCGAAAGCGGCCCGCACGTGGACAATCAACGCCTCGGTCGGCTTCGCGGGCTCTCCGGCCCGGGCCGAAGCGATCCGCTCGGCCACCGCGTTCCTGTGTCCCTGGCCGCCAAGGATCAGCAGGGCCTCGACGATTTCAGCCACCAGCGGATCGGCGTTAGCGTTGCGTCTTGCCTTCCGCCGCACTTGAGCCATGTAATCGAGAATGTCGGCTGTATCGCCTGCTCGAATGGACGATCGTTTCCGCCGTGTCTCCGTCGCTGCTGCGGCGGGCGCCCGCCCATCTGACTCCATGCGACCAGCCGGCCTCAACATTCCGCGCCTCCCGCCTTCTCTTCGTTGCCGAAAGGATAGGCAGCCGGCGTCGGCGAGGCGGAATTTGATTCCTCAAAATGGGGAATCAGGGCGGCGCGTCAATAGCGACCAGATGAGATTCAAGGGGAGGGGGGACCTTGGCCACTGGACGAAGCATGGGTGAAGCGCCAGCGGCGAGCGCGCCCGCCGACGACCTGGCCGTGGCGGTGGCCGTCAGGCTGGCCGGCGAGTTCTTTGTGCGTGGGGTGGAAATCGTCGCCCGGGCTCACGGCGGCGACCTCCTGCGCGGGATCATTTTCACCGCCATCGCCGTCGCCAATGGCGAAGCTTCGCCCACCGCCGGCGGAGGCGGAGGCGAGCGACGGCCGGTGAGCGTTATGTCGATCGCCAATTCCATCGGCGTGCCCTACGAGACCACCCGCCGCTACGTGAACATGCTGGTGGCGGAGAACCTCTGCGTCCGCGACGGGCGGCGCGGGGTCTACATCCCCGAGCACGCCCTGCTGACCCCCGAGATGACCGTCGCCTACCGCGAAAGCTTCGCCAGCTTCAACAGACTGGCGACCGCCATGAAGCGAAGCAGCGGCCAGCCGCCGGCCTGATCAGTCGAAGACGATGACAGAGCGGGCCAGTTCGCCGCGCTTGAGTTCGTCGAAGGCCTGATTGACCTCCTCAAGCTTGATCCGCTGGGCGATCATCTCGTCGAGCTTCAGCCGGCCGGACATGTAGAAGTCCACCAGACGGGGCATATCGACCGGGAAGCGGTTGGAGCCCATCAGCGAGCCCTGGATGCGCTTCTCGCCGAGGAAGTCGGCGCCATGCAGCTCGATCATCGTGCCGACCGGGATCATGCCGATGACGTTGCAGGTGCCGCCGCGGGCCAGCATCTTGAAGGCCTGCTCGGTGGTCTTCTTCAGGCCGATGGCCTCGAAGCTGTGGTCGACACCGCCCTTGGTCAGCTCGATGACCGCCTTGACCGGGTCGTCCTGGCTGGCGTCGATCACGTCGGTGGCGCCGAAGTGCTTGGCCAGATTCAGCTTCCCCGGATGCATGTCGATGGCGATGATCCGGCCGGCGCCGGCGATCGCCGCGCCATTAACCGCCGCCAGGCCCACGCCGCCGCAGCCGATGACCGCAACGGTCTCGCCGGCGCGCACGCTCGAAGTCTGCACCACCGCGCCCACGCCCGTGGTCACCGAGCAGCCGATCAGGGCCGCCCGGTCCAGCGGCATGTCCTTGCGGATGGCCACGCAGGCGTGCTCGTGGATCAGCATCTGCTCGGCGAAGGACGACAGGTTGAGGAACTGATTCAGGCCGTTGCCCAGGCGCGGCTCGTCGTCCTTGCCCCGGCGGACGTCGCCACTGACGCAACGGGCCATGTGGCCGGTGACGCAGTGATTGCAGTGGCCGCAGAAGGCCGACAGGCAGGTGATCACGTGGTCACCCACCTTCACCGTACGCACTTCGGATCCGACCTGCTCGACCACCCCGGCGCTCTCGTGCCCCAGCACCGCGGGCAGCGGGTGGGGATAGGAGCCTTCGACGAAATGCAGGTCGGAGTGGCAGACGCCGGCGGCCTTGGTGCGGATCAACACCTCATGCGGGCCCGGTTTGTTGATCGTGACGTTCTCGATCTGAAGCGGCTTGCCCACCTCGCGAAGCACTGCGGCCTTCATGACGTCTCTCCCCTGATCTGGTTTGGCGCGACGTTATCGCTGTTCACCCTGTGAGCGAAAGACCTGCCGCACGGAAAGCCGGCAAGAATCTCGACGGACTGGTCCCGTTGGGATACCGATGGTTCGAAAACGAGGGAGGACGCCATGACGCTCAACATCGGTCGCCGCCAGCTCCTGGGCATGACCGCCCTCGCCGGTCTGTCCCTCGCCGCCCCCCGGATCGCCGGGGCGGCGGCATCGCCTTCATCCACCGTGACCACCCGCTCCGGCCCCGTGAGTGGCCTCGCCCTGGACGGCGTCTTCAGCTTCAAGGGCATTCCCTACGCCGCCCCGCCGCTGGACGAGCTGCGTTTCGCGCCGCCCGCGCCGGTCAAGCCCTGGACGGATGCCAGGGCCGCCCATGCGCTTGGCCATCCGGCCATTCAGATGCCCTCGCCGTCGGCGACCAACCCGACCTCCGAACTGGGCAAGGCGCTGCAGACCGTCTTCCCGTCGCGTGACGACGTGGCCAACCAGAGCGAGGACTGCCTGGTCCTCAACGTCTGGAGCAAACAGCTGGGCGCGGCAAAGAAACCGGTGATGGTCTGGCTGCACGGCGGCGGCTTCGCCTACGGCTCGGCCGGCTGGCCGATGTACGACGGGACGAACCTGGCGAAGGATCACGACGTGGTGGTGGTCAGCATCAACCACCGCCTGAACGTCTTCGGCTATCTGCACCTGCCGCAGGTCGCCGGGTCGGGCAACGCCGGCATGCTGGACATCGTCGCCGCGCTCGAATGGGTGCGCGACAACATCGCCGCGTTCGGCGGCGACCCCGGCAATGTGACCATCTTCGGCGAGTCTGGCGGCGGGGCGAAGGTCAGCTACCTGCTGGCCATGCCCCGGGCCAAGGGGTTGTTCCACAAGGCGGTGGTCCAGAGCGGGCCGGGCGTGCGGGCTGTTCCGGCCGATCGCGCCGCCGCTCTCGCCGCCGATCTCTACGCCGCCCTTGGCGTGACGCCCGGCGACGTAGCCGCTCTACGCACCGTCCCGGCCGAGGCCCTGGTCAAGGCCGCCTACGCCGCCGAGGCCAAACAGCCGGGCGCGGGCTTCGCGCCGGTCGTCGACGGCGACATCCTGCCGGCCCAGCCCTGGGATCCGGCCGCCCCGGCCACGGCCCGCGACGTGCCGGTGATGATCGGCATCAACCACGACGAGATGACCCTGTTCATGGCCTCCGCCCCCTGGTTCGGGAAGATGGACGAGGCCGGGTTGGCGGCCATGGCGACCGGCATCTTCGGCCCAAGGGCTCCGGCGGTGCTGGAGGCCCTGAAGAAGGATTTCCCGAACGACTCTCCGACCTATCGGGCCACCCATCTGGTGACCTACGGCCGGATGTTCGCCGGATCGGTGCAGATCGCCGAACGCAAGGCGACCCAGGGCGGGGCCAAAGCCTGGATGTATCTGCTGGAATGGCGCACGCCCGTGGGGCCGTTCCGGTCGCCGCACACGCTGGAGATCCCGCTGGTGTTCGACAACGTGGCCAACTCCAGGGTGCTGGTGGGGCCGGGCCCCGAACCCGAGGTCATGGCCAAACAGATGAGCGCCGCCTGGGTCGCCTTCGCCCGAACCGGCAGCCCCAACACCCCAGTCCTGCCCGGATGGCCAGCCTATGACGCGGCCAGGCGGCCGGTGATGGTGTTCAACCTGGAGAGCCGGGTGGTCGATGACCTCTACGCGGCGACGCGCCAAGCGGTGACGTGATCGTGCGTGGTTCGACACGCGCCTTTGGCGCTGCTCACCATGACGTAGAACAGTGCGCGTCATCCTGAGCAGGCCCGGAGGGCCGTGTCGAAGGACGCACCGTCTTTGACAGGCGTCGCTCTCCGGCATAACGCCAGTCCATGACCAGCCGCGCCCTCTTCGTCACCCGCCTGTTCGAAACCAGCCTCGCCGCCGACAAGGGCTTCGCCGCCCTCAACGCCGACCTGGCGGACGCCTGCCGCATGCTGGCCGACGAGGACCAGGCCGGCCGGCGCTGGTGCAAGGCCAACGCCTATCCCGGCTACACCTCCTACGCCTCGCTGGACGACCTGCCGACGCGGGTCACCGCCTTTAGCGACCTGAAGCGCCGGCTCGACAAGCTGGCCGCCGCCTTCGCCGCCGAGGTCGCCTTCGATCTGAAGGGTCGTCGGCTGGTGATGGACAGCCTGTGGGTCAACGTGCTCAAGCCGGGCGGGACTCACACCAGCCACATCCACCCGCACAGCGTGATCAGCGGCACCTACTATGTCGCCACCCCGCCGGGCGCCTCGGCCCTGAAGCTGGAAGACCCGCGCCTGCCGATGATGATGGCCGCGCCGGGGCGGCATGCCGAAGCGCCGGAGGACCTGCAGACCTTCGTCTACGTCGCTCCGGCGCCCGGGACCGTGCTGCTGTGGGAGAGCTGGCTGCGCCACGAGGTGCCGGCCAACGGCGCCCGGAGCGACCGCATCTCCGTCAGTTTCAACTACGCCTGGAAATAGCCCAGGCGCCTAGTAACCGGCGGCCCGCTTGCGTTCCTTGGCCGCCAGGGCGCTCGGGATCGCGGTGAAGGCGAACAGCATCCACAGGGTAGTGGCCAGCAACTGACCGCGCTCCCAGAGGCCCGCGTCCGTCTTGTGCACCAGGTTGAGGCCGCCGACGTTCATCATGATCGCCATCAGCACGGCGCCGACGAGGAAGCCCAGCACCGCCATGGTCTTGGCGCCGGACAGTTCGCTGCGGTCGCCCATGGCCAGGAAGGCCAGCAGCGGCGCGGCGATGCCGGCATAGATGAGGTGGTAGGCGTCATGCATCGGGTCCGGCATCGGGTGCAGGCCGCCGAGAATGAACGAGGCGCCAAACAGGCCGATGGCGATGGCGGTCAGACCCGGCATCAGGAGCCCGCGACCCAGCCGGGGCAGGCCCATGAGCAGGCCCAGGGCGCCGATGATCATCGCGCCCCCCGCGGCCATGATCCCGTAGTTGAAGATCTTCGCCGTGGCCGCGCCAGCCTGGCCGAGCTCGCTGGCGGATTGGGTCATGTGGTTGTAGCCCGGCGACATCAAGCCGCCCGCGACGATCACCCCGTAGAAGATAAGAGGGCCAAGGGCCCCCAGACGCAGCAGCAACGAGGCGAGCATTCGTGGCCTCCCCTTATGTTTTTCCCGACGGGGACGCTCGCAGCCTAACGCGGCGACGTCAACGCGATGCCCGCCTTGGGTGAACAACGGCTGACAATCGGCTCACGGCCTTCGTTCAGGGAGACCGGCGTTATCTGTGCCCATGAGGGACTCACCCCTCGTTGGGAGGCAACAATGAACAAGGTTTCGCTTGGTATCGCAGGGGCGGCCGCCGCCCTTCTCACCCTCGCCGCGCCGGCCATCGCCAGCGCCGCGGAAATCAATTGCCCCGCGTCGCAGGTGCGCCGGGAGATCACCACGCCCCTGCCTGGCGGCTGGTGGAACACCCCGATCGTCAATTCCCTGACCAATACGGCGGTGGTCAACATCGGCGGAACGCCCGCCCTGCAGTGCCAGTATGGCCCGGCGGGCAGCATCCAGCGCAACGCTCCGGGCGGCATGATCTGCACCGCCCGCCCCGGCGGTTTCAGCTGCCATCCGATGGGTCCGCCGCCCCCGCCCCCGGTCCCGCCGACCTATTCCACCGGCGGCGTCGCCCTGCCCCAGACCTTCCTGGTCAACTTCGACAACGGCAATCTGACCCCTGGCGGCGGCGCGGACCTGTGGTTCCACGCGGTCGATCCGACCCACATGTTCCTGCAGCCGCGGAACGGGGCCCTGATGGCGGTGGGCGACCGCAGCAACCGCGGCTTCGCCGGCTGCCGCGTCGCCGCCTTCAGCCCGGCCCCCGTGCCGCTCGCGGCGGTCCCGGTCGGCAGCTACGTCTGCATGAAGACCAACGCCGGCCGCATCAGCCAGTTCAGGGTCAACGGGATCAACCCCGGCTACCCGAAGATTCTGCAGCTCGGCTACACCACCTGGAGCCACTAGGCCCGGCCCCGGAGCCCCTCCCCGTGGGGAGGGGCTTTCGGCGTCAGGCTTCCACTTCGCGCGCGCCCAGCAGCCGCAGAAGCCGCGGCCAGACCTGGAAGAAGGACGCCAGGAAGCCGATAACCGTCGCAACGCCCTGGAACAGCGTCCAGACCGTGTCCATCAGCGGATTGGCGAACATCAGCCCGGCCAGTTTGAACAGCGCCTGGCTGACCAGGATGCGGAACTGGGCGTAGACCGCCGAATATTCGATCGACACCCTGCCGATCCAGGCAGCGCCGACCGCGCCGACCACCGGCGCCCAGAGCAGAGGCAGAAACAGCAACAGCGCCAGCAGAATGATGACCAGCCGCGTGGCGACCGTCTCGCGGCCGGCGGTGAGCGTCACGATCATCACCCCCAGCACGGCCAGAGTCAGGCCCGCGAAGGCCACCGGCAGCACCAGGTCGGCGACCTTGACCAGCGGCATGTGCGCCAGCCAGCCGCCGGCCAGAATGGCCAGGATAGACAGCACGAAGGCGAGCAGCCAGGCCGCGCCATACTGGCCGAGCCGGGTCCTGATCAGCGCTGTATTGAACATGACACCCCCCTACACCGCAGCGACGGCATGGCTGACGCCGCCATCGACCGCGATGGTGATGCCCACGCAGTAGTCGCCGGCCCGCGAGGCCAGGTATATGGCCACGCCCTGCATGTCCTCGTCCGTGCCGATCCGCTTTGACGGGATCCGCCGGGCGGTGGCCTCGGCCTGGTCGCGGGCCACGGTGTTCATCTCCGAGGCGAAGGCCCCCGGCGCGATGGCGTTGACGCAGATGTTGTCCTCGATCAGCCGGCCGGCCATGCGGCGGGTCAGGTGGATCAGCCCCGACTTGCTGGCCTGGTAGCTGTAGGTCTCCTGCGGATTGGGCCGGATGCCGTCGATCGAGGCGATGTTGATCACCTTGGCGGGCTTCTCGTGGCTGGCCGCCGCCCGCAGGGCCGGGGCCAGGGCCTGAGTGAGGAAGAAAGGCGACTTGAGGTTCAGGTTCATCACCTTGTCCCAGCCGGCCTCCGGGAACTCATCGAACTCCGCCAGCCAGGCGGCGCCGGCGTTGTTGACCAGGATGTCGAGGCTGGTTTCGTACTTGCCGTAGGCCTGGGCCAGCAGATTGCAGCCCTCCACCTTCGAGACGTCCTGTGGCAGCGAAATGCACACCCCGCCGCCGGCCGACAACTCCGCGGCCGTCGCGTCGCAGGCCCCGGCCTTGCGCGAGGAGATGTAGACCCGCGCCCCGGCGGCGATGAAGCCGGCGGCGATCATCTTGCCGATGCCCCGCGAACCGCCGGTGATCAGGGCGGTGCGCCCCTTGAGGGAGAAGAGGTCGGTGCTCATGGGGCTGTCCTGTGCTTGAGGCTGCGAAACCTGCGGCACGCCCGAGGCTCTGGCAAGCTGCTGTTCACCACGCTTGCCGACGGCCCGTTAAGGGCGGCGGGCGCAGGATGCGCCCAGGCAACGGGAGAAACCCGCCATGCAGGCCCTGACCATCGCCGCCGCCGGCCTCAACGACGCCGCCATGCGCTTCGACGCCAGCGCCCGCCGAACGGCCGACGCGCCGCTGGACAACCCGGAACGCGAGATCGCCGCCCGCGTCGAGGCGAAGGCGGCGGTCCAGGCCAACGCCGCGGTGATCCGCACCGCCGACGAGATGACCGGGACCGTGCTGGACATGTTCGCATAACCGTCCTCTCCCGCGAGGGAGAGGGGGACCATGCAGAGCATGGTGGAGAGGGAGACGCGGTTGGTTGACGACTGGAGGCCGGTCGCCCGTCCGGATGCTGATGCGCCCTGAAGGCCTTGATGGAATGGTCCGCTCCGGACGGCGACCTTGGTCAAGGACCGCTTCGCGGCCGCGCAGCGGCGAGCCCTTCGGGCCCGTCCTTGACGAAGGTCCCGCCGGAGCAAGAATGCTCATCAAGACATCAGGTCGAATTCCGCCGCGAGGCAGGATGGGGTTCACCCCCTCGCCAGCTCTTCCTCCAGCCTCACCAGCAGTCCCTCGGTCCCTTCGATCCGGCCGTCGACGTTGCCGTCCAGGTAGACGCCTTGCTCGGTGAAGATCAGCCGCGTGGTCTTGCCCTCGGCCCGGAACTCCACGGTCGACAGCGACGAGGACAGCGGCGCCCCGCCCAGGGTCATGGCGTAGGCGAAGATCACCCGCTCGTTCGGAACGACGTCGAGATAGATGCTGTCGTTGGTGATGATCACCTCCGCTCCCGGCGGCGAGAAGCGGCTGGACTCGGTCTTGCCCACGCCCAGCTCGCCGCCGCTGTGGTCGTGCAGCGTCCACTCGTCGACCTGGAAGAACCAGCGCATCCGGGCGTCCGGATCGGTGAAGGCGTGGAACACGCGGGCCAGCGCGGCGTCATAGACCCGCTCGACGCAGAAGGTGGCGTGGGTGAGGGCGGCGGGCATGGCGTGGTCCTTTCAGGCTTCGTCGGCCGGCTTGGTTTCAGCCAGGTAGACGCCCAGCCGGTCGAGCTGACGCTCGACGGCGACGCGAAGGTCGTTGATCCATTTCTCGGCCTGGGTGAGCACGGTCGTATCCAGGGTGCAGGTGCGCACCCGACCGACCTTCTGGCTCTTCACCAGCCCGGCGGCCTCCAGCACCGCGATATGCTGGCCGACGGCGGCGAGGGTCATGGGCAGGGGCTCGGCCAGCTGGCTGACCGAGGCCGGCCCGAGGGTCAGGCGTTCGAGCATGCTCCGCCGGGACGGATCGGCCAGGGCCTGGAACACGGGGTCGAGAGAGGGTGGGGCTTGATGCTGAAGCATTTCCTTTAGTATCTCCTGGCGGATCTCCGCGCAAGCAGAAACTAAAGGGCTGACTTTAGCGACCCGAAGGGGCGGAAGTCTCGCCAGCAGGCCTTCGACATCGATCGTCGCCAGGCGCCCGGGGCCGTCAGCCCGCGCGCCGTGCGCCAGGGGCCGGTTCCCGCTCCCGAAAGCGCCGGCCGGCCGCCCGTCGGCCTGGGACCCCGCGATGGCCGTCGCCCATTGCGCGGCACGGGTTTGGGGGCGCCGCCCCCGTGGCGTCATCACATCCATGTGCAGAGTCCAAGGCCGCCCGCCGCCCCGCCGCGTCGAATGCCGCCCCACAGCCGCCGATTTGGCGCGAGAGTCCCGCGAATGTCCCGCCTTGTCCCCGGACTATTGGTATCGGGAGTCTCGCTTTCGCCTCAAGGAACGACGCCTCCCGCCCGGCGTTGCGGAGGGGCCGGAGACGCTTCGCCGCCGTGATCTCGCACTACGGCCACGTCGCCATCCCGGTGATCAGCGCCAATGAGTTCAACGCCATGGTGCTGGCGTTCGGCGTGCTGACGGCCGGCGTGCTGATGCGCGGGGCTTAGAACAGCCCTCCAAAGCAAGGACCGCCTTGCACCGAGCGACAATGTCAAATACTACCATAGGTAATGGCCACTTGGGATATTCGCCGCACAGCTGTGTTCGAAGCATGGTTGAAAAGCCTTGCCGACCGGACGGCCGCAGCGATTATCGCCCGACGCATTCGTCGGGTGGCAGTGGGAAACCTGGGCGACGCCCAGTCAGTGGGCGACGGCGTCAGCGAGCTGCGCGTTCATCACGGCCCCGGCTACCGTGTCTACTTCACGCGGCGCGAAAACACCGTGATCGTGCTACTCTGTGGAGGCGACAAGGGCTCCCAGACACGGGACATCGCCCAGGCGAAGGCGCTGGCGAAGGAGGTATGATGCTCAAAACATTTCCCTTTGACCCTGCCGACTATCTCGATAGCGAGGAGGGCATCGCGGCCTATCTTGCCGACGCTCGGACGGACGGGCCCGAGGCGCTGTCGGACGCCATCGAGGTGATCGCCCGCGCGCGGACCCGGATGAAATTGCCGGTCACTGATGCCGGTTCGGCGTCGGCCTCCAAGGCCGCTGAACAGGACCCCAAGAGGGGCTAGTTAAGGCTCGGGGACAGGAAATCGTGTCCCGAGGGACACGAAATCCAGTCCCCTGAGGCCTATGAGTCCAGGAAGCTCCGCAGCTTCCGCGACCGGCTCGGGTGCTTGAGCTTGCGCAGGGCCTTGGCTTCGATCTGGCGGATGCGTTCGCGGGTGACCGAGAACTGCTGGCCGACTTCTTCCAGGGTGTGGTCGGTGTTCATGCCGATGCCGAAGCGCATGCGCAGGACCCGTTCCTCGCGCGGCGTCAGGGACGCCAGCACGCGGGTGGTGGTCTCGCGCAGGTTGGACTGGATCGCCGCGTCAATCGGCAGGATGGCGTTCTTGTCCTCGATGAAGTCGCCCAGGTGGCTGTCTTCCTCGTCGCCGATGGGCGTTTCGAGGCTGATCGGCTCCTTGGCGATCTTCAGGACCTTGCGGACCTTCTCCAGAGGCATGGCCAGCTTTTCGGCCAGCTCTTCCGGGGTCGGCTCGCGGCCGATCTCGTGCAGCATCTGGCGGCTGGTGCGGACGATCTTGTTGATCGTCTCGATCATGTGCACCGGGATGCGGATGGTCCGCGCCTGGTCGGCGATCGAGCGGGTGATCGCCTGGCGGATCCACCAGGTGGCGTAGGTCGAGAACTTGTAGCCGCGGCGGTACTCGAACTTGTCGACCGCCTTCATCAGACCGATGTTGCCCTCCTGGATCAGGTCGAGGAATTGCAGGCCGCGGTTGGTGTATTTCTTGGCGATGGAGATGACGAGGCGCAGGTTGGCCTCGACCATTTCCTTCTTGGCCTGGCGGGCCTCGCGCTCGCCTTTCTGCACGGTCTGGACGATGCGGCGGTAGTCGTCGATCGGCACGCCGGTCTCGGTGGCCAGGGCGGCGACTTCCTGGCGGATGTCGCGGATCGAGGAGTCGTCATTCTCGCTGAACTTGGTCCAGCGCACGCCCAGCGCCTTGACCTTCTCCGACCAGTTGGGGTCCAGCTCGGCGCCGAAATAGGCCTTGAGGAACTCGGCGCGGCTGATGCCGTAGCTGTCGGCCAGCCGCAGCAGCCGGCCTTCGAGGGCGATCAGGCGGCGGTTGATCGCGTACAGCTGATCGACCAGGGCCTCGATGCGGTTGTTGTTCAGCTTGAGGGTCTTCAGGCGGGTGACGATGGCGCCGCTGGCGGCGTCATAGGCCTTGCGGTCCTCTTCCTTCAGGTCACCGCCCTTCAGCCGGCGCTCGACCAGCTTTTCCTGCAGGCGGCGGAAGGCGTCGAACTCGGCGGCGATGGCGTCCAGCGTCTCCATGACGCTTTCGCGCAGTTCGCCTTCCATGGCGCTGACCGTGGGGCCGGCGCCATCATCGAAGTCGTCGTCGTCGTCTTCGCCCTCGGGCTTTTCCTCGCCCTCGGCGGCTTCCTTGGGTTCGGCCGGTTCGGCGTCCTCGGTGGGCACGATCACCGGCGCGGCCGGGAACATCACGCCGTAGGTGCCTTCCAGGTCGATCACCTCGCGCAGCAGGATCCGGCCGGTGCCGAGCTCCTCGCGCCAGACCATGATGGCCTCGAAGGTCAGGGCGCTTTCGCACAGGCCGCGGATCATCGTGTCGCGGCCGGCCTCGATGCGCTTGGCGATGGCGATCTCGCCCTCGCGGGACAGCAGTTCGACGCTGCCCATCTCGCGCAGATACATGCGTACGGGGTCGTCGGTGCGGTCGTAGGTGGCCTTGGTCTCGGCCTCGGTGACGATGGCCTGCTCGCCGGCCGCGACCACTTCGCCGCCCTCGCCGTCGGCCGCGTCCTCTTCCGCCTCGACGACGTTGACGCCCATCTCCGACAGCATGGCCAGGGTGTCTTCGATGGACTCGGAGGTGACTTCCTCGCTGGGCAGCACCTTGTTCAGCTCGTCCATGGTGACGTAGCCGCGGGCCTTGGCCTGTTTGATGAACTTCTTGACCCCGGCATCGGTGAGGTCGAGCAGCGGGCCGTCCTTCTCGGGGGCTTCGGGGGCGTCGGTGTTCTCGGCGGTCGTCGTGCTCATGGCAGTCTCCGGCGGGCCGCCCGGGAGGAGCGGGGCGCCAATAAATCGGTCGGGACGCGGCGAAACGTCTCAGGAAACAGGATCGTCGTCCGTCCAGAGGGATCCCGAGCGAACGGATCGCTTGAGCTGGTCCCGCTCGGCTTTCAGCCGCTCCAGCGCCGCCATGTCTGAACGCCCGCCGAGGTTTCCCTTGGCGGACAACATCGCAGCCTCGAGCGCAGCCAATCGGTTCAGAACCTCAAAAGCGTACGTCCACTGGGACCTGGCGGTGGCGAGGGTGACATCCTGTTTCAGGAAGGGCGCGCCTGCTTGAGCAGCGGCCCGGTCGATGTCAGTCAGCAGCCCGGCAAATCCACGTTCCCGCAGATGGCGTGCGAGGGCCCCCGAGTCAAGGTGGTCAGCGTCCAGACGAAGACGAATGATTTCAGCGGCCAAGGCGATGAGCGCCGGATCACCGAAGCCGGCCTTCTCGAACGCCTCCAGATGATCGTCGAGCCGGTGGGGGTCTTCGAGGGCGCCCTTGGCCAGGGCGGCGGCCAGGGGATCGAGCGCCGTGGACAGCCGTTTGGCCGCCGCCTTGCCCTCCGCCGTCGGAAAGGTCGCCTCGAAAGGCTGTCCCGGACGGCCGCCGGGCTTCCACGGACGGCCCGGAACAAAAGGCGCTCTCGGACCCTGCTGCGGCCGCTGGAACAGCAGGTCGAACCGGCCCAGCAGATCGTCGCGATAGGCCTGGGCCAGGTCCTTGTCGCCGATCGTGTTGGCCTTCTCGCGCAGGCGCTGCTTGAGGCCGGCGCGGTGCTCGGGACTGTCCAACGGCTCCTGGTCCCGCTCGCGCACGAACAGGGCGTCGGCGAAGGGGGTTGTCTGCGACAGCTGGGCCCGCAGGGCCGCCGGCCCCTGCTCGCGCAACACGTCGTCCGGATCCTTGCCGCCGGTGACGATGGCGAAGCGGAAGCTCTTGCCCGGCTTGAGCAGCGGCAGGGCCCGGTCGATGGCCCGGCTGGCGGCGCGGCGGCCGGCGCCGTCGCCGTCGAAACAGAGGGTCGGCTCGGGATGCAGGCGCCACAGCACCTCCATCTGCTCCTCGGTCAGGGCCGTGCCCATGGGCGCCACGGCGGCGACATTGGCCCGCTGGCAGGCGATCACGTCCATGTAGCCCTCGACCACCACCAGGGCGGCGTCTTCGCCATCGACGCTCGGCGGGCCGGCGTGCAGCAGCCTGCGCGCCTCGGGCAGGCCGTAGAGCAGCCGGCCCTTGGAGAAGACGCTGGTCTCCGGCCCGTTGAGGTATTTGGCCCGGGCCTGCGGATCCATCGCCCGGCCGCCAAAGGAGACGGTTCGCCCTCGCTGGTCGGCGATGGGGAAGATGATCCGGTCGCGGAACCGGTCGTAGGGCGCCCCGCCGTCCTCCGGCGCGATCAGCAGGCCGGTCTCGACCAGCTCCGCCGGCCGCGCGCCCTTGGCGATCAGATAGTCCTTCAGGGCGGTGCGGCCGGACGGGGCGAAGCCCAGGCGGAAGCGGCTCCATTCGGACTCGGGCAGGCCCCGGCGGACCAGGGTCTCGCGGGCCTCCTTCCCGGCCGGCCGGCGTAGTTCGCCCTCGAACCAGCTGGCCGCCAGTTCGATCAATTCGGCCAGGCCCTGGCGCTGCTTTTCCTGTTCGGCGGCGCGAGGATCGGGGGCCGGCATCTGCAGCCCCGCCTCCCCGGCCAGCCGCTCGACGGCCTCGACGAAGCTGAGCCGCTCGGTTTCCTGCAGGAAGCTGATCAGATCGCCATGCTTGCCGCTGGAGAAGTCATGGAAGAAGCCCTTGTCGTCGTTGACGAAGAAGCTCGGCGACCGCTCCTTGGTGAACGGCGACAGGCCGACGAACTCACGGCCCTGACGCTTCAGCTTCACGGTCTTGCCGATCACGTCCGACAGCCGGAGGCGCGACTTGATCTCTTCCAGGAAGCGGTCGTCGAAACGCATAGCTCACATATCGCGGATGACGCGACTGGATGCCAGAGCGGCGTAGCCCCACACCCCATTGTCATCCCGGCCGAAGCGAAGCGGAGAGCCGGGACCCAGATTCGGCTTCACGCACGATCGCCGGGATTTGATCTGGGTCCCGGATCGGCCTGACGGCCGTCCGGGATGACAGTGCGATTAATGCACATGCCCCAGCTTCTCCGGATTGCGCATGATGTAGATGGCGGCGATGCGCTCGCCGGTCTGGTCGGGTTCGAAGGCGATGATGGTCGGGCCGTCGGCGGCCTCGAGGATCACGCCGGGCAGGCCGTTGACGCGGGCGGGCCGCATGGCGCCGGTGACGGCGAAGGTCCCCCGGCTGGCCAGGCCATTCAGCAGCAGCAGCACGTCGTCGCGCCCGATCATCGGCCGCAGGGCCGCCGACCGCTTGCCGCCGCCGTCGGAGATCAGCACCGCGTCCTCGGCCAGCAGGCTGGTCAGGGCGGCGGTGTCGTTGCGGTTGGAGGCGTCGAGGAAGGCGGCGGCCAGGCGCGTGGCCCGGTCGTCGGACACCGTGAACCTTGGCCGCGCGTCGCGCACGTGGGTGCGCGCACGGCTGGCCAGCTGGCGGACGGCCGGCTCGCTCTTGCCCAGGGCCGCGCCGACGGCGGCGTAGTCCTGGTCGAACACGTCGTGCAGCAGGAACACCGCCC
>JACRBD010000039.1 GCA_016234625.1 Caulobacterales bacterium | reverse complement strand
GGACATAGTCAGGCGCCAGGCAGATCTGCCCGGCGTTGAGGGTCTTGCCGTTCATCACCCGCGCGGCCGTGGTGGCCATATCGGCGCTCTGGGAGATGATCACCGGGCTCTTGCCACCCAGCTCCAGGGTCAGGGGCACCAGGTTCTCGGCCGCCGCCCGCATCACGTGGCGGGCCACCGAGGTCGCGCCGGTGAAGATCATGTGATCGAACGGCAGGCCGGCGAAGGCCTGGCCGACCTCCGGCCCGCCGGTGATCACCGCGATTTCCTCCTCGCTGAAGGCCTTGGCGAACATGGCCTTCATCAGCTCGGAGGTCGCCGGGGTAAACTCCGATGGCTTGATCATCGCCCGATTGCCCGCCGCCAGGATGCCGGCCAGGGGCGCGAAGGTCAGGTTCACCGGGAAGTTCCACGGGCTGATCACCCCGACCACCCCCTTGGGCTGGTACTGGATCTCGGCCTTCGCGCCGAACAGACCCAGGATCGCCGGCGTGGTCTTGCGCTTCTGCGCCTTCATCCACTTGCGGACGTTGTCCCTGGCGAACTTCAGCGGGCCGATCGAGCCGCTGATGTCCGTCAGCATGGTCGCTTCGCGTGAGCGATTGCCGAAGTCGGTGTTCAGGGCGTCCTGGATGTCGCTCGCGTGGTCGATCAGCAGGCCGACGCAACGGTCGAGCCAGTCGATCCGCGTCTCCGCCGACGGCGCGCCGTCCCGCAGGTGGGCGGCCTTCTGACGGTCGAGAACGGCTAGCATGTGGGCCTTCTGGCCCTCGGCGCCGAGATTGGCGGGTGCATTCATGGGAAGTTCCTCCGGTCGGCCAGGCTGCCCCTAGCTCAAGTGATCGGCGATCAGAATGACCGGCGCGACGCTGCGCCGCAAGCGACCGGTGTTATGCCTTTAACCGCTCGTTGGGACATCACCGCCTATCCTTCTTTGTCTACAGCCCAGGCGCGTCAGACAGGCGAGTTTTGGCCAGGGGGGAACGCAAGAATGTCCGGCGACGTCGAAACCACGCTCAGGGGTCCGGAGGCCTACAAGGTCGCCCGTCAGGCTCTGGAACTGATGGAGCGCCATCAGGTCTGGCCGACGCCCCTGAATTTTGAGCTGTGGGCTCACTATGTCGCCGACCCCGAAGGCGCGCTGGCCGTCGAACTGGGCCGCCTGATCTCGCTCGGCGAGCCCCTGACCGAGAACGTCAGCGAGGACCTCGCCGCCGCCTTCCTGGCCAAGACGCGCCTCAACGAGCAGATCCGCGACGCCGGCGATCAGCTGTCCAAGGAGTTGGAGTCTGTCTCTCAGGCCATCCAGTCGGCCCAGAAGTCGAACCAGGCCTATGGCCAGACCCTGGCCGGCGCCAGCAAGGGCCTGAACGAAACCGAAGACGTCAGCCAGATCCGCGCCGTGGTCGAATCCCTCTCCTCCGCCACCCTCAAGGTGCAGAAGGAAAACAAGTCGCTCGAGAAGCGCCTGGCCGACTCCACCAGCGAGGTCCAGCGCCTGCGGGAGCATCTGGAACAGGTCCGCCGCGACGCCACCACGGACGGCCTGACCAACCTGGCCAACCGTCGCGCCTTCGACGACGAACTGGCGAGGGCCTGCGCCGAGGCCGACGAGAACGGTCTGCCGCTGACCCTGGCGGTGCTGGATATCGACCACTTCAAGAACTTCAACGACACCTGGGGCCACCAGACCGGCGACCAGGTCATCCGCTACGTCGCCAGCGTCATCGGGCGCCTGGGCGCCACGCCGCGATTCTCGGCCCGCTACGGCGGCGAGGAGTTCGCCATGATCTTCCCCGGCGAGGACGCGGGCGTGGTCGAGGCGATCCTGCAGGAAATCCGCGAGGAAGTGGCTTCCCGCATGCTCAAGCGCCGCTCGACCAACGAGGACCTGGGCACCATCACCATCTCCGCCGGCCTGGCCACCCGCCGCGCGGGCGAGACCGGCAACTGCGTCATGGAACGCGCCGACGAGGCCCTCTACGCCTCCAAGCGCACCGGCCGCAATCGCGTGACCAACGGCGAAAAGCTGGCCGCGGCCGCCTGATCGCCCCCATCTGTCATCCCGGACGGCGCAGCCGATCCGGGACCCAGGTCAATTCCCGTCCGCATTGACCGAGGCCGAACCCGGGTTCCGGTTCTTCGGCCCGCCTTCGCGGACCTGCGGCCAGGAAGACACGGTTGTATGGAACGGCGTTCTGGCTTCGTCGGCCGAACTTGCCCCTCCCTGACTCCCGTGCGAGACCTTCGGTGTTCGAAGGAGCGACAGCTCATGTGTGAGCGCAAACGCTGAGACCTAGCCGCGGCTAGCCGTCCCACACCCGCCCCGGCGCCCACCGCCGGGCGTCAGGGTGTTCACACAAGCTCCGTTCAGGTTTCCATGCTTTTTCCGAAGATCGGCGCGGTCAATCGCGTCCATATCCACTACGCTATCCAGGCCTTCGCCAGCGCCGCCGGCGGCATTTTCATCCTCGCCTATCTGCTCAAGGCCGGGGTGCCGGTCCCTGCCGCCCTGCTCTTCCAGGCCGGGATCGTCGGGCTGCGCTTTCTGCTGCGCCCCCTCACCCTGCCCCTGGCCAAACGCTTCGGGATCAAGCCGCTGCTGATGGCCGGCGCCGTCTTCGCCGGCCTCGACTATCCGCTGCTGGCCATGGTCGATGGGCCGGGGCCGATGCTGTGGGCGTTCTGCGCCTTCTCGTCGATCGGCTACCTGCTCTACTGGCTTTGCTATCACGCCTATTTCGCCGCCCTGGGCGAGGCCGACGACCGGGGCGGACAGATCGGCGTGCGCGAAGCCGCCGTGGCCCTGGTGGGTATCGTCGCCCCGCTGATGGGAGCCTGGGGCCTGACCACGCTGGGCTCGACACCGACCTTCTGGCTGGTCGGGATCCTCCAGGTGCTGTCTGTCATTCCCTTGATCGGCCTGCCCAACGTGCCGGTGAAGGGCGCCGTAGACGGCCCCGCCGGCGCCACGCGCATGGCGCTCGGCCTGATGGTCGCCGACGGCGTGTTCGCCGCAGCCTACCATTACATCTGGCTGATTGCCCTCTTCGTGGCGCTCGACGAGAGCTACGTCGCGTTCGGCGCCGCCTGGGCGCTGGCCGCTCTGGTCGGCGCGGTCAGCGGCATGGTCCTGGGCCGGCACATCGACATGGGCCACGGCCGGCGGGCGACCTACCTGGCTTACGGTGCGGCCGCCATCGTGGTGGCCATGCGGGCGGGAAGTCTTGATCTGCCCTGGCTGGCCGTGGCCGCGAACGCGGCCGGCTCCTTCCTGGTCGCCATTGTCTCACCCGTGCTGATGACGCCCGTCTACAACATGGCCAAGGCCTCGCCCTGTGTGATGCGGTTCCATATCGCCACTGAAGGGGCGTGGGACGTGGGTTGTTTCCTCGGCTGTGTCAGCGCTGCGGCGATGGCCTGGGCGGGCCTGTCCCTGGGCGCGCCCATCTTGCTCGGACTGCCGGCCGCCGCGGTGCTGGTCTTCATCCTGCGGCGCTACTACGGCCCACCGCGCCCGGCCTGAAATTTTCGTTGGCGTTCCCCGGCGTTATCGCGGCTAGCAGATGCACATACGAAACCCAGGGAGACCGCTCCGGTGGACTACAGCAAGATCAAGGTTGAGGTCGTCGACGGCGTGGCCGTGGTGACCATGGCGGATCCCGCCACCATGAACGCGGCGGGTCTTGATCTGGCCGGCGAGCTGAGCCACGCCCTCGCCAGCATCGCCGCCGGCAAGATCGCCGCGCGCGCCATCGTGCTGACCGGCGAGGGCCGCGGCTTCTGCTCGGGGGCCAACCTCGGCGGCGGCGGCGCGGCGGGCCGCGAGCTGGACGTCGACGGCAAACCGGACGCCGGCCGGGCGCTGGAGACGGTCTATAATCCGCTGGTCAGCCAGATGCGCGACCTGCCGGTGCCGCTGGTGACGGCGGTCAACGGCGCCGCAGCCGGCGTCGGCTGCTCCTTCGCCCTGCTCGGCGATCTGATCGTCGCCGGCGAGAGCGCCTACTTCCTGCAGGCCTTCCGCCGCATCGGCCTGGTGCCGGACGGCGGCTCGACCTATCTGCTGCCGCGCGCCATCGGCCGGGCCCGGGCCATGGAAATGGCGCTGCTGGGCGAGAAGATCGGCGCGGCCAGGGCGCTGGAGTGGGGCCTGGTCAATCGGGTCGTGCCCGACGCCGAGCTGCGGACCACGGCCATCGAGCTGGCGAAGGAGCGTGCCAGTGGCCCGGCGTCTCTGGGCGCCATCCGCCGGCTGATCTGGGATAGCCTGGACAGCGACTGGAACGGCCAGCTGACCGCCGAGCGCAAGGCGCAGAAGATCGCCGGCAAGTCCGAGGACTTCATCGAGGGCGTCAGCGCCTTCCTGCAAAAGCGCGTGGCGGCTTTCAAGGGGCGGTAACTACCAAAACCACCGTCATGGCCCGGCTTGTCCGGGCCACCCAAGCGTGATGGCCTTCGGGACTATGCGCTACCCTATCGGCAATCCACCGAGTGCATGGGTGGCCCGAACAAGTCGGGCCATGACGGCTTGATAGAAGGGCGCGTCAGAGATCACCCATCCCAGGGCCCCGGCCCGATGTCCGCCCGCGCCGCTTTGCCCGTCTTCGGCTTCTTCGCCCGCCAGGCCGCCTCCACGCCGAGCTTCGCCCAGCGGACGGCCTCGTCCGGATCGTCCAGCGCGGTTTCGGGCAGGCTCCAATAGCCCAGCGACTGGGTGCGTCCGTCCTTCATGCCGTAGACGAACGGACCCGACCCTTCGGCCTCGAACGCGGCGCGGTTGTCGTCATCGACCTTGATGTACAGGGTCTCGCCGAACACAAGGGCGAAAGCCGCGCCATCGACCTGCAGGCTGGCCCCGCCGAACATCTTCTTCACCGTCAGCGGCCCGAGGCCCGCCAGCAGTTCGGTCAGGTGATCGAGAAATTCGGCGCTGACAGCCATCTTCAACTCGCGTGATCAATTGTTCATTGCGGGCGACACCAGAATGTGAGCAAATGCTCACACAAGGAGTCGTCCCCATGTCCGCCAAGCCTCGCATCGAGCGCGCTGCCCTGGAAGTCTTCGTTCGCGAGGGCGTCGACGGGGCCACCACCCGGGCCATCGCAGCGGCGGCCGGGGTGTCCGAAGGCGCCCTCTACCGCCACTATAAGGGCAAGGACGAGCTGGCCATCAGCCTGTTCATGACCACCCACCGGCGCCTCTCCTCCCTGATCGAGGAAAGCGCGGCCGCGGCCGTCGGCATCAAGCCCAAGGCCGCCGCCATCGTCGCCGCCTATTGCGAGGTGGCCGACGAGGACTGGCTGACCTTCAGCTTCCACCTGACCCAGATCCACCGTTTCATCCCCTACTACCAGGAAGACGGTCGCGACCCGGTGACGGTGACCGAGAATGTCATCAAGCAAGCCATGATCAGCGCCGAACTGCCGCCGGCCGACCCGCGCGTGCTGGCCGCCATGGCCATCGGCGTGATCACCCAGACCGCGCAGAACAAGGCCTATGGCCGTCTGGGCCGCGACCCCCTCTCCGCCCACGCCGGCCTGATGACCGCCGGCGTGCAGGCACTTCTTTTCGCCCGCTAGGACAAGGCTTCCATGACCTTCCGCAACCGGCTGTTCAACGGCTACTACTGGGTGCTGTCGATCTTCTACGGCCTCAGCGCGGCGATCCTGGCCCTGGCGCCCGGCCGGGGGCCCATGACCTGGGCGATCCGCCGCTACACCCGCCGCATGCTGTGGGCGATGGACGCCATGGCCGGCATCAGGATCGAGCTGAAGGGCCAGGAGAAGCTTCCGGACGGCGCCTTCATCATCGCCGCCAAGCATCACAGCTGGGGCGACGGCTTCGTCATGTTCGCCAACGTCGACAACCTGTCGTTCGTCACCGGCGACCACATGGAGAGGTTCCCGCTGGTGGGCGCGATCCTGCGCAAGTTCGGGGCGATCATCGTCGACAACTGCGGCGGCCCCGAAGCCCGCAAGGCCCTCTCCGAAAGCGCCGCCCAGGTGGCCGCCGAAGGCCGGCGCATCCTGATCTATCCGGAGGGCAACCTGGCCAAACCGGGCGAGCGGTTCCGCTACCGCACCGGCGTCTACTACATGAGCCGCGACTTCAACCTGCCGGTGGTGCCGGTGGCGACGAACCTGGGCCTGTTCTGGGAACAGACCTCGAAGATCAAGCGCCCTGGCGTGGCGACCATCGAGTTCCTCGACCCGATCGAGACGGGGCTGGATCGCACCCCCTTCCTGACCCGCCTCGAGCACGTCATCGAGACGCGGAGCCAGGAACTGATTGCCCTGGCGACGGGCGAAGCGGTGAAGCCGAGCGTGCTGGTCCCGACGCCGGACGAGGTGAAGAAGAGGCCGAGCGATGTGGAAATGGCGAAGGCAGGGTAACGGCGTGGCCATCCGCTCACCCTTTTTCGGGCCGCTCATGATGGCGACCCTGGCGGCAGGGATGGTGGGCGCAGTATTCCTCGTCCCCGGCCATCCGCGTCCGGTCTCAGAAATCATCGATCTCGCTGAAGGCGCCACCAGCGAACTGGCATTTCGGACTGACGCTGACGGCGGCTACCAGGTCGAACTGGAGATGGATCAACCCGTAGCCAAGCGCCTCTACCCCTGTGTGGCCGATGTCGACACCTTGGCCTCACCGTCTTGCGACGGGCCCTCCATGCCACTGGAACTGTCGATCCTGATCGTCGGAGAAGGCGGCAATGTGGTTGATCAACGCTTTGACTCGGAAGGCCAACGCGGCGGAACCTTCGCTGGGGAGACCTTCATCATCCTAATGAATGCTGGCCAACTTGAGCCTCGAACCGACTACAGGCTGGTAGTGCGGTCCCTTAGGGATGGCTCGGCCCTGAGCCCGGCACGACCTCGGCTGACCGTAGATATCGCTCCCGGCCGTCGTGAGTCCGTGATGGTGACCCGCGCTCTGGCCTTAGTAGCGGCGGGGGCACTTGGGATCATAGCTCTGATCTGGGCGGCGATTGCGGCGGCTGTCCAGCGATCCGCCGTCAAAGCCGGGCGGGCGGTTGAGGGCTTACGGTGACGGCCGGCCGAGGCCGTAACCCCTCACCCAACCACGCTTCGCGCGGGCCCCGCCCACTCCCGCCGGGAGGGGGTTGCTACAGGTCTTACGCCGCCGGCTGGATGGTCACGCTCTCGCCGCACCCACACCCCTCCGGCT
>JACRBD010000040.1 GCA_016234625.1 Caulobacterales bacterium | reverse complement strand
GGCCGCCGAAATCATCGCCGGGCGTCCGCCGACAAAGGCGATGGTCACCGCGATCACGAACGAGGCGTAGAGACCCACCGCCGGGTCCACGCCGGCGATGATCGAAAAGGCGATGGCTTCGGGAATGAGGGCCAGCGCAACGACCGTCCCCGAGAGCAGGTCGTTGCGCGGGTTGGCGAGCCATTCACGGCGCGCCGAAGCTAGAAAGGTCATGAACAATGGATTCCGGTTCGCGACCCGCCCGCATCATTTGCGGCGTGGCGCCTGTTTTGGCTGTCGCGTTGGGGTTTCTCGGGGGATCGGCGCCCGAGGTAGCCACCCGGTCGTGCCGGGTCCTGTCGAAGGCGGTCTTGTGCCGCGGACCGCCCGTCTTTGCAAGGGCAACCCGCCTTCAAGTCTGTCTAGCTCAGTTTGTAACGTGGGGCTTGATGGTGTTGATGCCGACCAGCCCGCCGTCGACCTCGACCAGCTCAAGGGTGTGGGCCAGTTTGCGCCTGGGGTCGTCCGACCGCGACACCCAGGCGCCCAGGCCCGGGGTGTTCAGGCCCAGCATGGCGCCCGGATTGGGGCAGTGGGCGGTGATCGCCGTCCCGTCATCGAGCACCACGTCGGCGAAGAAGCGCTTGTAGCGGCTGACCAGTTGGCCGTGGGCGAGCGGCGAGGGAAATTCCACGGAGCGGCCGTTCAGACCGTCTCGAAGATGGCGAGACCATGCTGATCCACGAGACTGAGCAGCCGCAGGGCCGCTCCGTTCGGATGCTTGGCGCCGGTCTCCCACTTCTGGACCGTGGACTCGCTGATGTTGAGGTAGCTGGCGAACACAGGCTGGCTGACGTTGTTCGCCAGGCGGATGGCCTTGATCCGTTCGGGCGGGATGTCCTCGACCACGCGCAGGCAGCTCTGATCGAAGCCGCGCAAGGTCGTCTTGTCGATGACCCCGGCCTTGAACAGGCCCTCGGCGCTGGCATGGATCGCTTCGAAGGCGTCGGATTTGAAGGCGCGTCGGGTCATTGGCAAATCTCGGTCAGGGCTTTGTCGTCAAGGAGCTTCTTGATTTCCGCTTCGGTGGCGGCGGCGTAGAACTTGGCCAGTTTCCGGAAATCGGCGAGCTCGTCCTTTTCGATGTTCGCGCGGTCCTTCTTGGCGAAAAGGTAGGCGTAGATCCATCGGTCGCCACCCTTCATCAGTATGATGGAGCGATGGTCGTTCCTGTTGAGGCGCTTCTTCAGAACGCCGCCCCCAAGATCATCGGCCTGACCCTTTTTCGCCTCCTCGATGGCCGCGCAAAGTTCGACGTCGGCGATCCCGGCCTTCATGGCCGCTTTCGCGAACCATCTGGTCTTGAACGTCCGCCCCATCCACAAAAGATAGCACTAAGTGCTATGAAATCAAGTCGGGGAGGAGGTGATGGATGCGCTGCGGGTCCGGGGCGCTTCGGCGGTTGCGGGAAATCCATGCGGCCTCTAATCCGGAAGGGCTCAGATGTAGGGAAGGATCAGCACGATGGCGAGCCAGCGGCGGGTGACGGCGGCCGTCATGATCATCGGCGACGAGATCCTCTCGGGCCGGACCCAGGACATCAACCTCGCGGCGATCGCCAAATACATCGGCGCCCATGGCGTCGACCTGGCCGAGGCGCGGGTGGTGCCCGACGACGAGGACGAGATCGTCGAGGCCCTGAACCACCTGCGGGCCAAGTACGACTACGTCATCACCACCGGCGGCATCGGCCCCACACACGACGACATCACCGCCGATTGCGTCGCCAGGGCGTTCGGCGTGCCGCTGTACGAGCACCCCGAGATCATCGCCATGATGGAATCGCGCTGGAAGACCGAGCTCAACGCCGCGCGCCGCCGCATGGCGCGGGTGCCCGAGGGCGGCAGCCTGGTGAAGAACCCGGTGCAGGGCCCGCCGGGCTTCCAGATCGGCAATGTCTTCGTGCTGGCCGGCGTGCCCTCGATCATGCGCGGCATGCTCGAGGATGTCGGGCCCCGGCTCAAGGGCGGGGCCGTGGTGATTGCGCGCACCTTGCGGGTCGACGGCTCTGGCGAGGGAGCCATCGCCGCTCCGCTGGAAGCGGTGGCCAGGGCCCATCCGGACCTGTCGTTGGGTAGCTATCCCTTTTTCTCCAACGAGGGCTACGGCTCAAACCTGGTGATCCGCGGGCGGGACCAGGCCGAGGTCGAGTCAACGCTCGCCGAACTCGCAGCGGCCCTGCGCGCCGAGGGGATCACCGGCCTGACCGAACTTGACACTCCGGCCTAGCGGCGTTCACCCTCCGGACAACACCATTCGTTGAGTAAGAGAACCGTACCATGCGCCGCTTTGTTCTTTCCTTCGCGATCCTCACGGGTCTCGCCGCCGCGCCCGTCGCCCTCGCGGAAGAGCCCGCCGCGCCCGCTCCGGCGGCCAAGCCGGCCACGCCGGCCATGGACGACCCCAACCGGATGGTGTGCACGCGGGAGCATGTCGTCGGCTCCAAACGCCCCAAGAAAGTCTGCATGACCGTGGCGCAGCGTGAGGAGTTGCGGGAAACGGCGCGGAGGAACATGGACAGCGGAAGTGAACTGCCGCCGCCGGCGCCCACCGGGGTCGCCGGCGCCGGCGGCTGACCGCCAGCCCGCGGCGGGGCCGTAGCGACGCGCCAACGAAACAACCGGTCCGCGGACCGGGCGACAGGGGGACGTGGCGGAACCGGTAGACGCAGCGGACTTAAAATCCGTTGGGCTTCACAGCCCGTGTGGGTTCGATTCCCACCGTCCCCACCAGGCGACGGCTCCGCCGCACCAGATTCGCGGCGCCTCGCTGATGACGGTCATGATCGGGGCGCCCGGCGGAAAGTCGACCGCCCTTGCCCTGCGCATCACATGAGCGCGAGGACTTCCGTCTTGGAGAGGATGGATGAAGTGGCCATGCGAACCCGGACAGAACACGATTCATCGAATCATGCCGCTCGGACGCTATCGACCTCGAAACCCGATCCGGGGGCAGACGCGACAAAAAAGCCGCCGCGGCGGACCGCGACGGCTTTCAGATTGGGCCCTGGGGAGGCGGAGACGCCCCGCCTTTCAAAGGTTAGGGCAGCGTAGCCTTCAGGCTGACCGTCACCCGGCTGTCGCAGATCGCGCCGCAACCCAGGTCGCTGTCGTGGAACCGCAGGTCGCCGGTGATCTTGTCGGTGAAGGCGTAGCCCACGCCGATGTTGTAGGTCGTGTAGTCGAGCACGCTGAAGTCGTTGAAGGTCTGCTTGCCGACGGCGGCCGTGATGGTCCACTTGTCGGCGGGCGAGACGGAGGCGTTGGCTTCATAGTAGAGGGTGTCGCCCACGCCGCCGAAGAATTCCGGCGAGTAGAAGGCGGCGGCGCCCAGGGTGAGCGGACCGGCCGGCACCGAACCCGCGGCCTTGAATTCCCAGAAGTCGTAGTCCGCGGCGCCGGGCGCGTTGACGTAGCCGTAGTAGATCACGCCCAGATCCAGCGAGACCGGGCCGGCCGTCGGCTTGATGCCGACATAGGCGTCGATTTCGGCGTCGGTGCTGTCGTAGAAGTCGACGTTGGAGGCCCACAGGCCGCCATAGAGAATGCCGCTGGACACATCGACACCGGCCTGCAGGGCCGCGCTTTCGTCGGTCTGGCTGACACCGCGGAACACATAGTCCGACGTCAGGCCGACGTTGAACGTCACCGTCGGCGCGTCCTGGGCGGCGGCGGCCCCGGCCATGAAGAGCGACGCCGTGGCGGCGCAAAGAGCAAGTTTCAGAACTTTCATCGCTATCCCCTTTTGTTGGCGCCTACCCCCGCGCTTTTGTCGTGAGGCCTGCGTCGCTCAGCCGTGCGGCGTTCGAGCGAGTCCGAGAGTGGTCGAACCCTTGCGAACGCCCTAACGGCGTGGGGCGGGGCGGGGCCAACAGCTGTTCGGCTGTCGCCAAATTGTGCGCTGCAACCCGGATTCGCCCGTTTTATGGGCGCCGAGGGGCTCCGGGCGGGCCTTTTTCACCGCATTGCGAAATACGAAGGAACCGTCGGCGCGGTCAGCGCATCGACAGCGAGGCGAAGCCCAGATGCGTGCCCGCGTCGACCAGCAGGGTCTCGCCGGTCACATGTGTCGAGGCCGGCGAGGCCAGAAACACGGCGGCCCCGGCGATGTCCTCGGCGGTCGAGGCGGCCTGCAGCGGGGTCGAGGCGATCACCCCCTGGCGCATGCGCTCGATCCGGTCGTCGGGCATGGCCTTGCCAAACCAGGGGGTGTCGATGAAGCCGGGACAGATGGCGTTGACGCGGATCTTCGGCGCCAAGCCCCGCGCCAGCGACAGGGTCATGGTGGTCATGGCTCCCTTGGAGGCGGCGTAGGGCACCGACGAGCCGATGCCGGTCACCCCGGCGATCGAGGCGGTGTTGACCACCGCGCCCGGCTGTGGCGCGGCCTCCAGCAACGCGCGGGCGGCCCGGACCATCTGGAATGCGCCCACGACATTGACCTTGTAGAGCCGCAGGAAGTCGTCGGCGTCCACCGCGTCCAGATCGCCGTGGTTGGGGGCGAACTTGGTCACGCCCGCGTTGTTGAACAGGGCGTCGATCCGTCCGAACGGCGCGGCCGCGGCGGCGATCCTGTGGCAGTCCGCATCCTCGCCGACGTCGCCCTGGACCACGACGGCCGTGGCGCCTTCGGCCTCGCACAGGCGGGCGGTTTCCTCGGCTTCGGCTTTGCTGGAGGCGTAGTTGATGATGACGGCGGCGGCCCCGCGCGCGGCGGTCTCCACCGCGATCGCCCGGCCCAGGCCTGTCGAGCCGCCAGTCACCAGCACCACGAAGCCCTCGAAATCCTTGCCGGCCATGCGCGTCTCCTTGTCCCTGTTTCCCGTGAGATAGCGCGGCGCGGCGGCCTTGTCCCGTCCCGAGCGGGGGTCTAAAGCCGCTCGCCATGAGTGACCTGCATCTCACCCAGCTGGGCCGGGCTGTCGACGCCCCCGCGCGTCCCGAGGACGCCGTGCTTGAGCGCGTGCCGAATCCGCAGGGCGACACCCTGTTCCTGGCCCGCTTCGTGGCGCCGGAGTTCACCTCCCTCTGCCCGGTGACCGGCCAGCCCGACTTCGCTCACCTGGTCATCGACTACGCGCCGGGCGACTGGCTGATCGAGTCCAAGTCGTTGAAGCTTTACCTCGGCGCCTTCCGCAACCACGGAGCGTTCCACGAGGACTGCACCGTCGCCATCGGCCGCAAGATCGTCGAGGTGGCCGAGCCGCGCTGGCTGCGCATCGGCGGCTACTGGTATCCGCGCGGCGGCATTCCGATCGATGTGTTCTGGCAGAGCGGCCCGGCGCCCGAGGGCCTGTGGATCCCGGACCAGGGTGTCGCGCCCTACCGGGGCCGGGGTTAGTCCTTCCAGACCGTCGTCAACGCCGCCGCGTCCGGCCGCACCCGTTCCTGTGGCGGCTCGGCCGTCGTCCCCATGAACACGAATCCGGCCACCTGCTCTCCCTCGTCGAGCCCCAGCGCGGCCCGCGCCTGGGGGTCATAGGCGTACCAGTCGGTGATCCAGTTGGCGCCGTAGCCCATGGCCGTGGCGGCATAGAGCAGGGTCGTGCAGACCGCGCCCGCCGACAGCAGCTGTTCCCAGGCCGGAATCTCGCCGTCGACGGTTCGGGAGACGACCGCCACGCCCAGCGGCGGGGTCTTCAGCTTGCCCAGCTTGGCGACCAGCTTGGGCCCGTCGGCGTGGTCCGCGGCCAGGACCTCCAGCCTGGCGGCGAAGGCGGCCTTGTCCTCGCCTCGCAGGACGATGAACCGCCAGGGCGCCAGCTTGCCGTGGTCGGGAACCCGGGCGGCGAGGGTCAGCAGGTCGGCCAGCTCCTCGTCCGACGGGCCGCGCGCGCCCAACGACAGCGCCGAGGCCGACCGCCGTCGGGCAAGGAAGGCCAGCACCCCGGGCGCCGGGGAAACCGGCAGGGCGTCGCCGAACGCGGGCGCGGCGGGAATATCGTGGGTCATGATATCCCTAGACGGCGGTGGACTGTTCCTCGCCCTCGAACATCGGGCGCAGCAGAATCCGTGTGTCGGGCGCGATCAGCCGATAGATTGAGTCGAATTCCGGCGCTGCTTCGCCGTCGAGGGTGACGGTGGACTTCAGCTCGCCGGTGGCCTCATCACGGACATAGGCCTCACAGGTCTTCTTGCCTTCGAGATTGGCCATCGACTGGGCCAGGACGGCGAGGATGCCCGCGGCCTGCTCCTGCGGCGCCGGTTCGTTGTCCATCAGCACCACGATGTCCAGGTCGGTGAACCGGAAGGTCGAGCAGAGGGCGCCGCCCTCGACGTCGACCGTCTCGCGCACGACCATCTGCAGATCAGGGTCGCTCGACATGCGGTAGCGGCTGACCTGCCGCACCTTGTTGCCCGGCAGAACATCGACGAAGGCCACATCCTCGCAGCTCTGGTCCTGCGCCCGCCAGCCGGAGCACCAGACCTGGTCGGCCTTCAGCACGGTCAGCAGGGCGTCGCGCGTCAGCGGCTTCTCAGCGGCCTGGGCGGGCAGGGCGAGGGCCAGAGCACCCGGCAGGGTGATCACGGCGGCGAAGGCGAGGGGGGTCCAGAAGCGCATGAGCCTCACGCTAGGCATGGAAACGTCGTCCGGCAACAAGTCCTTGGCGAACCGTGTTCTCCTCCCCATATGCGGCCAAAGGGCGGTCCTGTCGGCGAAATAGCAACGATTGTGCTATAACGTCGGCCGCGAATTTCGGGAGGGCCGGCATGGCCAGGCAGTTTGAAGTCGTCGAGGCGTCTGTCGCGCCGCCCGTCTGGGCCGCCCTGCGCAATGAAGCCGAACGGGCCGTCAAGGACGAGCCGACGCTGGGCAGCCTGCTCAACGCGGTGATCCTGTCGCATGGCTCGATGGCCGAGGCCCTGTCCTACCAGTTCGCCCGCAAGGTCGGCGACCAGGAGCTGCGGGCCATGAGCGCCCGCGAGATCGCCGACGAGGCCTATGAGGCCGATCCGACCCTGATCGCCGCCGCCGAGGCCGACCTCAAGGCCGTGTTCGAGCGCGACCCGGCCTGCAAGGGCTATGTCCAGCCGTTCCTGTTCTTCAAGGGCTTCCAGGCCCTGCAGACCCACCGCGTGGCGCACTGGCTGTGGACCCACAGCCGCGACACCCTGGCCTTCTACCTGCAAAGCAAGATGAGCGAGGTCTTCCAGGTCGACATCCACCCGGCCGCCAAGCTGGGCAGGGGCATCTTCTTCGACCACGGCACCGGCATCGTAATCGGCGAGACCGCCACCGTGGCCGACGACGTCTCGATGCTGCACGGCGTGACCCTGGGCGGCACCGGCGCCGAGCGCGGCGACCGCCACCCCAAGATCGGCAAGGGCGTGCTGCTGGGCGCCGGGGCCAAGGTGCTGGGCAACATCCGCATCGGCGACTACGCGAAAGTGGCCTCCGGCTCGGTGGTGCTGAAGGACGTGCCGTCCGGCTGCACCGCCGCCGGCGTGCCCGCCCGGCTGGTCAACTGCCCGACCTGCGAGGAGCCGGCCCGGACCATGGACCACACCCTGGCCGAAGAGATCTTCGACTACAGCATCTGACGAGGCCGGTCGCCCGCGGCGACTTTTCGTCCGATCCGTCGCAAATCCTGTTTCCCCTTTGCGCCGCGGAGCTTTAGGTTCCGCGGCCAATCCCCCATGCCCGGAGCCACCTCGTGGACGACAATCATATCAAACAGGTCGAAGCCCACCTGAAGCGCACCTTCGGCAACCCGCACTTCGCCGTGAAGGCCCGCAAACAGAAGGATTCCGCCGAGGTCGAACTCAAGGGCGAGTTCATCGGCGTGATCTACGAGGACGAGGACGAAGCCGGCTCGTTCATGTTCGAGATGGCCATCCTCGCCGAAGACCTGGAGTAGGTTCGGCGCCGTTCCGGCCTGACGAACTCGACGGCGCCCTTGGCGGCCGCCCATCCGGACCGGACGGTTCCCTGATGCCCAAGGCGCCGCCCGAGCCGGACTTTCTCTATCGTAGGCTGCTGGGTCCGCGCTGGGAGGACCTGCCCGAACCATTGAAAGGCCTGCACGCTCTGGACAGTCGCCTGTCCGCTCAGGGCCGCGCGCGGGTCGAGCGGGGAGACCCTCTGCTCGCTCGACTGGTCGCGGGAGTGATCGGGTTTCCGCCCGCCGCCGAGGATGTGGCCGTGCGGGTCACTTTCCTGCGTCGGGGCGACGCCGAGGTCTGGAAGCGCAGGTTCGGTCGGCGAACGATTCAGAGCGTTCAGGAGGTTGGCCGCGACGGTCTGCTGGTCGAACGGTTCGGGCCTTTGGCCTTCGGCATGGCCGTCTCGTGGGATGGAACGCGACTCGAATTGCACCTGCGATGGCAGCGGCTGTTCGGTCTGCCATTCCCCCTGTGTTTCGCCCCGCGAATCCTGGCGTTCGAACACCTGAGCGCCGGATGCTTCGCCTTCCATGTCGAGATCAGTCACCCATGGACCGGCCTGATCGTGCGCTATCAGGGGTGGCTGGAGCCGGTTTGACATCCGTCAACGCGGAGAAGGCCCGGTGGAACCAAGGTGGCCCGCGCGCCGTTGCAGGCGTCCTCCCACAGGAGACCCGAGATGCCCAAATCCGTGATCAAACAAGTCGTCCGTGATGGCGATGACTTCCTCGACGACGCGCTGCATGCCCTGAAAAAGGCCGCCAAACATGTCGGCGAGGACGGCCACGACGCCATGGGCAAGGCGGTGTCCGACCTCGCCAAGGCTACCGAAAAGCTGGTGGAAGAGGCCCGCGCCAAGGCGGTTCCGGCGGTCAAGGACGCGGCCAAGGATGTCGCCAAGGCGGCCAAGGAGCATCCGGTGGCCGCGACCGCGCTTGTGGCCGCGGCCGTGGCCCTGGTTGGACTGGCGATCAGCCGCCGCGGCGGCGGCGAAGCCTGAAACCCGTGGGCGGGGTCGTTCGCACGGCCCCGCCCACGGTTCCGGATTTTAGAGAACGCCCAGCATCTCCGCCACCAGCGGGTGGCGCACGATGTCCTGATCGCACAGGCGCACCACGGCGATGTTGGGCACCGCCTCGAAGCGGTCGGCCACTTCGCCCAGGCCCGAGAGCCCGGTCAGCAGGTCCGACTGGTTGGGGTCGCCCGTCACCACCATGGTCGAGTGCCACCCCAGCCGGGTCAGCAGCATCTTGAGCTGGCCGTAGGTGCAGTTCTGCGCCTCGTCGATGACCACGAAGGCGTTGTTGAGGGTGCGGCCGCGCATGTAGCCGACCGGGGCGATCTCGATGGCGCCCTCGGCAATCAGGGCGCGCACCCGCTTCATCGACAGGCGGTCCGACAGGGCGTCGTAGAGCGGCCGCAGATACGGGGCCAGCTTGTCCTCCATGTCGCCGGGCAGGTAGCCGATGGACTCGCCGGCTTCCACGGCCGGGCGGGAGAGGACGATCTTGGCCACCTTGCCGGCCTCGAGGGCTTCGACGGCCTTGGCGATGGCCAGATAGGTCTTGCCGGTGCCTGCCGGGCCGAGGGCCAGGACCAGACTTTTGGCGTCAATGGCCTTGATCAGCTCCGCCTGGCCGTCGGATTTTGGTTTTATTGTCTTCAGGTACCCCTGCTCGCGATCCTCGTCACGACCGAGCGGAGACCAGCCGTTCCCAACCGGCAGCCGGCGCACCTTGCCGTCGTCGTTGTGGAACTGAGCTTGATCGAATGCGCCTTCGCGCACGGTCCGCTTCAGGGCACGCTTGGTCATCTAGAAGCCTCCAGTGGGGCAAGAAAAAAGGGCGACGCCGAAAACGGCCCGCCCTTGGTTCGTGGTGACATGTGAGAAGAGGTGTGCGCGGCCCGGCGGCTCGCTGAAGCATCGCGACGCTGGCGGCGCCCAATGACGCCGGAACACAATACGCGGCACCCGGTTCTCCGTTGTCAGGAGACCACGGACGAATGTCCGCGGCGGGATGCGAAGGGGGCTGGCCCCCTCGAATCGCCTGACTAGGATGATGCTAACTTGGTTTCGGACTCGTTAAGCAAGCCGCCATTTCAAATATACGGGGCGTACGGATGACTGTTTATGCTTTGGGCGCCTTGGCCCCGCAGCTGCCTTCGGAAGACGAATACTGGATAGCGCCGACGGCGTCGGTGATGGGCGATGTGATTCTGAAGAAGAACGCCAGCATCTGGTGGGGCGCGGTGGCTAGAGGCGACACCGATACGCTGACCATTGGCGAAAACAGCAACGTCCAGGACGGGTCTGTGCTTCACGCCGACCCGGGAAGTCCGCTGGTCATCGGGGCGAACGTGACCGTTGGCCACATGGTTATGCTTCACGGCTGCACCATCGGCGACAACAGCCTGATCGGTATCGGCGCGATCGTGCTCAACGGCGCGAAGATCGGAAGGAACTGCCTGATCGGCGCCGGAGCCCTGATTCCCGAGGGCAAGGAGATCCCCGACAACAGCCTGGTCATGGGTGCGCCAGGCAAGGTGGTCCGCGAGGTGGGCGAGCAGCAGGCGATGATCCTGAAGGGTTCGGCCCTGCATTACGTGGAGAACTGGAAGCGGTTCCGGCGGGAGCTGGCGGAGCGGTGATCCGAGGGGACATGTATCCGGCCATCGGCCGGTACGTGTCCCCGAATGGCTTGACGGACCATAAGGAAGGCTCGCGAAGGTCGAGCCTCAACATTGGGGGACACGTACCGGCTTCGCCGGATACATGTCCCCAGGAGGAAACACCCATGGCCTACGAGTTCATCACGGTCGACCGCGAGGGGCCGGTCACCATCTTCACCCTCAACCGGCCGGAGGTGATGAACGCCCTCCATTCGCCGATGCATTTCGAGCTGGACGAGGCGTTCAACGCCTTCGCCGCCGATCCCGAGCAGTGGGTCGGCATCGTCACCGGCGCCGGGGAGCGGGCCTTCTCGGCCGGCAATGACCTCAAGCACCAGGCAACGGGCGGGGCCATGGGCAGCCCGCCGTCGGGCTTCGCCGGCCTGACCAGTCGCTTCGACCTGGACAAGCCGCTGATCGCGGCGGTCAACGGGGTGGCCATGGGCGGCGGGTTCGAGATCGCCCTGGCCTGCGATCTGATCATCGCCGCCGAGACGGCGGTGTTCGCCCTGCCGGAGCCGAAGGTTGGCCTGGCCGCGCTGGCGGGCGGCCTGCACCGGCTGCCCAGGCAGATCGGGCTCAAGCGGGCTATGGGCATGATCCTCACCGCCCGCCGCGTGCCGGCGGCCGAGGGCCAGGCCCTGGGCTTCGTCAACGCGGTTGTTCCGGCCGCCGACCTGATGGCCGAGGCCCGCAAATGGGCGTCGATGATCTGTGAGTGCAGCCCGATGTCGATTCGGGCGTCGAAGCAGGCGGTGATGCAAGGCCTAGACCAGACCCTGCCCGAGGCCATCGGCGGCCAGTTCAAGTTCCCGGCGGTGGGGGCGCTGTTCAAGTCCGAGGACTTCAGGGAAGGCCCGATGGCGTTCGCGCAAAAGCGCGCGCCGAAGTGGCAGGGGAAGTAACTTCCTTCTCCCGGAGGGAGAAGGTGGCCTGCGGAGCAGGTCGGATGAGGGAGACGCCGGTGGTGGCCGACGCCGCGCCAACCTGGTCAGCGAGCGGCTATTCCCTCTCCGACCCGGCGCGGCCGGGCCACCTCTCCTCCGGGAGAGGAAGAATGAAAAATGGGCGGC
>JACRBD010000045.1 GCA_016234625.1 Caulobacterales bacterium | reverse complement strand
GTGGGGCCAGGCGTGGAACCGCTGGCTCGCCGCGCGATTCGCCGACCGCGATACCCTGGACGCCGCCCTGGGCGACCTCACCGACAGCGAGGACCCCGCCACCGGCAGCGTCACCCTGCCCGCCGAGCTGAACGGCCAGCGCCGTGCCCACCTATGCCAGGTCTTCCTGGTCGAGACCGAGCGCGCGATGATCGAGCGCATGCGCCGCGCGGTGCGCGATGAGCTGCGCTGCCAGGCCCTGGTCACCAACCTCAACTACGGATTCTCATTCCCGTCCGCGCAGGGTGCGCGTGTCGGTCTCGACTACGTCGACGACCATTTCTACGTCGACCATCCGCCGCAGTTCAACCTCCCGGTGGCGGTCCGCTATGCCAATCCGATCCGCGATGGGGCGCCTGGCGGCTGCACCAGCGCCGGCATGCGCATCTGGGGCAAACCGTTCACCATCAGCGAGTACGACTACACCTGTCCGGGCCGCTACCGCGGCATGGGCGGTCTGCTCACCGGCGCATTGGCCGGCCTGCAGGACTGGGATGGCCTCTGGCGCTTCGCCTACGCGCACAAGGACGTCGAGGTGTCCGCGCCTGCGCCGATGGACTGGTTCAACCTGGCGAACGATCCCCTGTCCCTGGCCGGTGATCGCGCCGCCATCCTGCTTTTCCTGCGCCGAGATATCGATCCCGCACCGCACCGCGCCGCCCTGGTGCTGCCTGAGCCCCTGCTGCGCGATCCGCCGGCCCACCTGCAACTCGGCGGCCTCGACTGGCTTGCCTGGACGACCCGCATCGGCTGCGCCGTGGTTGACGATCCGACCCGAGTCCCGGCGGGCGCGGTGGCCGTGCCGGTGCGCGGCAGCCACGATCGCGCCGCGGTGACTCGGCTCCTGGCCGGCACCGTCGCGTTACCCCCCGCCGGCACGCTGCGCAGCGAGACCGGGGCGGTGGCGATGGACGTGAAGTCGGGCGTGCTGTGCATCGACACCCCGCGGACCGCCGGCGGCTACGCCGATGCCGGCCGATCCTTCGCCACGGCCGACGCCACCCTGCGGGTCGAGGTGCAGGGGGCCGGCGCGACCGTGTTCGTCAGCAGTCTCGATGGCTCGCCCATCCGTACCGCCAAGCGTCTCCTGGTGACCCATCTCACCGACCTGCAGGACACGGGCATACGTTACAACGAATCGGCGCGAACCACCCTGCTCGCCTGGGGCAAGGCTCCGCACCTGGTGCTCGACGGTTCTGCCATCGTGCGCCTGGCCCGCGCAGATGCGGCGCACTGCCAGGTATGGGCGCTATCGACCGGTGGACACCGCAAGGCCCGGGTCGAGGCGACGGTCGATGGTGGCATCCTGTCTATCCCTGTGCGCGTACGTGGCGCCGAGGGTGCGCGCATGCTCTACGAGGTGGTCGCGCCATAAGCGTCCTGCGCACCTCCGCGGGAATCGGTTGAGATCCCTGCCAACACCGTTAGCCACTGTGGGCTTAGGGATCGGGATGGTCGGCCCGGTCGGTTCAAGCCGTTGTCCGTTCGATGATTGCGGCACCAAACCCACCCACATCGCGGTGGCGCTCAAATACGACGCCGGCGCCATGGCCGCCCCCATCGTCCTCGCCAAGGGCTACGACGAGGTCGCCCAGCCACGCATCGACCTCCGCCGACATGAGGACGACCCAGGGCATGCTGGGTCATATACCTTTTAAGGCATAACGCACAACCCCCATCCGGCCGGGGGGGCGTGCACGCTGGTGCTGGGCGAGCGCGCCTTGTTTGCAGCGCCGGGGGATCAGGAACGGGATTGGGAGTTCATCGGAAACGCCTCTGAACAGTAAGGCTCCGATGACGCCATCACGGCCCGGCAATCAGGTCTTGGCGGCCGCCTTGGCGGCATAGGTCGCCGGCGTCATGGCGGGGTAGTCCCGGTCGCCGGCGTGGATTCGAGCGATGACCGCGCGCAGCCAGGCGCGCGGATCGACCTTGGCGAGCCGGCAACTTTCGAAGAGAGTGAAGTTGGTGGCGGCCCAGGCGGTGGCGTCCTCGCTGCCGACGAAGTACCAGTTCTTGCGCCCGATGACGATGGGGCGCAGGACGCGCTCGGCCTGGTTGTTGTCAATCGGCAGGTCGCCCCGGGTGGTGTAGGCGGTGAGCGCTGGCCAGCGGTCGAGGATGTAGCTGACCGCCTGGTGCACGGCGCTGCGCTGGTCGTAGCGGGGCAGAGCATCGAGGCAGGCGGTGCGGATGCCGGCGAGGATGGGTAGGCTCTCGACCTGCCGTCGTCGCAGGCGCTCGGCGTCGGCCTGCTCGCCGTGGAGGCCGGCGCAGGAGCAGGCGATACCGGCCTCCTTCTCGACCTGGTAGAGGGCGCGGATGCGGGCGACGAGGTCCTTGGCGACGGGGTCGCCCTCGTCGGCCGGGACCAGGAAATCGCGGCGGGCATGGGCCCAGCAGCACAGGCGGGTGATGCTGGCCTCGGCGGCGATGGTGTCGTAGGGGCGGTAGCCGTCGGCCATCCAGTGGCTGAATGCCCAGCCGAGGGTGGCGCCAGGTCCGGGGTCGTCGTCGTCTCCGTCACCGTCCAGGCCCAGCACCCGGCGCAGTTCGCAGCCACCCCGGCCGCCGATGTGGAAGAAGGCCTGGTTGCCGCCCACCCAGGCCCAGATGGTGCGCCGGCCGTCCAGGGTCGGCAACGGAGTCTCGTCGACGTGGACGAAGGCCCGCGCCAGCACCTGGGCGCGGATCGCGTCGGCTACCGGGCTGAAGAACTCGGCAAAGCGCCGGGCCAGGTCTGAGAGTTGGGCGTCCGACAGGTCGGACCCCATGGCGTGGAAGTCGGCGAGCATGCGCGTGAACGGGGTCAGCATCACGTACTTGCGGTACATCGCCTCGACCACCGCCGTGTCGGCGTACTTGCCCTTGGGCACGATCGCCGGCGCCGGCGGCGCGACGTAGGCCACCTCGCGGGTGTCGGGCAGACCCCAGCGCTCGCGCTTGGTGATCTCGCGCACCAGTTCCGCCAAGATGTACGCCTCGCGCTCGCTGATCTCATAGCCCAGAAGCACCAGGTGCGTCCCGTCCGCCGCCACCCGCTCGCTTTCCGGGGCGGGGATCAGCACCTCCACCGGCCGCAGCGACCGGTTTACTGGCCGCCGACCACCGCCGTTGCGCGCCTTCTTCTTCCCGTCAGGGCCACGCCCCTTCTTGGCGTTGCGGACCGCCTTCTCGTGGTCCTGGGATGGTTCCGCGTCCCCCGCCGCTTTTGCCGGTGCTGCGGCGGGCAGAGCAACCACTGCCACCGCCTCCACCGGCGCCGCCAAGAAGGACGCCTGCTTGGCTTCACCGTGGTCCTGGTCGACCGGCCGGCGTTCGCTGCGCGGGCCGTACACCACCTTGGTCAGCCAAGCGTTCTTCTGCTCCAGCGACTGGATCACCGCCTCGCTGTCCTGTACCCGCTGACGGAGGATACGGACCTCGTCTTCCAGCGAGATGAAACCGGTCGTGGGCGTGAGCACGCCGGCATTCTATGAGGCCTGTCAACCCCCCGGGCCGCGGCCGAGACGGGGCAGGACCAGGCGGTTCCGCACCACAATCCCGTCCAGGATGAGCTGCCACTCGCTCGCCGTCAGTTCGATGGCGGAGGGGCGGCCCTGGCTATCGCTGCCACGGGGCACCTGGAACCGACCCTGGGACAGCCGCTTGGTCGCCAACCAGAAGCCGTCCCGGTCCCAGCACAGCAGCTTCAACCGCGAGGGATCCCGGCCTACGAACAGGAATACGTCGCCGGTCAGCACCTCCCGACCCAGATAGGTTGTGACCAGGGTCGCCAATCCGTCGATGCCTTTGCGCATGTCGACCGGCTGGCCGTAGAGCCAGAGCCGACGTGGCCCCAACGTGATCATGACATCGACGCGCGCAGGGCCTGCACCACAGCCACCGCTCGGGTCACATCCAATCCGATGATGCGCAGGCCGCCAGCCACCTCGACCACCAGCGAGGGCGCCGTGGCGGCTGGTTCGGGTGATGGGGCTCGAGCCTCCATGGCGATGAAGCCTGCGGCGGGCACACTCGAGGCTACTCGCTCGGCATGGGCGACCCGCTTCAGGCAGGACCACAGCGTCGAGCGCTTCAGCCCACGTGCTCGGCACCACGACTCCTTCCCCTCACCGCTGGCGCGCCACTGCCCCACCAGCGCCTGGGCCTCATCAAATGAGCATCGACGTCTGGTCTGGCTTACCTCTGCTGGCGTTCCGGTACCCATGGACACCTCCTGGACCACAGACTGGGTGACCGGGAGCTAGTTTCATCGAGGCGTTATCGGATGGGTACTCTGAACAAGGTAGCGTGGTCCGTTTATGTCCACCGCAGGATTACTGTGGCCCCAGCAATTGGCTGATAGCGCCGGGTCAGGTGACGCGTCTCGCGACATGACACTTATCGCAGAAATTGGCGAAACATCTCTTCGTTTTGTTCCTCCAACGAATTCAATCCCATTTCTTTGCGATATGCGTTTACGTTTGCCGGATCTTCGATTGTCTCAATCTCCAACCGGCCATCCAACCCGCGCCTGTACTGAGTTCCGTATCGTTGCTTCCTCCCTTCCCCAACAAGAATCCGATCCTCGAGCAGGGCCAGATCGGACAGGCTTGCTTCGCCGATCCTCGCAGCCTTCCTGAACACATCGATGTACTTCACTCTATCGCCGTGGGTGGCGTGTTGAATCACAAGAAACGCGGCATCAGCCGCCTTGTTCCCAACCTTGCTGCGCTCTGGCCAGCCAATGCATTCTATCACCTGCTCCAGCTTCACCATGTTATCAGATCCCAATTGATAGAGCCTTTTCCCAATCGCCTTCGTCTCTTCGCCATGCACCCCGAACTGTGCCAAGGCGACCATGTATTCCTCGCGGCCGCATTGATCTAAATCAAACATCTCCTCCAGCTGTCTTTTGCACTCGCTTGTGTATGCGCAATCCATCTGTGTGCTTTCGGGGCTGGGGCCACGCATCCTTCTCGTTTCAGGCGATGGCGGTGTCCCCCTGCGCAAACCCCAGCCGCCAGCTCCCGTCGGCGGCGCATTCCAGTTCCGTCTCGCGGCCCTGGGGCAGGGCGTAGTGGTCCTCGATGTGGCCGAAGGGCAGGCGCGACAGGCAGGGCACGCCCAGGCGCTCGGCCCAGGAGTGCAGCACCTCGTCGGCGGTGGGGCCCCAGTCGTGGCGGTGGCGGTCGTGGGCGAAGGCGCCGCCCACCAGGCCAATCAGCCCGTCGAGGGCGCCCGACAGGTGCAGCTGGGCGAGGTAGCCGTCGAGGCGGTAGGGGCGCTCGTCGACGTCCTCGACCGCCAGGATCCAGCCATCCAGGCAGGGCATGGCGTCGGTGCCGGCAAGGCCAGCGAGCACGCTCAGGCAGCCGGCCGCCAGCGGCCCGCGCGCGCCGCCGGGGCGCAGCACCCGCACCGAGCGCTCGCGCCGGTGGTGCAGTTCGAGCGCCTCGCCGCGCAGCAGCAGCGGCAGGCTGAGCCCGCAGCGGCCG
>JACRBD010000047.1 GCA_016234625.1 Caulobacterales bacterium | reverse complement strand
GCGGCGGCGCGCATCTGTCTTTCCAGTTCCGCCAGGTGCGCCTTCAGATTGCCGCCTATCAGATGCGCCACATCGTCCGCACCCGTTGCAATATTGAAATGATCCCTCTCATACACGCTGGCCAGAATATCGCCGATGTTTTTGCGGATGCTTTCGGGGGTGATGCCGTGTTCGGCGTTATAGGCCTGCTGCTTGCGGCGGCGGCGGTCTGTTTCGCCCAGCGCGCGTTCCATGCTGCCGGTGATTTTGTCCGCGTACAGAAGAACCCGGCCATCGACGTTGCGCGCGGCGCGGCCGATGGTCTGGATCAGGGAGGTCTCCGACCGCAGGAAGCCTTCCTTGTCGGCGTCCAGGATGGCCACCAGACCGCACTCCGGAATATCCAGCCCCTCCCGCAGCAGGTTGATGCCCACCAGGATGTCGAAGGCGCCCAGGCGCAGGTCGCGGATGATCTCGATCCGTTCGAGGGTGTCCACGTCGCTGTGCATGTAACGCACGCGCAGGCCCTGCTCGTGCATGTATTCGGTCAGGTCCTCGGCCATCTTCTTGGTCAGGACCGTGACCAGGGTGCGGTAGCCGCGGGCGGCCATGTCGCGGGCTTCGGCGATGACGTCGTCGACCTGGCTGGCGCCCTCCTTCTGGACCGGGCGGACCTCCACCGGCGGGTCGATCAGGCCGGTGGGGCGGATGACCTGTTCGGCGAACACGCCGCCGGCCTTGTCCATCTCCCACGGGCCGGGGGTGGCGCTGACGTGGACGGTCTGCGGCCGCATGGCCCCCCACTCCTCGAACTTGAGCGGGCGGTTGTCCAGCGCGCTGGGCAGGCGGAAGCCGTACTCGGCCAGGGTCCATTTGCGGCGGTAGTCGCCGCGGTACATGGCCCCGATCTGCGGCACCGTCTGGTGGCTCTCGTCGGTGAAGAGGAGGGCGTTGTCGGGGATGTATTCGAAGAAGGTCGGCGGCGGCTCGCCCGGCCGGCGGCCGGTCAGGTAGCGGCTGTAGTTCTCGATGCCGGCGCAGCTGCCGGTGGTTTCGATCATCTCGATGTCGAAGCGGGTGCGCTGTTCCAGGCGCTGGGCCTCGAGCAGCTTGCCGTTGGCGACCATCCAGTCGAGGCGCTCCTTCAGCTCGCTCTTGATGTGGGTGATGGCCTGGTTGAGCGTCGGGCGCGGGGTGACGTAGTGGCTGTTGGCGTAGATCTTCACCAGCGGCAGGTCGGCGGTCTTGCGGCCGGTGAGCGGGTCGAACTCCTGGATGGTCTCGATCACGTCGCCGAACAGGCCGACGCGCCAGGCGCGGTCCTCGTAGTGGGCGGGGAAGATCTCGATGGTGTCGCCGCGCTTGCGGAAGGTCCCGCGCTCGAAGCTGGCGTCGTTGCGTTTGTACTGCTGGGCCACCAGGTCGGCGACCAGCTGGCGGTCGTCGAGCGTCTGGCCGACCTCCAGCTGGAAGGTCATGGCCGTGTAGGTCTCCACCGAGCCGATGCCGTAGATGCAGCTGACCGAGGCGACGATGATCACGTCGTCCCGCTCGAGGATCGCCCGGGTGGCGCTGTGGCGCATGCGGTCGATCTGTTCGTTGCGGCTGGAGTCCTTCTCGATGAAGGTGTCGGTGCGCGGGACGTAGGCCTCGGGCTGGTAGTAGTCGTAGTAGCTGACGAAATACTCCACCGCGTTGTCGGGGAAGTAGCTCTTGAACTCGCTGTAGAGCTGGGCGGCCAGGGTCTTGTTGGGGGCCAGGATCAGGGCCGGCCGCTGGGTCTCGGCGATGATCTGGGCCATGGTGAAGGTCTTGCCCGAGCCGGTGACGCCCAGCAGCACCTGGTCGTGCTCGCGGGCGTTTATGCCCTCGACCAGGTCGCGGATCGCCGTCGGCTGATCGCCGGCCGGCTCGTAGTCGCTGACCAGCCGGAACGGGATGCCGCCCTCGGACTTGGCCGGCCGCGCGGGGCGGTGCGGGGCCCAGCTGGCCGGAGTGTTGGCGTTGGCCAGGTCATGCACGAAGGCGGCGCTGACGTCCTCGACGCCTGCCATGATCTCGGGGGAACGGGCCATGACCGGGAAGGTAGGTCGCGGGACCGGGCATGGCTAGGGGCGCCTGCTGACAGGCTGGTGTCAGCAGACTGGCGGTGGGGTGGCGGCAGGGGGCTGGCCTCAGCCCGCCCAACCCCACCCGTCGATCGGCCGGACCGTGGCGCAGCTGGGACTGCCGTCCTTGCCGGTTCCGGGAAAGCGCGCCTCCAGTCGCCGGCCGGCGGCGGCCGCCTCGCGGGCCAGGGCGACGGGGATATCCTCCAGCCAGACCTTGCCGCGGCGGCTCCAGGGCGAGTCATGCTGGCCGGCGGATGTCCCGACCCGGAAGTATACGAACCGTCGGCCGCCCTGGTTCTTCACGAAGGGGCCGAGGTAGCGCACGCCCTTGTCGTCCTCGACGAAGCGCACGGATACATCCAGCGACAGGTCGCCGCCGTCGGCCATCACCTGACCCACCGGCGCTTCCCCGTCCTGCAGGGCATAGAGCACCCCGGCCGGCGGGACGACGAGGATGATCCGCAGGTGCAGGGTCTGTCCGGTCATGGGGCTGAGTTTACACCGCCGGCCGCGCTTGTCTCGCTGCCGCCATCCGCTGTCAGCAGCCTGCACGGGCGCCGGTGCTCATGTCGGCGGGCTCGGCTAGGATCGGCGGCGACACAGGAGCCCGCCCATGCCCAAGATCGACCTCGCCACGGCGCCCCGCCGGTCCGGATCCGGCTATCCGCCGCCGCTGAACGCGCCGTGCAAGAACCGCGTCTGGCTGGAGCTGGCCAGGGCGGCCGGGCTGGAGCTGGTGGGGATCACCCTGCTGACCCTGCCCGCCGGTCAGTGGTCGAGCCAGCGGCACTGGCATCTGGACGAGGACGAGTTCGTGTTCGTCGTCTCCGGCGAGGTGGTGCTGGTCGAGGACGAGGGCGAGACCGTCCTGCGGGCCGGCGACTGCGCCGCCTGGAAGGCCGGCGTCGCCAACGGCCATCACCTGCAGAACCGCTCGGGCGCCGAGGCGGTGCTGCTGCAGGTCGGCAACCCGACCAACGAGGCGACGGAGTGGGTCGACTATCCCGACATCGACCTGCGCATCCACCCGGGCGGCGAGGGCTACCGGCACAAGGACGGGACGTTGTATTGAGCCGCGAGGTTCGCCGCCGGCCGTTTGAAGGCGGGCCGCGCCCTGATGTCTTGACGGCCAGTTTTGCTCCGGCGGGAGGCCTGCTCAAGGACCGCTTCGCGGCCGCGGAGCGGCGACCCCGCAGGGGTCGTCCTTGACCAGGACTCCCGCCGGAGCTCCAATTCCATCAAGGTCTTCAGGGCTCTTCGTCATCCGTGCTGAACGGGTGAGACAAAGCCGAGCCTCGTAAGGCCAAACAGGGGAGCGACCATGAAGATCGAAGACATCGCCTACGAGGCCGACGGCGTCCGCATGGTCGGCATGCTGGCGGTGGAAGAGCGCCAGTCGGGCAAGCGGCCCGGCGTGCTGGTCTGCCACGAGGGCGGCGGGCTGATGGACCATTCGAAAAACGTCGCCAAGCGGCTGGCCGGGCTCGGTTACGTGGCCTTCGCCATGGACTACTACGGCGACGGCCAGCCGCTGGCCGACATCAGCCAGGCGATGACCTTCATCGGCGGCTGGATGGCCGATCCGACCGGCATACGGGCACGGGCCACGGCCGCGCTGGGCGTGCTTGCCGGCCAACCCCAGACCGACCCGGACCGGCTGGCGGCGATCGGCTACTGCTTCGGCGGGACCACCTCGCTGGAGCTGGCCCGGACCGGGGCGAATCTCAAGGCGGCGGTGGGCTTCCACTCGGGCCTGGGCACGGCCCGGCCGCAGGACGCGGCCAACATCAAGGGCAAGATTCTCACCGCCATCGGCTGCGACGACCCGATCATCCCGCCCGAGCAGCGGATCGCCTTCGAGCGGGAGATGACCGCCGCCGGCGTCGACTGGCGCATGCATGTCTACGGCGGCGCCGGCCACAGTTTCACCAACCCCGACATCGGCCGCCTCAACCGCCCCGGCTTCGCCTACGACCCCGTCGCCGACCAGCGCTCCTGGCGGGCGATGATCGACCTGTTCGACGAGGTGTTCGGGGCGGTTGACTAAAACCCGCCCCAATAATCCCCCGCCAAGGGCGTCGTCACCGGGCGGCCGACCTTGTCCAAAGCGGCGCGGACGTCGGGGCGGGCGAGCAGGGCCTGGCGGCGGCGTTCGAACTCGGCCAGCCAGGCGGGGACAAAGGGCGGCGCCTTGGCGATCCAGAACGGGTCAAGGGCGCCGGCGCGGTGTTCGGGGGTCTTCAGTCGCCAGATCAGCAGCTCGGCGGCCTCGTCCAGCCGGTTGTTGCAGATCAGGGCCTGGCTCAGGGCGCCGGGGTTCTCCTCCCGCGTCTTGCGCAGGGTCTCAAGGGTCGCGGCGGCGGCCTTGGCGTCAATGTCGCTCTGGGCGCAGGCCCGCTGCGAGTCGATCCAGGCCTCGCCGTAGTCGGTGACATAGTCGCGGTCGATGCCGTCCAGCACCTTCAACACGTCCCTTGGCCGGGCCAGATCGAGCAGGCGGCCAGCCCAGTTGATCCGGGCGTCGGTGGAGGATTCGGCATCGTCGGGCGAGCCGATGGCCTCGTCGAACGCCGCCTCTGCCTCCCTGACCTTGCCGGTGTCGAGGTAGCTGTGGCCGAGCAGGATCAGAATCCAGTCGCCCTGTTCCTCGCGGTCCTGGAATTCCTCGCCGTCCTGCAGTCGGGCGCGGAAGGCCTCGCCGACCTGGATGGCCTCGTCGTAGCGGGCCAGGGCCCGCAGGGACGACATCAGCTCGCGCACCGGGGCCAGGCTCTCGGGCCTGGCCTCCATGTCGGCGCGGGCGCGGGTCAGGTTCGCCTCCACCAGGGCGGTCCAGTCGAACCGGCCGGGCGTGTCCCAGACGGCGGAGAAGCGGCGGTCGGCGGCCACGTACATCAGCACCCGGGGCTCATCGGCCTGGGCCACGGCCTTGGCGGCCTCGGCCGCCTTGCCCCGGTCTCCCAGCTGCGAGCCGTAGGCCAGGCCCCATTCGTTGCGGCTGGCGCGCAGGCTCTCCGGGTCCGTCCAGGCGAAGCTGGTGATCCGCTGCAGGGCCGTCAGGGCCAGGTCTGGATCGTCGTCGAGGTAGTCGGTGAAGGCGTTGATCATCCCTGGCCGCCAGCCGGCCACCACCTCGGGCTGGGCGTCCATCAGCTTGAGGAAGCGGCGCGTGGCGTCGGCCATGGCGTCGCGCTCGAGGGCGTCGGAGATCTGGATGGTCTGCACCGCCCCGATCTCCATCGGCTCGACGGCGATCGGCTCCAGCTTGCGGGCGGCGGCCAGGCCAAGGGGCCGGTCCTTGATCTCGGCGCAGAGGATCACCGAGAACAGGAACGGCCGGCGGACCTCCGTCCTCATGCGGTCGAACCGCGGATCGTTCATGATCACCCGCAGGTCGGGAAGCTCGGTCTCGCAGGCCTTGAAGTCGCTGTCGACCAGGGCGCTGATGGTCTCGGCCGCCTGCTGCTCCAGCTTGAGCAGGTCCATCTGACGGCCGATCGACTGGGCGGTGGCGGGCGCGGCGGACGAGATCGCCGTCAGGGCGGTCAGGGTGACCAGGACAGACCGAAAACGCATGTTACTCCCCGGAGGCGACCTTCGGGGCAGTCAGGCCCGCCGCGGGCGCGTGGTCAAGCGGCTAGTTGGCGCGGTAGGTTTCCCTCATGTCGAGACAGGCGCTGCGGGCGTAGTTCCATTTGGAATTGGGACCATCCCCTTCGGCCTGAAGCGCCTCAAGGGTCTTGGCGCGTCCGGAGATGACTGTCGGGCTAAGCGCTTCGATCGCGGCCGGCCTGGCTACGCCGCGATCCTTCATCACCCGTTCGACGGCGTCACGGAAGAAGGCCACGCCCATGGCCTTGGCCGTCGCCGCGCCGTCTGCGTCGCCCTTGTCGGCGAGGTAGCTGCTGGCGGCCCCATAGACGCCAGCGCACTGCGCCTGCACGGCCCAGTAGGGTTGACCGGCGATGTCCTCGGTCAGCATCGTGCCGCCCCGGTAAATCCTGTCGCCGGCGGTGGCCGAAGTCGCCATGCCGAGCGTCACGGCGGCGATCAGAAAGAGTCCGCGCTTCATCCTCGCCTCGCCACAAGGGTTGTCGTGGCGAGGATGGTGACTCCGGAACGCCCGGCTGGCAACGACTGCCTTATTTGTTGGGCTTGCTGGCCTCGTTGATCACCGCGCCGGCGGCGGCGCCGACGACAGCACCGGGAGGTCCCGCGACGACAGCGCCGGCGACCGCACCGGTGGCGGCCCGCTGTTCCATGTTGTGACCACAGGCGGCCAGGCCGGCGCCGGCGAAGGCGATCAGGGCCAGGGTGGCGGTCGAACGGATTCGCATGATCATACCTCGTGAGGATCGCCCGGTCGGGCGGGTCGGCAGAGCAACGGGCGGCGAGGGGGGTGGTTCCCCTCGCCGCCACCGGCGCTCGCCCGGGACGCGATTCTTCCCGCGGTGCGGCGTTTTTGACTCATTGGCTCTATCCCTTGCAGGGAAACGGTTCGCGGCGATCGGAGTTGGGGCAGGCATAGGTCAAGTATGCTGCGGTGCAGCAATCGCTTGCGAATCAAGGTCTTTGAGTCTAGAAGACCGGCCACAAGCAGGAATTTGGCCATTTCGTGAACCGGCCGAATCCACATCTCATCGGATCGCGCTGGCGTCTTTTGAGGTGATTGTCGGGGGGCAAACCGCTCTCGTCGCACAGGACACGAAATTCTTGTCATTCCCATCCCAGACGCGGGCGCCCGTGCGCGCGCTGACGAGCGTCGTTCTGACGGGATCGTTCGTCGGCACGGCCTGCGGCGCGATCGTCGGCGCCGCCTACCTGATGGGCGGCATGGCGCAGGCCGCCGACCAGCACCACCGCGTGTCCGAGATCGCCGACGTGGCCTCGGGCAGCTATTCGGACGCCTCTCTGGAACGGGTGGTGGACCGTATGGATCCCTCCGCCCTGTCGGTGGCCGAGCGCCACGACCCCTTCACCAGCGCCGGCGGCGCCCAGCGTGACCGCCAGGCCGCCCTCTTCGCCGCCCGCCTGGAGCGCCGCGCGGCGCCGGCCGGCGAGAAGCCGGAAGGCCTGTTC
>JACRBD010000046.1 GCA_016234625.1 Caulobacterales bacterium | reverse complement strand
CGGGCGCCGTGGTCAGCGCGACGCCGGACAGAATCAGCGCCAGGGCCGCGAAGGCGCTCCAGCCCGGCCGCTCGTGCATCAGCCCCAGGCCCAGGATCAGCGCCCAGATCGGCAGCAGGTACACGGTCATGCTGGTGAACACCGCGCCCCGCCGCTGCAGCAACCAGACCCAGCCGACCGTGCCGATGCCGCTGGAGAAGATTCCCAGCACGACCGTAACCATCAGCGGGGTCATCGCCGGCATCGCCGGCGGTCCCTCGAGGACCAGCGCCCCGACCGTGGCGAACACCGCGCCGGTGATGCACATCATCAGCCCGCCCGTGAGGGAGCTGACGTGCGGCGCCTTGCGGGCCATGATGTTCGACGCGGCGTAAAATACCGCCGCCCCGATCGCCAGGCCCAGGGCGCCGGTCTCGAGTGCCGCGCCGCTGGTCAGCCGCGGCCAGACCAGCGTCAGCAGGCCGGCGAATCCCAGCACCACCCCGGCGGCGCGGCGCGGCGTCAGCTTCTCGTCCTGCAACAGGAAATGCGCCATCACTACCGTGAACACCGGCGAGCCGCCGTTGCAGATGGCGTTGATCGCGCTCGGCAGGCTCTTGGCGGCCGTGGAAAACATGAAGAACGGCAGGGCGAATCCCACCAGCCCGAGCATGGCGTAGGCCGGCCAGGACGAGCCCTTCGCCAGGCTGAACGTCGGCAACTGCTCGCCGCGCATGGCGCTGATCACCCACAGGGTCAGGGTGGCGACCCACAGGCGGATGGCCGAGACCCAGAAGGGATGGATGCCGCCCACGGCGATCTTCAGCCCGGCGAAAGCCGAGCCCCAGATGATCACCAGAAAGCCCAGCACCACCCAGTCTATCCGCGCCCTCGACTGCACCCGTGATCCCCCTGCCAGGGGCCGGAGGTAAGACCCCCGTCCGCGCGGCGCCAGCGGTTCCTGTTGGTTGCGTCAGAAAAACTCCGCTTGTGCGGCGCAACAAAATCGGGTTTCTCAGCGGCGGGCCACGCCCTCCCAACGGGGCGCAGTCCATCTGCAAGGATGGGAGACATCGCAGTGACCACGACTCCGCAGAAGCCGGTTTTGCGCCCGGCGCGCCCGCAATTCTCTTCAGGCCCGTGCGCCAAGAGACCCGGCTGGACCCCACAAACCCTCGAAGACGCCGTCCTCGGACGCTCGCATCGCGGCAAGCCCGGCAAGGCGAAGCTGAAGCTGGCCATCGACCGCACCCGCGAGGTGCTGGAGGTTCCGGCCGACTATCTGATCGGCATCGTCCCGGGCTCCGACACCGGCGCGGTCGAGATGGCCCTGTGGTCGCTGCTGGGGCCGCGCCCCGTGCAGCTGCTGGCCTTCGAATCGTTCGGCAAGGACTGGGTCACCGACGTGACCAAGCAGCTCAAGCTGCCGGACGTGGAGGTGCTGAGCGCCCCCTACGGCCAGCTGCCCGACCTGGCGAAAGTCCGCCCTGACGCCGACCTGGTGTTCACCTGGAACGGCACCACCAGCGGAGTGCGCGTCCCGAACGCCGACTTCATCAGCGCTGACCGCGAAGGCCTGACCATCTGCGACGCCACCAGCGCCGCGTTCGCGCAGCAGCTCGACTGGCCGAAACTCGATGTGGTCACCTACAGCTGGCAGAAGGCGCTCGGTGGGGAGGCCGCCCATGGCGTGCTGATCCTGTCGCCCCGCGCCGTGGCCCGGCTGGAGAGCTACAGCCCGCCGTGGCCGATGCCCAAGCTCTTCCGCATGACCGACGGCGGCAAGCTCAATGCCGGCATCTTCGAGGGTGCGACGATCAACACCCCCTCGATGCTCTGCGTGGAGGACTACCTTGACGCGCTGGACTGGGCCACCGCCCAGGGCGGCCTGGCCGCCCTGCACAGCCACGCCGACGCCAACGCCGCCGCCCTGGCGGCCTGGGTGATGCGCACGCCGTGGGTCGACTTCCTCGCCGAGGAGGCCTCGCAGCGCTCCAACACCAGCGTCTGCCTCAAGGTGGTGGACCCGGCGATCGCCGCCCTGCCCGCCGACGCCCAGGCCGACTTCGCCAAGAAGCTGGCCTCGGTGCTGGAGAAGGAAGGCGCCGCCTACGACATCGGCGGCTACGCCAAGGCGCCTCCCGGCCTGCGCATCTGGTGCGGCTCGACCATCGAGACCGCCGACATCGAGGCCCTGACGCCCTGGCTCGACTGGGCCTTCGCGTCGGTGAGTTCCGAACTCACGACCGCCTAACCGCCTCCCTCCCCCCGCGGGTGGGGTGGGGCGGGGGGGGAGACGTCCCGGGTGGGGTGCGGGGAGCCTTTGTCGAAGATCAACGCGCTGGAGTTGCAGGCGGGGGACAGGGTGCTGCTGCAGGGCGGGTGCAGGTGGGAGGGGCAACTGGCGCCGAAGGGGAGGGGCGCGGCGGGCCGGCCGGTGGTGATTGAGAGTGAAGGGAAGGGGCGGGCGCGGATCGATGGGAACGGGAAGTTTGAAGACGCGGTGGTGCTGAAGAACATGGAGTGGGTGGAGTTGCGGGGCATTGAAGTGACGAATTGGGGGGAGGGGGAGGCGATGCGGCGGGGGGTGGACGTGTGGCTGGACGAGTATGGGCGGGCGCGGCACATCGTGGTGGAGGGGATGTATGTGCACCACGTGAACGGCGTGATGAAGGACAACCACCGG
>JACRBD010000038.1 GCA_016234625.1 Caulobacterales bacterium | reverse complement strand
GCCCCGCGTTGGCCCCCGCCGGCGCGCCAACGGTCCTGTTCAGCTTGCCGAACAGGATGGTTTCGGCGTCGCCGGCGACCTGCAGTCCGTCCGCCGGGGTCTGGAAGGCCCCAGGGTTGTTCGGATCGACGATATAGGCGGTGACGATGACCACCATCTCGGTGTCGCCCGAGAGAAAGTCGCGCGAGCGGAACAGCGAGCCGATGATCGGCACCGATCCGACGCCGGGCAGGGCGTCGAGGTTCTCGCGGGTCGTCTGCTGGATCAGGCCGGCGATCATCATCGAGCCGCCGGAGGGCAGTTCGATCGAGGTCTCGGCCCGGCGAACCGTCAGGGCGGGGATGGTCAGGCTGGTGCCGCTGCTCGAACTGCCGAGGGTGAAGGCGCCCTGGGTGGTCAGCTCGGAAATCTCGGTGGAGATCTTCAGCGAGATGCGACCGCCGGAGAGGACCACCGGGGTGAAGGCGAGGCCCACGCCGAAGGGCTTGTACTCGACCGTCACCGAGCCATTGCTGGCGTCCTGGTTGACCGGGACCGGGTACTCGCCGCCGGCGAGGAACTTGGCCGCCTCGCCGGACACCGCCGTCAGGTTCGGCTCGGCCAGGGTGCGCACCAGGCCCACGCGCTCGAAGGCGCGGATCGAGCCGGTCAGGCTGTCGGCGGGCGTGTTCGATCCGGTGTAGGTCCCGCCGGCGGTGACGCCGCCGCCGAGGGAGCCGTTGATGCTGAAGGCGGCGGTCTGCGCCAGGGTGATGGCGCCGCTGCCCTGCTGCAGGATGGCGTTGAGGTTGACCCCCAGCTGCTTGATGACGCTGCGCTGAACCTCGACCACCCGCACGCGGAGCATCACCTGGTCCTTGCCGGCGATGCCGAGCATGTTCAGCACCTGCTCGGGCTTGGCCACGTAGGTGGCGGCGATCTGCGCGGCCTTGAGGGCGTCGCTGGCATTGGCGACCATGCCGGTCAGGATCACCGCGTCGCCGATCGGCTCGACCTGCACGCGGGAGCCCGGCAGCACGCGGTTGATGGTCGCGGCAAGCGCCCCGAGGTCAGCGTCGACCCGGATGTTCAGGGACAGGATGCGGCGGCCGGACGCGTCGAACAGGATCGCGTCGGTCACGCCCGACGTCATCCCCAGCACATAGATCTGCCGCGGCGAGCGCAGCACGGCGTCGGCCACCGCCGGGTTGGTGATCAGGATGTCGCGCACATCGACCGGCAGCTCGATCACCGCCGACTTGCCACGGGGCAGGGACAGGTTCTGTGAAGCGCCGCCGGCGCCGAGATCGACGCGCACCGTGGTCGGTCCCGAACCGGGCCCGCCGGCGAGGCTGGCGGCCTGCACCGGCAGGGTCTGGGCCGACGCCACCGGCGCCGCGGCCTGGACCAGGGCGGCGGCAAGGAGGGCGGGAGCGGCCTTCAGGACGCGGGACTTGCTCATCGCGACACCGTCACTTCACTGGCTTGGCCGGCCCGGTGGACCCGGACCACGCGACCGGGGCCGCTGGGACCGGATCCACCGCCGCCGGCGGGCGCGCCGGCGTCGGTGTAGGCGCGCAGGGCCAGAACGAGGGACCCGCCCTTCCTGGCCTGGGCCTGGGCGTCGGCCATCAGCTCGGCGTCGCCGGACGCGACCTCTAGCGTGGCGACCGCCCCGACAATGGTTTTGGCGTCCTTGGCCGGTTCGACGGCCTGGTCGATGGCCAGGACCCGCAGGTTGCGCAGGACCGTTCCGGTGACCATGCCCTTCTCGCCGGCGTCACGGCTGAGCAGGACATCGACCCGGTCGCCCGGCATGATGAATCCGCCGGCGGCGCTATCGACGGTGACGGGCACGGCGATGGCGCGCATGCCCGGCGAAAGGACCACCGAGAGGTAGTTGCCGGCGCCGGACTTGACGATCTTGCGGGCGATGATCGGCTCGCCCGACAGCAAAGGCTCTCGGACCACGGCGCCGACGATCGAGGACATGGCCGCGCCGCCGAACATGTTGTTGGCCGCGTCGGACGCCTTCTTCGCCACGGCAGCCGCGCCGGTGGGCGCCGTCTGGGGACCCTGGCCGTCGGTGATGAAGGCGGCGTTGAGGTTGGCGGCCGGCCAGTCCTGCCAGCTCATGTCGGCGGCGGTCAGGCGCGCGCCGACGGGAAGATCGTGGCTCGCCACCAGCACCTTGACCATCGGCGCCCCGGCGGGCGCCGCCGCGGTCGGCGCCGTGGCGGCCGTTGTCGCTTCCGGCGTCTTGGGCGCAAAGGCGCCCCGCACGACAAACGCCAGCGCGATGGCGGCGATTGCGGCGATCACCAGGATGAACAGGCGGACGGCGCTCATGGTACTCGGACTGCCCCCGGGAGGGGTGAAACTGTTTCAGGCCCGACCGGTCTGGCCTGGGCGCGCGGGCGATTCGTCTCCGGCCATTCTGGCGGCAGCCCACCTTTTCGGCCGGCATGGTTAACGCCGGCCTAAGCCGGGCCTTAAGAGGCCGCGCGAAGGAGCGTGCTCAGCAGGCTCTCCGGAAACGCCGCCAGGGCGCCAAAGGCGATGGCGATGCCGTAGGGCACGTTCTCGCCCGGGGTCGCCAGCCGGCCGATCCAGCCGGGGCCGCGCACCGCCAGGGGGCGCAGCCACACCGATCGCAGGGCCAGAAGCATCACCGCCAGCGCGCCGCCCGCCAGGGCGGTCACCAGCAGATAGGGGAGCAGGGCGCCAAGGCCCATCCACAGACCGGCCGCGGCGAACAGCTTGGCGTCGCCGCCACCGATCCAGCCGACGGCGAACATGCCCATGCCGGCGACCAGCGCGCCCAGTCCGATGAGGACGGCCAGGCCGATCTGGCCGGCGTCGGCGCCCATGGCCAGGGCCGCGGGGAAGAAGGCGACGGCGAGCGCGATCGAGATCCAGTTGGGAATGGTGAAGCTGACGGCGTCCCGCATGGCGCCGACGATGACCAGGGCCGGAAACACGAACAGCAGGGCGATCTGGAGCAGATGAAGCATGGAAATCCGCGGGGAGCCTTTGGTCCGACTCTCTCGCGCCTGAGTGAACCGATGATTGACGCGGGTGAAGAAAGCCGGGCCCCAAACGCGAAGAGCCGCGGATGTCTCCGCGGCTCCCCGTTTTCGGCGATCGGATCGGGTCTAGGTCAGCTTGCTGTTGATCGTCGTGAAGGCGGTGTTGAGCTTGGTGCCGAGCGTGGTGACGGCGGTGATGATCACCACCGCGATGAGGGCCACGATCAGGCCGTACTCGATGGCCGTGGCGCCGGATTCATCCTTGGCGAAACGCGTCATGAACTTCGTCATTTGGTAGCTCCCTTCTGGAGACCGGCGTTTCAACCACCGATCGGATCGATTGCGACTTTGGGCTCCGGCGTCGGCGACGAAATGACGCGCCGGGCCTTCGAACGGACTATGTCCGGCGAACGTGAATCGTTGGTTGAGGCGTCGGGGGTGGCGGGGATTCTCGCCCGGAAATCGTTGCCCATTTCGGGCCGGATGGTCCGTGGAACCGGAAAACAGAAAGGCCGCGGATCGCTCCGCGGCCTACTGCTTTCGACGGTGAAGTAGACGTGGATTACGTCAGCTTGCCGTTGATGGTGGTGAAGGCGGTGTTGAGCTTGGTGCCGAGCGTGGTCACTGCGGTGATGATGACGACGGCGATGAGGGCGACGATCAGGCCGTACTCGATGGCGGTGGCGCCGGATTCATCCTTGGCGAAGCGGGTCATGAACTTGGTCATTGCTAGATCTCCTGTCAGCAAGCTGGTGGTAGGGGATCAAGCCGCTTGGCCTGCTCGCCCCCGAAAACAAGGCCACCCTAGGCCCGCGCGTTTAATGGCCAGTAAACAGAAGAAAATTGTAGAGAATTTTCTATGGTTTACTTTGATTTACTATTACCATCGCTTAACCATGGCGCGTGAGGACCTTCCGAAGTCCTTATAGATTCACGCCCGCGCGTGGGCGGCGTAATTTCAGCCTTTGTTGACCATTCCCGCCGACTCTGCGGCATCCGCAGACAAGGTCCGTTCCCCGCCATGCGCCGCCTCCTGGTTCTCCTCACCGCCGTCGCGACCCTCGTCTCGGGCGGCATGGCCCGGGCCCAGGGGATGCCGGTGCGCATCGACCAGGCCACCCGTGTGGCTCTCCCGGCCCCGGCGCGGGATGTGTTCATCGGCAACCCGTCGGTGGCCGACGTCACCGTCATCGACGGCCGCAACCTGATCGTCATGGGCAAGGCCTACGGCGTGACCAACATTGTGGTGCTCGACGCCCGCGGGCGCACCATCCTTGATCGCCAGATCGTGGTCTCGGCCTCGGACGACGGCCGCATCTCCTTCTACCGGGGACCGGACGTCTACAACTACGCCTGCTCGCCGCGCTGCGAACGCACGCCAATGCCGGGCGAGCGGGATTCCGGTTCCGGCGTCTACAGCCAGTGGTCCGGCCCCTACACCACCTACCCGGAGCGGGCCGCGGCCGCGGCGACGGCGGCCAAGGCGGCGGCGCCCCAGTAGCCGGCCCGATAAACCGACGGTTAGGGACGACCCGCTATTGTCGGCCGGCCCGAGGGTAGAGGCAGTCCCGACCATGGCCAGATCGGCCCGCAAACCGACAGGATTCCTGAGCCGTTTCCGCCGCGCGCGGGAAGGGGCGACAGCCGTCGAGTTCGCCATCGTCGCCACGCCGTTCCTGGCACTGATGTTCGGCATTCTCGACCTGGGCCTGGTGTTCCTGGTCTCGACCACCCTGGAGAACGCCGTCGAGGAAGCCTCGCGCAAGATCCGCACCGGCGAGTTGCAGTCTTCCGGCGGAACCGCCTCGACCTTCAAGACCTCGGTCTGTGATGAAATGAGCTGGCTGGGCACGGACTGCTCGAGCGCCCTGCACGTGGACGTGCGGACCTTCGCGACCTTCGCCGGCGTGACCACCACCGACCCGACGACCAACGGCGCGTTCGACGACACCAAGACGCAGTTCTCCGCCGGCGACTCCGAATCGATCGTCCTGGTTCGCGTCTACTACGAGTGGGGCCTGATGGCGCCGCTGATGAACCCCGGGCTCAAGAATCTGGCCAACGGCAAGCGGCTGATCTCGGCCACCGCGACCTTCCGCAATGAGCCGTACGCGTCATGATCAGCTTCCTGAGAAAGCTTGGCCGGGATCGCCGCGGTGTTTCAGCGGTGGAATTCGCCCTGATCGCCCCGGCCATGGTGGCGTCCTACTTCGGCATGGCCGAGATCACCCAGGCCCTGCTGGCCGAGCGCAAGGCGGCCCACGCCGCCTCGGCCATCGGCGACCTGGTATCGCAGTCGTCCAGCGTCAGCAGTTCGGACATCACCGACATCTTCTCGATCGCCTCGACGATCATGTCGCCCTACTCGACCACCACCCTGAAAATGCGGGTCAGCAGCGTCACCGCCGACAGCGCCGGCGTGGCCAAGGTCGACTGGAGCAGCGGCGACGGCCTGACCGCCCTGACCACCGGCTCGACCGTGACCGGCATTCCCAGCGGCGTCATTTCCGCCGGTCAGAGCGTGGTGATGTCGGAGGTGACCTACAGCTATGACTCCCCGGTCGATCTGATGATGCCCAACGCGGTGACCTTCTCGCGCAAGTTCTATCTGCGGCCGCGCAAGTCCGACAAGGTCGCCAAGACTAACTGACGTCCGCCAGCGCGGTGATCAGCCGCTCGACGAAGGGGTGGGTGCGCAGCGGCGCGCCGTCCAGGGTGGCCACCGGCCGCACGCCGACGAGGCTGTTGGTCAGGAACACCGCGTCGGCCCCCTCGAGCATGGCCCGGGGCGCCCGGACCTCCTCGACTTCGGCCATGGCCAGCACCTGTTGGCGCATGATCCCGTTGAGCACCCCGCAATCGAGGTGGGGCGTGAACAGCTTGCCGCCGCGCACCCAGAAGATGTTGGCCGACGCGGCGCAGGCGATTTCCTGGCGGTTGTTGAGCAGCAACGCTTCGGCCGGCGAGGCCGCGTACCGGGCCAGCACGTTGTCGATGTAGGACAGGGTCTTCAGCCGGGACGCGGGCGAGCCCTCATTGCGCCGCACCTCGCTGGTCACCAGGTTCACCGCGCCGATCGGTCTGGGCGAAGGGGTCACGCTGGCGAAGATGTGCGGCTCGGTCTCCGCCGGCCGCTCCAGGCCCCTACCGCCGGAGCCGGCGGTCATGGTCAGGCGGACCGCCGCCCGGGCGGCGCCCGGCTCGAAGTCGTCGAGCATCGACTGGCAGAGGGCGCGGGTGTCGTTGAGGTAGGGGGCCGACAGGCCCAGCGCCATGCAGGAAGCCTGCAGCCGCTCGATATGCTGTTCGAACAGGATCAGCTCGCCGTCCCTGGCCAGGATGGTTTCGAACAGGCCGTCGCCCAGCAGCAGGCCGCGATCGTCGAGAGGCATCATGTCAGCGGTTCCATCAGGGCGCGCAGCAGCGCGGCGATCTTGTCTTCGGTTTCCAGGCGCTCGGCCCGGGGGTCGCTGTCGGCGACGATCCCGGCGCCGGCGCGGGCTTCATAGCGCCAGCCCTCGCCATCCTCCATCAGGCCAACCGTGCGGATCAGGACGCTGGAGTCGAACGCGCCGTCGAACCCGGCCCACAGCAGGGCGCCGCAATAGGGTCCGCGCGGCGGCTCAAGCCGGGCGATCGACTTCATCGCCTGCACCTTGGGCGCCCCGGTCACCGAGCCGGGCGGGAAGGCCGCCTCGAGCAGGTCGATGGCGGTCAAACCCGGCGCCAGCCGTCCGCGCACAGTGGACACCAGATGATGGACATTGGCGAAGCTCTCGACCCGGAACAGCTCTGGCGTCGTCACCGCCCCCGGTGTGCAGACGCGCGACAGGTCGTTGCGCATCAGATCGACGATCATCAGGTTTTCTGCCCGATCCTTGTCGCTGGCCAGCAGCTCGGCGGCCAGACGGGCGTCCTCGGCCGGCGTCGCGCCGCGCGGCCGGGTGCCCTTGATCGGCCGGGTCTCGACGGTCAGGTCGCGGCCGGCGCTGACACTCACGAACCGCTCCGGCGAATTGGACACCACGGCTCGGCCCGGCAGCCGCAGGTAGCCGGCGAACGGCGCGGCGCTCTGGCCGGCCAGCCGCGCCAGCAGGTCGAAGGGTGTCGCGCCGGCGGCAAGGCGTCCGGTCCACAGACGGGCGATGTTGGCCTGGAAGTACTCGCCATCATGGATCCGCGCGATAACGTCGGCGACGGCGGCTTCGTAGGCCGCGGCGACGGTCGGCGGGTCGGCTCGCGCGACCAGTGGGTCGCGGCTGGCCGGCCGTTCGGGCGCGTCGAGCCAACCGGCGGCCGTCGCCGCGCCGGCCTGATCGGTCCCGATGGCCAGGACCCGTCGCTGTTCGTGATCGAACGCCAGCAGGGTGGGGTAGCGGCCCACCGACAGGTCCGGCCAGTCGGGGTGCCGCGCCAGGTTCAGAGGCTCGATCCGGTCGCTCAGTTCATAGGCGGCCAGGCCCGCCAGCCCGCCCTGGAACGGCGGTCCCCCAGGGTTGGTCGGCCGGGGCTCGCCCAGCAGCGCCTTCAGGGGCGAGAAGGGCTC
>JACRBD010000036.1 GCA_016234625.1 Caulobacterales bacterium | reverse complement strand
TCGACCGCCCTCAGCACCGCGGGGGGTTCAACGCCCTTGCGGCTCGGCGGGGCCTGGTTGAGCACCACCACCCCGACCCGGCTCAGCCGCCGAACCGCCTCCGACGAGCGGACGACGGAGGCGACGTCGAGAAAATTGGGCCGGCTGACCAGCACGCAGAGGTCGGCCAGGTTCATCGCCAGCGCCACGTCCGCCTCCGGGGTCGAGGGCGTGTCGATCACCAGCAGGTCGACGCCTTCGCGGGCGGCGGCCATGTGCAGCTGGAACAGCTTGCCGAGGGAGGTCTCCACCAGCGCCGGGCCGGGCCTGGCGCGCGCCTTGAGGGCGTCGGTCGCCGAGCGCTGCGGATCGGTGTCCGCCAGCACCACCCGGGCGCCCGTCGCGAACGCGGCCAGGGCGATGTTGACGGCCACCGTGGTCTTGCCCACGCCACCCTTCCGCGATGTCACGACGAGCGTTTTCATGCTCCCCCACCCCTGTGGACGAATTCATATTTCGTTAACCGTTTCAAAGTCGTGACATATGTCAATCGTGCGGTGTGGCCAGAGCCGGGTCTGGCGCGGATTGTCGCCAGCGGGGCAGCCCGCGACCGGGGGGATACCCACTTTCGGCACAGGTCTCCGGCGTCACTTGACCGCGATGGGCCGATGCGCGAGGCCTTGGCGATGCGCCGCGTGATCGACTTCCTGACCAACATGGACGCCCGCGCGTGGCGGACGGTGGCCGTGTCCTTCCTGCTGTTCGGCGGGGTGGGGACGGTGTTCCTGTTCGCCGCGCCGCTGCTGGGGCTGAACAGCGAGGCGGCGGTGGAGCAGTGGCTCAGCGCCGCGCGTGGGGTCTGGGCCCTGCCGGTGGCGGTCAGCGCCTTCGCCATCCTGGCCTTCATCGGCGTGCCGCAGTTCGTGCTGATCGCCGCCGCGGTGGTGGCCTTCGGACCCTGGACAGGGCTGGCCTACAGCTGGATCGGCACCATGGTGTCGTCCTCGATCGGTTTCTGGCTCGGCCGGGCCTTCGGTGGAAGGCTGATCCGCGACGTGGCCGGCGAGGGGGTCGCCCGGTTCATGAAGCTGATCCGGCGCAACGGCTTCATGGCCAGCCTGATCGTACGTCTGGTGCCGGCGGCGCCGTTCATCGTGGTCAACATGGCCGCGGGCGTGGCCCTGATGCGGTTCCGTGACTTCTTCGGCGGCACGGCCATCGGCATCATTCCCAAGATCGCCCTGACCGCCTTCGCCGGCAATTCGATGGTGCAGATCATCAAGGGCGGCAACGGCGGCATCGTCCAGCACGTGGTGCTGATCGCCCTGGCCGCCGCCATCTGGGTCGGCGGCGCCTTCGTCGCCCGCGGCTGGCTGCGCCGGCGCGAGGACGCGGCGGCCGCGGAAGAGACTGAGTCCTAGACCCTCCTCCAAATTCCGCTCATCCTCGCGACAGCGAGAATGAGCGGAATTTGGAGGGGACCGGGCGGCTGCTTTTCCCGCAGACATCCCATCCCGTCTTGGCCCCGTCACGGAACCGGGTCTATTCTCCGAGTCGCGTTCAGGGATGTTGGCGATCCCCGAGGAGACGCGGAAAGCGAGGCAGGTCTTCAGGTCCGTCGCGTACCCCACTGCCGAACCGTTGTCGGGAGTGTCCCGATGACGCTGCATAGAGCCCAGGTGCTCAAGGCGCCGCCGTCTGGCTGGCCCGCCCTCGTTCTGAACGCCGACTACCGGCCGCTCAGCTACTATCCGCTGTCGCTGTGGCCCTGGCAGGAAGTGATCAAGGCCGTCTTCCTCGACCGCGTCGATGTCATCTCCACCTACGACAAGATGGTTCACAGCCCCTCGTTCGAGATGCGGCTGCCCAGCGTGGTTTGCCTCAAGTCCTATGTGGCCCAGGACCGCCCGCCGGCCTTCACCCGGTTCAACCTGTTCCTGCGCGACAGCTTCAGCTGCCAGTACTGCGGCGCCGGCTCGGACCTGACCTTCGACCATGTGATCCCGCGCTCGCGGGGCGGGCGGACGACCTGGGAGAACATCGTCACCGCCTGCGCCCGCTGCAACCTGACCAAGGGCGGTCGCACGCCCCGCGAGGCGCACATGCACCCGCACCGCCATCCCAGGCGGCCGACGATGCACGAGCTGCAGGACCACGGCCGCCGCTTTCCGCCGGGCTTCCTGCACGAAAGCTGGCTCGACTATCTGTACTGGGACATCGAGCTGGAGGCGTAGGGCCGGGCCTCGCGTCACCGATCACGTGAGTGTGCTGTACGGAACGCCGGACCGGAGTCATGATCCGTACCCGGCGGAAACAAAACTGTCGCCGAAACGTTGGACGATCAGACCACTCACCCGAAGGGGGCAGGGATGATGCGGATTCTCGACGTGATCAGGCTGCCATTCGCGGTCGCGGGCGCCTTCATTGGCGCATTGGGCCTGCCGGGCTGTTGGGACGCCATCAAGGGCTGTCTCGCCGAGGCGCGGGAACTGTCGCGCACCTGATCGCCGATCATGGTCTGTAAACCCTTGTGGCGTAGGGTTTTGGCATGACCAGCGCATTCGCTTCCAAGTCCGTCGATCGCCGCCGCGTCGGCCGGCAGCGCGCCTTGCTGGCCGGCAAGCTGGCCAACGAGGACGCCACCAGCACCGTCGATTGCGTCATCCGCAACATCAGCGCCGACGGCGCGATGATCGAGACCACCACGCCCCAGCTGATCCCCAATCAGCTGCATCTGGTGCAGATCAAGGAAGGCGTGGCCTGGGACGCGGAGGTGATCTGGCGGCGCGGCAACCGCATCGGCCTGTCGCTGGGCGACCGCCACGACCTGCGGGAAAGCACGGAAAAGCAGCTTCGAGCCCTGCGCGCCATCTGGGGCCAGATGGCGCTGAGGTAGCGGGCTCGCGAGCCCTCGGTTGTCATCCCGGCCGATCCCCGGCGAAAGCCGGGGGCAGAGCCGGGACCCAGAATCGGCTTCACGCGCTTGGGATGGGATTCATTCTGGGTCCCGGATCGTCCCTTCGGGCCGTCCGGGATGACAAATTTTGTTCAGCCACGGCAATGCTACGACACCGTATCCGGCTCCGGCGGGTCGTAGGCCGGCGCCGGTTCGGGCGCGCCGGGCAGGCCGGGATCGTTGTCCGGCAGCGGCGGCACGCAGGGCGGCGCGGGATCGGGTTCGGCTGGCGGGTCTGGATCGGGCATGCCCAATCAATCCGCGAGGGCGGCCGGTGGTTCCTAGACCTTTTCGCTGATCCTGATCGCCGCCTTGCAGCCCGCGCGGATCAGGGCGGCCAGAACCGGATAGCCCGGCGCCTCCCTGGCGCCCTCGCCGACGGCGATGTCGCGGTGGGCCAGTTCCTCGTCGCGGAACTTCGTCAGTTCAGCCGCGAGCTCGGGATCGCGATCGGCCAATTCGGCGATCTGGCCGGCGTAGTGGCCCTCGATCACCGTCTCGACCGCCTCGGTGCAGGCGTGGGCGGCCTTGTCGCCCAGCAGGGCGGTGCCCGCGCCGAGGGCGAAGGCGGCCGCGCGCCAGACCGGCGACATCAGGGTCGGGCGAACCCGATGTTCGTTCAGCAGGGCGTCGAAGCGGGCCAGGTGGACGGCCTCATGGCCCTCCATCTCGGCCAGCTGGCCGGCGACCCGCTCGTGGCCCCGCGCCTTGCCCAGAACCGCCTGCTGGCCGCGATAGATATGCACCGCTCCCAGCTCGCCGGCATGATCGACCCGCAGGATCTCGGCCAGGCGGGCGCGGGTCGCGCCGCGACCGGGACGGGGCGGGACGGGGCGGTCAGTCACGCTTCAACCTCGCGGCCAGCAGGCTGTAAACGAACAGCTTCAGCGATATCAGGCCATTCCAGCCGGCCATGGACAGACCCAGGAACACCCAGGCCGCCTCGTCGCAGGCCGGAGCCTTGATCCTGTCGCCCTTGAGCACGGCATCGAGGCTGGTCAGGTGCGGGATGGCGCCGGAAGCGCAGGTCTTGGGGCCGGGCCAGAACTTCCACTCCGCCCCGGCGTGATAGATCGCCACGGCGACCCCGAAGAGAAAGATCGCCGCCAGCAGCAGGCTGGCCAACCGGCGGAAGCGGTCATCCTTGATGAAGGTCTGGGCCGCGAACCCGACCAGTCCGACGGTCAGGGCGGCCCAGTAGACCTCCCGCGCCCTGAGGCAGAGGGTGCAGGGGGCCAGGCCGCCGAAGGTCTCGAAGGCGTGGGCGATGGCCAGCATCAGCGCCGACGACAGGGCGGCGACCAGCGGCCAGTTTCGCAGGCAGCGGTCGATGATGGCTCTCAGAACAGGAGGCATTTCAGCAGGCGCCCGACGATCCCGACAGATAGTGGCTGGCCACAAGACCTAGCACAACAACGGCGACAGCAAGGCCGGCGAACAGCGCCAGGCGCCGCTCGATTACCGGCAGCATGGCCGGGCCGAATTTTTTCACCACCGCGGCCACCAGAAAGAACCGCGCCCCGCGGGTGACGACGGAGGCGGCGATGAACACCGGGAAGGCGAACTGGGCCAGGCCCGAGGCGATGGTCACCAGCTTGTAGGGGATCGGGGTCAGGCCCTTGATCAGGATCACCCAGACGCCCCATTCGGCGTACCAGCACTGGAACTCCGCCAGCCCGCCGGCGTGGCCGGTCAGGGACATCAGCCACAGCGCCGCGTCCTGCAGGTAGTAGCCGATGGCGTAGCCCAGGCAGCCGCCAAGCACCGAGGCCAGGGTGCACAGGCCCGCGTAGCGCCAGGCCTTGTCAGGCTGGGCCAGCACCATTGGCGCCAGCATCACGTCCGGCGGCACGGGGAAGAAGGAGCTCTCGGCGAAAGAGACCGCGAACAGGGCGGAGGGGGCGTGACGCGAGGCGGCGAGCCCCATCACCCAGTCGTAAAGTCGGCGCAGCATGGCGCTGTGCTATCAGGGCCAGGCGGGCTTGTCTCGCGCCTGCACGGAAAAGGGATATCGGTGATGTCACGGACGGCGACCTGCGCCTGTGGGGCCTTGAGCGCGACCTGCGAGGGCGAACCGCCCATGGTGTCGCTGTGCAATTGCCTGAACTGCCAGCAGCGGACCGGCTCGATCTTCGGCGTCGCGGCGCGCTATCCCACCGAGGCCGTGACGACCGGCGGCCCCAGCAGCCAATTCGTTCGCCCCTCGGAGAGCGGATCGACGACCTTCAACTTCTGCCCGACCTGCGGATCGACCGTGTTCTGGCGGCTGTCGGCCTATCCGGAAATCACCTACGTGGCGGTCGGCGCCTTCGCCGACCCGACCTTCCCGATGCCGATGCGGACGGTATTCGACAACCGCAGGCACCCGTGGTTCACGTTCGAGGCCGCTTCTCGACTTTAGTTGCATCTGATACTATCTCTCCGGCCCCGCGAAGGAGATTCCGATGAACGCCCAACCCAAGACCGACCTGTTCGACAACCCGCTGGGCACCGACGGCTTCGAGTTCGTCGAATTCACCTCGCCCGAGCCGGAGCGCCTCAAGGCGCTGTTCGAGGTCATGGGCTTCACGGCGGTGAGCAAGCACCGTTCCAAGAACGTGCTGCGCTTCCGCCAGGGCGACATCAACTTCATCCTCAACATGGAGCCGGACGGCCAGCCGGCCGAGTTCCGCAAGGCGCACGGCCCCTCGGCCAACGCCATGGCCTTCCGCGTGCGCGACGCCGCCAAGGCGCTGACGATGGCCGTTGAGCGCGGCGCCAGGGCGGTGACCGGCAAGGTCGGCCCAATGGAGCTGAACATCCCGGCCATCGAGGGCATCGGCGGCACGCACCTATATCTGGTCGACCGCTACGGCGCGCAGGAGATCTATGACGTCGACTTCGTTCCCATCGAGGGCGCGGCGGCGCGGGAGGCGGCCAACAGCGTCGGCCTGACCTATCTCGATCACCTGACCCACAACGTGTTCCGCGGCCACATGGCCAAGTGGGCGGAATTCTACGAGCAGGTCTTCAATTTCCGCGAGATCCGCTACTTTGACATCGAGGGCAAGGTCACGGGTCTGCTCTCCAAGGCGATGACCAGCCCGGACGGCAAGATCCGCATCCCGCTGAACGAGAGCCGGGACGATCAGAGCCAGATCGAGGAGTTCCTGCGCGACTACCATGGCGAGGGTATCCAGCACCTGGCCTTCGGCACGGACGACATCTTCAGGACCGTCGAGACCCTGCGCGAGCGCGGCGTGAAGTTCCAGACCACGCCGGACAGCTACTACGAGCTGCTCGACAGCCGCGTGAAGAACCACGGCGAGGACACCGCCCGCCTGCACCGGCTGAACATCCTGCTGGACGGCGCCCCGACCGAGGGCCAGGGCCTGCTGCTGCAGATCTTCACCGAGAACCAGGTCGGCCCGATCTTCTTCGAGATCATCCAGCGCAAGGGCAACGAGGGCTTCGGCGAGGGCAACTTCAAGGCCCTGTTCGAGTCGATCGAACTCGACCAGATCCGTAGGGGGGTCGTGAAGGCCTGACCCTCATTCCACT
>JACRBD010000035.1 GCA_016234625.1 Caulobacterales bacterium | reverse complement strand
GGCGTTGACCATGCCCTGCGGGTCGGCGCCGGTCAGGCCGAAGGCGGCGGCGCAGGCCTCGAGGTTCTCCTCGCCGGAGGCCAGCAGGGCGCGGCCGTCGTCGATCACCAGCAGGGTCGAGTCAAAGGCTTCGGCGGAGGCCTGGGCGGCGGCGGCGCGGCCCTCGACCGCGTCCAGCCGATCCTGCATCCGGCGCAGGCGGTGGTCCATCGCCCGTCGCTGCGCCAGGGCCCACAGGACCGCGCAGATGGCGAGGCAGACGGCGCCCAGGGTGGCGGCGACGATCAAATGCATCTGCGTCATACGGAACCCGCCCGAATCATGGCGGCCCAAGATAGGCGAGGCCCGCCCCGACGGCGACTGGCTATGCGGGGTCGGCTGCGGCATCTTCGCCCGATGAGCTTTCCCGCCAACCTGGCCGCCCCCACGCTCGACGATTTCGCCCGCATCGCCAGGGCGGCGTTCGACGCCCTGCCCGAGCCGTTTCGCCAGTTGGCGGGCGAGGCGGTGATCCGGGTGGCCGACTTCGCCGAGGGGGATGTGCTGGCCGACCTGGAAATCGAGGATGCCTTCGAACTGACCGGCCTTTACCAGGGGGTCGATCTGTCGCGGCGATCGGTGCTCGATCCCCTGCCCCAGCCCTCGATGGTGTTCCTCTACCGCCGACCGATCCTCGACGAATGGGCCGAGCGCGGCGACGTCCCGCTGGACGAACTGATCACCCATGTGCTGGTGCACGAGATCGGCCACCACTTCGGCCTGTCGGACGACGACATCGACGCCATCGAATCCGAGACGTGAGACGTGGGATGGATTTCCTCTTCCTGATGCACGGCGACCTGACCTCGCCCGAGGACGCCGAGGCCTGGGGCCCGTACCTCGCCGGCCTGCGGGCGCGGGGCCTGTTCGATGGCGGCAGCGGCGTCGGCCAGGGCGTCTGCCGGCGCAGGAACGGCGATCCCGCCGCGGTCTCTTCACACATCACAGGTTACATCCGTGTCCGGGCGAACGATCTGGACCAGGCCGTCGAGCTGTTGGCGGGCAATCCCGTCTACGAAGCCGGCGGCACCGTCGAGATTCGCGAACTGCCCCGTGACGACTGACCCCGACGCCGGGTAAGACAAAGCGTGAACGATTCGGACAGGCCAGAGCCCATGATCGCCCCCGACTTCGACTATGACGCCGTTCGGCAGGACATGCCGGAAGCCCGCGTGATGCGGGGCGAGGCCTATGCCGCCAAGGGTTGGGTCGATCTCGTGGAGGTCGCACCCACCGGAGTGCTGGCCCACGTCATGGGCGAGCGGGGCATCGCCTATGTGGTCGAGGTCGCGGCCCGGGACGCTTCGGACGCCCGCTGCACCTGTCCGGACTTCGCCGAAAGCGGCCTGCGCTGCAAGCATGTGGTGGCCACGGTGTTCCGTGTGCTCGATGCCGATGACGCCGAGCTGGAGGCCGCCGCCGGCCGCCTCTCCCGCCTGACCGACATGCTCGACATGGAAGGCCGCGACGACGCCGCGCTGCTGGTCGATCGCGCCCGCCGCGACCCGGCCCTGCTGCGCGAACTCGAGGGCGAGCCGGTCGGGTGACGGGCGGTTTGACACGGCCCGGGGGCCGGTCAGGATGACGGCCATGACCTCGTTGGCATCACCCCGCCCAACCTTGACCGTCTCCGGCCAGAAGGAGCTTGTCGCCCAGGCCCTGACTTATCCCTTCGAGAGCATTCTCGACATCGGCACGGGCAGTGGAACCGCCGCGCTGGCCTTTCACGCGGCGGGAAAGCAGGTGACTGCGACAGGGTTTGACCTGCGGGCCTACCGCGCTGACCCCATGCCCGCGGGCATCACGCTCCTGGAAGATGTCGATGTCTGCCAAATGACCTGTTTCGGGGACGCCAGTTTCGATGCGGTCTGGTGCGCCCACGTCCTGGAGCACACCCTGAACCCGGGCGCGGCCCTCGCCGAAATCCGACGGGTGCTTCGACCAGGCGGCCACCTGTTTCTGTCATTGCCGCCCTACAAGCACGAGGTGGTGGGCGGGCACCTGACGCCAGGATGGAATGTCGGCATTCTCATGCAGGTGCTGGTCCACGCGGGATTCAACGTGCGCGACGGGTCTTTCGTTCGGCGCCTGAACAACATCGTCGCTTTCGTGCGGCGTGGGGAGCCTCCGCCCGACACGCTGCGTCGCCGGAACGGCGACATCGAGGCGATGGCTGACCTCCTGCCGCCCTCGATCAATGCCGTGCAAGGGTTCAACGGCGACCTGGACGCGGTGAACTGGCGATGGCGGGCGCCAGTCAGGAACAGCCCCAGGATGATCATTCGTCGGTGGCTCGCCAAACGCCTCCGCCGGCTTCTCTAAGCTCCGGCCAAGACGATTCGGCGGCAAAAGATGACGCCCTCGTCACTTTCGCATTGACCCGCATTCGCATTAAGTGGACAGTGTTCACATTGAGCGAGGTCCGGCTGCAACGGGCCCGTATTCCCGACTGGCCGGAGGACCGTTGCGATGAGCGACAAGAACATCACCAAGGACGCCATGTACGACGCGGTTGCGCCGGACGACTTCGAGTCGATGCTCGAACTCGACCGCTACAACAATCGGTCCACGGCCTTCGACAAGATCATCTCCGCGACCCACGACCACTTCTGGGATCCGCTGGACAAGGACTACATCGACTTCGACGAACCCTTCGACATGATCAACCAGCCCCTCGTGCCCGAGGACATGGTGGTGTCGCTGTCGACCGACTACGTCTCCAACCACCTGTCGGACCCGCTGGAGCGCATCCGCTTCATCAACGAGTCCACCCTGCGCAGCTTCTCCTCGATCCTGCACGGCGAGCAGGGCGCGCTGAACCTGTCGGCCAGCCTCTGCCACGTGCTGAAGGACCAGGGCGCGCAGGAATACGCCGCCAACCAGACCCGCGAGGAAGCCCGCCACGTCACGGCCTTCGCCAAATATGTCAAGGCCCGCTGGGGCCGGCCGGTGGAATGCGGACCGACCCTGAAGGCCCTGCTGGTCGAGATCATCGGCGCGCCGGAGGTCTACAAGAAGATCATCGGCATGCAAATGCTGGTCGAGGGCCTGGCCATGGGCGCCTTCGCCACCTTCTACAACAAGCTCAACGACCCGGTCGGCAAGAAGCTGATGCAGCTGGTCATGACCGACGAGGCCTTCCACCACAAGTTCGGGAAGATCTGGGCCGATCGCACGATCCCCAAGCTCGACCCCGAGGAGCACGCGGTGATCGAGGACTGGGCGGCCCACTGCTTCCAGGCGGTGCTGTTCAATCTGGTCGGCCCCAACCAGCAGCGTGACCTGTACGAAAGCTTCGGCCTGGACCCCGACAAGGTGGTCGCCGAGTTCGCCCAGATCATGACCGACGAGGCCCGCCGCGAGAACATGAAGGAGCAGACCAACATCTTCCGGGTGCTGGTCAAGACCCTGCTCAACGCCGGCATCATCACCGACCGCACCCGGGCGTTCTACGCCATGTATGTCGACCTGGACGAGCTGAAGTCCGAGGGCGACCGCATGGTCGGCGACGACATCGCCGAGGACGGCATCCGTTACCTGCAGGCGATCAACTTCAAGGATCGCGAGCACAAGCCGGTGAGCATCGCCGCCGAATAGGCTCCCCGTTTCGACGGACCCGCGAACGCCCCGCCGCAACCCGGCGGGGCGTTCTGCGTTTCAGACCCCGTTGCGCGCGGCTCCAGGAGTCCACATTTCGGGCCGCCCGCGCTAGGATTGGGTCCCATGACACGCACGCCCCTCCTCGTCCTCGTCCTCGCGGCGGGCCTGTCGATCGTCGGCGCCGGCGCAATCGCCTCGGCCTGGGCCGCCGCGCCGCAGCCGACCCGACCGGTTTCCGCCAGCTTCTATTCCGGACGCTGGTACGAGATCGCCCGCGTCCCCAACGCCGGCCAGCGCGACTGCCACGCGGCCTCCAGCCAGTTCCCCGGCACGGCGGCCGGGGCCTTCAAGGTCAGCCAGATCTGCCACAAGGGCTCGGCCAGCGGCCCTGCCAGGGTGTTCAACACCACCGGCCGGGTGCTGCCCGGCACCAACGCCGCCAAGTTCGAGATGAGCTTCTTCGGCGGCATCAAGAAGCAGGAATACTGGGTGCTCGACACCGCCGGCGACGGCGCCTGGGCGATCATGGCCACGCCCGGCGGCAACTACGTCTGGCTGATGTCGCGCAGGCCGGCCATGGACGCCGCGGCCCAGGCGCGGGGCGTCGCCCGCATCCGCTCGCTCGGCTACGGCCAGAAGCTGGAGTACCCGGCGCAGGCGGGGTGAGGCCATCCATCCCAGCCGCCCCCAAGGTTGGATGCCGACCCAAGACCGGACTATCGTTGCCGCATGCAATTCGACCACTACCGCTGTGACTGGGACCACCCGGTGTCGGACGATCTGGTGGTGCTCTTCTACGAGGTCAGCGCTTCCGGCGATGTGCCGCGCGCCATCCACATCTTTGCCGACGGCAGAACGCGCTGCCTTGCCGTGTCGGATTTTGCGGATCGCCCCCATGAACTGCCCGGCATCGACAGTCTGGTCGAGGGCTCGTTTCTCGATGCCTTGAAGGGCTACGAGCTGGGAATCCCGAATTCGGCCGGGCTGGACACCCTCAAGTTTTCGAAGGTCCCCTACGCCGAGTTCCGGCAACGGTGGTGTGACCAGCGAGGCTACTGACGCCTCGCCGGTTGACCTCGAACGAAACCGGAACATAGATTGCGGGCGTGGACACGCTCACGCTCAGCATCGTCACCATCACCCGGCCGGATGTCACCATCGCCGTGACCCGGGGGGCCACGCGGCTGCTTGTCGAGATGGGCTATGCACCGCTGGCGGAAGTCGGCCTGCCCAACGGCCGGCGGGCGGACCTGATGGCCCTGGGGCCCAAGGGCGAGATCGTCATCGTCGAGGTCAAGTCCAGCCCCGAGGACTATCTGACCGACCGCAAATGGGCCGAGTACGCGCCTTATTGCGACGCCTTCTTCTTCGCGGTCGCGCCGGAGTTTCCGGTCAGCCTGATCCCGCCGGAGCCGGGCCTGATCATCGCCGACGGCTTCGGCGGGGCGGTCGTGCGCGAGCCGGGCTGGACGCCGCTGGTCGCCGCCCGGCGCAAGGCGCTGACCCTGGCCTTCGCGCGGCTGGCGGCGTTTCGGGGGTGACCGGGGATTGGAGGCTGTTCCCGGTCAGTTGGGCCTAGGGAGTAGGGAGTAGGGAGTAGTCGAACGAGGTGGCGGCGCTCACCGCGCTTCAGCGACCTTCTTGCTACTCCCTACTCTCTACCCCCTACCCCCTAATCCCTACTCCTACCGCGGCGCGCGTTTGGCCAGGATGCGCTGCAGGGTCCGGCGGTGCATCGACAGGCGGCGTGCCGTCTCGGAGACGTTGTGGCCGCACAGTTCGTAGACTCGCTGAATATGCTCCCAGCGCACCCGGTCGGCGCTCATCGGATTGTCCGGCGGCGCGGCCTGGGCGTCGCCGGCGGCCAGCAGGGCCCGTGCAACGTCATCGGCGTCGGCCGGCTTGGCCAGATAGTCCACGGCCCCGGCCTTCACCGCGGCCACGGCGGTAGCGATGTTGCCGTAGCCAGTAAGCATGACCACCCGCGAATCAGGCCGCGCGTCGCGGATAGCCTGGACCACCTTCAGGCCCGTCCCGTCGTCCAGCCGCATGTCGAGCACGGCGAAGGCGGGGGCGGAGGCCTTCACCGCGTCCAGGGCCTCGGTCACGCTGGCGGCCATCCGCACCTCGAAGCCGCGCTGCTCCAGCGCCCGGCCCAGACGGGTGCGAAGGGCCATGTCGTCGTCGAGCACCAGAAGGCTTCGATCATCCAGTCCGGCGATTGTCGTCGAGAGATCGGTCATTGGGACACCATGGCCAGCAATTCACGCACGGGTTGAATCACTGCTCGCGTCATTGTGTCGCAGCTTGGGGGGAATCATCAAGCCCAGAAAGGTCGGAGAACACATCAGGCAGCGCCGGCGCCTCGATCGCCTCGCGGCGCCAGCGGGCTGTGATCACCGCGCCGCCCCGCCGGCCATTGCGGAAATCCACACTGGCGCCGGTGCGCTCCAGCAGCGTCTTGGCGATGAAGAATCCCAGGCCCATGCCCACATGGCCGCTGCGCATGGTCTCGCCGGGCCGGCTGGTGACATAGGGTTCGCCCAGTTTTGTCAGCACCTCCGGCGAGAATCCGGGTCCGTCGTCGCGCACCTCGACGGCGATGAAGCGGGCATCGAACCGGGCCGTAACCAGGATCTCGGACCTGGCGAAGTCGACCGCGTTCTCGACGAAGGCGGTCAGGGCGTGCAGCACTTCGGCCAGCCGCCAGATCTCCGGGGGCGTTTCGCCGTGGGGACCGGAGACGACCGCCTCGACCCGCACGTCGGGCCGTCGGGCGTGGGGCGCGATGGACTCCTGGACCACTTGCAACAGGCTCATCCGCTCGTGGACGGAGTCACTGGCCTCGGGCGTCCGGGTCAGGCGGAAGAGGATGTCCCGACACCGCTCCGCCTGGACGATCAGCAGATCGGCGTCCTCCTTCAGCGGGCCGGGGGGGCTGTTGCGCGACATCTCCTTGGCCACGATCGAGATGGTCGCCAGGGGCGTGCCCAGCTCATGGGCCGCGGCGGCGGCCAGGGCGCCCAGGGCCGACAGCCGCTGCTCGCGGGCCAGCACTGTATGGGCGGTATCGAGCGCCAACTCCATCCGCGCCGCTTCCTGGGCCGCGTACCAGGCGTAGGCCGAGGTGAAGGCGATACCGAGCACCCGCGCCAGGATCGCGCCGATGCGATTGAGCAGCGGCGGGTCGTAGGGCGCCGCGTCCGGCGACGGCAGCGGCATGGCCGTTATCGCCAGGAAAATGCAGGCGGCGATGGCCAGCATGGCCAGCGACACCACCTGCCGCGCCGGCAGGGTGGCCGCCGCCAGGACCGTCGGCCCGATCAGCAGCAGCGAGAACGGGTTGATGATCCCCCCGGTGAGGTACAGCAGAGCCGACAGTTGCAGGATGTCGAACGCGATATGCGCCGCCGCCTCGTTTTCGGTGGCCAGGCGCTGGCCCGAGACGGCCAGACTGACCAGCACATTGAGCCAGGCGGCCAGGGCGATGATGGCCAGGCAGGCGGCGACGGGCGTGGGCAGTTTGAGGACATAGGCGACGAACACCACGGTGATCGTCTGGCCGACCACGGCCATCCAGCGCAGGGTCGTCAGGGTCCTGACCCGTAGTCGACCGCGGCGCGGAACGCCGGACGGCCAGAGGGCGTCCCACCCTTGCGCCGCCGGACGGCGGGGCCTATCGAAATCGAACTCCGGATCGGCGTCCTTCGCCGGTGATGGGGTCAGCGCCATGCCGCCAGATTGGCCCCAACGCAGGCCGATGGCGAGCCCCGATGGAGACCTCCGTGCCGCGCCACCGTCTGTTGCTGATCGCCGCCTGCGCCCTGGGTCTGCTGGTGCTGGCCGTCATCGCGATCCAGGTCGGCGCGGTTTCCGGACGGAAGACCCCGGACGTCGTCGGCGGACCCTTCCAGCTTGTCGACCAGACCGGCCGCCCGGTCGATGAGACGGTCCTCCGGGGCAAGTGGAACGTGGTCTTCTTCGGCTACACCTACTGTCCCGACGTCTGTCCCGCGACCGTGCAAGCGCTGCGGGCGGCGACCGACCAGCTGGGGCCGAAGGGCAAGGATCTGCGGATCGTGGTCATCTCCGTCGACCCCGGCCGCGACACCCCGGCCAAGCTGAAGGAGTGGATCGAGGCCCAGGGTCTGCCGGAAGGCACGCTGGGCCTGACCGGCACGCCGGTGCAGGTCGCCGCCGCCGCGAGAGCGTATCGCGTGGTCTACAACACCCAGGGCGAGGGCGACTACTATCAGGTCAACCACTCCACGGCCGCCTACCTGATGACCCCGCGAGGCCGGTTCGACCGGGTGCTGGCCTACGGGCTGACCCCCGACCAGATGGCTGATCAACTCCGCAAGGCCATGCGCGGCGACTAGCGTGCTGGCTTTGAAGTTCGCCTGAGCGCGGGGCGATCACCGAGCGAACTTCGTGGTCGGGACATTCGACCCGTCGATTCAGGCTGGACTTCGTTAAGGCGCGCCGTGTTATGCTGCGCTGCACAACGAACGAGGTTCGATGCTCTACACCCTGCACGAGGCGACCTACTACGCCGCATCGCCGATGCGCGCCGCCGCGCGCGCGACGCGCGACTGGTGGTCTTCGCCGCTCAACCCCGCCCGCAATTCGACCGTCGGCCGCAAGATCTCAGCCGGCGCCGATCTCTACGCCAATGTGACCCGGCGCTACGGCAAGCCCGACTGGCACATCGACGAGATCACGGTGAACGACCACAAGGTCCGGGTGCGTCCGACCGTGGTCTGGGAAAGCCCCTGGTGCCGGCTGATCCAGTTCGACCGTGACATGGCCGACATGCGCCGCGCCGGAAAGCTGCAGCTGGATCCCGCCGTGCTGATCGTGGCGCCGATGTCGGGCCACTACGCCACCCTGCTGCGCGGCACCGTCGAGGCCTTCGCGCCGGACCACGCGGTGTTCATCACCGACTGGTCGAACGCCCGTGACGTGCCGATGATGGAGGGCCGTTTCGACTTCGACGACTACATCGATCACATCAAGGCGATGCTTGAGGCCCTGGGCCACCGGGCCCACGTGGTCGCGGTCTGCCAGCCCGGCCCGCCGGTGCTGGCCGCCGCCGCCCTGATGGCCGAAGAGAACAATCCCTACCGGCCGCGCACCATGACTTTCATGGGCTCGCCCATCGACGCGCGCCTGTCGCCGACGGTGACCAACAGGCTGGCCGAGGAGCGGCCCTTCACCTGGTTCCAGTCGAACATGGTCTACACCGTGCCTTCGCCCTATCCGGGCGTCGGCCGGCGCGTCTATCCGGGCTTCGTGCAGCTGGCCAGCTTCATGTCGATGAACCTGGAGCGCCACCAGGACGCCCACCGCCGCTACTTCGACCACCTGGTCTCCGGCGACGGCGACAGCGCCGACAAGCACCGCGCCTTCTACGACGAGTATCTGGCGGTGATGGACCTGACCGAGGAGTTCTACCTCCAGACCATCGACAAGGTGTTCCAGTCCTATGCCCTGCCCAAGGGCGAGCTGACCCATCGCGGCCATCTGGTGAAGCCGGCCTCGATCACCGACATCGGCCTGATGACCGTCGAGGGCGAGCTGGACGACATCTCCGGCATCGGCCAGACCCAGGCGGCGCACGACCTGTGCCCCAACATTCCGGAGTCGATGAAGCTGGACCATGTCCAGCAGGGCGTCGGCCACTACGGCGTGTTCAACGGCCGGCGGTTCAAGGAAGAAATCTTCCCCAAGGTCAGCGCCTTCATCCGCCACTGCGACCCGGATTTCTGAAACGGGGCTTTCCCACATGGCCGTCGCGCCCTAAGCACGGGGCGATGAACTTGTTCGGGCGTCCCAGTTTCAGCCACGGTGAACGGATCGATGCCGACGGCCAGCCGGTCAGGCTGGCGGTCAATGCCCGCGCGCGGCGCATCAGCCTGCGGGTCGACCGGGTCAAGCGCGAAGCCATCGCCATCGCCCCCAGCGTCCGTCGCCTCGCCGAGGCCGTGGCCTTCGCCCGCGAACGCGCCGACTGGATCGCCACCCAACTGGCCGACCTGCCGGCCACGACGCCGCTTCGCCCGGGGACCGAGATCCTGATCTTCGGCCAGACCGTGCGCCTGACCGCCGCCCCGGGGCGGGCCAAATTCATCCCGGCTTCGGGCGAGTTCGACGCGGTCATCGCCGCGCCCGACGACGCAGCTTTCGGCGACCGGGTGCTGCGCCTGATCAAGGCCGAGGCGCGCCGTTGGCTGACCGAGCGGACGGTCGTGCACAGCGCCGCCCTGGATCAGCCCCTGCCAAAGGTCGCCATCACTGACACCCGCGGCCGCTGGGGCTCCTGCCGCCCGGCCAGCGGCCGGGGGCCGGCGGCGATCCGCTACAGCTGGCGCCTGGCGCTGGCCCCGGCGGAGGTGGCCGACTATGTCGCCGCCCACGAATGCGCCCACCTGATCGAGGCCAACCACGGGCCGCGCTTCTGGGCCCTGGTGCGCGAGTTGAACGGCGACCCGACCCCGCACAGGGGCTGGCTCAAACGCGAAGGCGCCCGGCTGCAGGCCGTCGGCCGCGGCTGAACCCCCTCAGTAGGGGATCTCTTCCGGAACGCGCGCCGGCGGGGCCCTGGTCTCAGGCTGCTGCGGCTGCGGACGATCATCGCCGCCCATGCCCAGGGTCGAAAGAATGTCGTCAATCGCGCCGCGCGGCGGCTCGACCTGCACGACCCCGCCGGGGATGGTCTGCGCCTTCAGCCGGGGCAGGGCCTGGGCCATGAAGCCGCGCCAGATGGTCGCCGGAGCACCGCCGCCGGTGACGCCCTTCATCGGCTTGTTGTCGTCCTTGCCGGTCCAGACGGCGGTGACGAAGCCGCCGGTGTAGCCGACGAACCAGGCGTCGCGGTAGTCGCTGGTGGTGCCGGTCTTGCCGGCGATGTCATAGCCCGGCACCCGGGCCCGCTTGCCCGTGCCGCTGATCACGACCTCGCGCATCATCATGTTCATGTACTGCAGGGCCGGCGAGCCGATCACCGACCGACGCGGCCGGCGTTCGAGGTTGCGGTCGTACAGCACCTTGCCGGCGGCGGTGCGGATGCGCTGAATCCCGTAGCCCCTGGCCAGGAAACCGCCGTTGGAGAAGGGTGCATAGGCGCTGGCCATCTCCAGCGGGTTCACCTCGACGGCGCCCAGCGCCATCGACGGATCCAGCTGGATCTTGCTGGTGATGCCCAGCCGCCGGGCCGCCGCCGCGACATTGCCCGTGCCGACCTCGTTGGCCAGCCGGGCGGCGACGGTGTTGACCGACTGGGCCAGCGCCGTCTGCAGGGTGATCGCGCCCAGATATTTGCCGGTATAGTTGCGTGGCTCCCAGCCGCCGATGCGGACCGGCTCGTCGACCACCACCACGGCGGGCGTGCGACCGGCTTCCATGGCCGCCAGATAGACGAACGGCTTGAAGGCCGAACCGGCCTGGCGCCGGGCGCTGGTGGCGCGGTCGAACTGGCTTTCAGAATAGTCGGCGCCGCCGACATAGGCGCGAATGCGGCCTTCCCCGTCCATGGCCACCAGCGCTGCCTGCTGCACGCCCTGAACCTTGGACGCCCCGACGCCGGTGCGGACGGCGGATTCGGCGGCGGCCTGGATCGGCAGGTCCAGGGTGGTCTCGACAATCAGGTCCTCGGTCGGCTCGCCGACCATGCCCCGCACCTGGGCGTCGACCCAGTCGGTGAAATACTGGGCCCGCTGGTTGGCCAGGACGGACGAGACCCGCACCGGCGTCTTGAACGCCTCCGTGCGCTCGGCCTTGGTGATGGCTCGCGTACGGACCATCTCGTCCAGCACGATCGTCGCCCGGCGGGCGGCCCGCTCGGTGGCGGAGACCGGGCTGTAGCGCGACGGCCCCTTCATCATCCCCGCCAGCAGGGCCGCTTCGCCAAGCGTCAGGCGCGAGGCCGGCTTGTTGAAATAGCGCTGGGCGGCCGCCTCGATGCCGTAGGCGCCGGCGCCGAAATAGACCCGGTTCAGATAGAGGGCGAGGATTTCCTTCTTGGTGAACTTCATCTCCAGCCAAAGGGCCAGGATCAGCTCCTGGGCCTTGCGGCGGGGGGTCTGGTCCAGCGTCAGGAACAGGTTGCGGGCCAACTGCTGGGTGATGGTCGAGCCGCCGGCGGCGAAGCACCAGCAGGACACGTCCTTGATCAGCGCCCGGGTGATGCCCAGCGGGTCGAAGCCGGGGTGGTAGTAGAAGCGCCGGTCCTCGATGGCGATGAAGGCTTTCGGGACGTAGTCGGGCAGCTTGTCCAGGTCGACCGGCGGCGCGTACTGGCTGCCGCGCACCGCGATCAGGGCGCCCGAGCGGTCGAGGTAGGAGATCGACGGCTGCCGCGTGACCGAGTTCAGCTTGGACACGTCCGGCAGGTCGGTGGCGAACACCGCGAAGAAGGCGACCAGGAAGATCAGGCCCCAAACGCCGGCGACCGCTCCCCAGTAGAGGAACGCCTGTAGGGGTGTCCGTTTGACGCCCTGTTCGTTCGCCATATCGCCGTCGCCGCTTTCGGGAAAGATGCTGTCGGCGCCCCGTGCAAGCGCCGTGATCCTGATGCCTTGACCATGGTTGATGGGCAATGAACACGCCCTTTTCGCGGCCTGTCCATGCAGAAACGGCGCAGGGGGTTAGCAAGGCCGCGCCGAGCCGCCATAAGCGGGCGGTGACCGATTCCCTCGCCCCCGCCCGCGAACTCCTGCGCCACGTCTTTGGCCATGCCGAGTTCCGCGGCCTGCAGGCGGACGTGATCGCCGAGATTCTCGCCGGCCGCAGCGCCATGGCGGTGCTGCCGACCGGCGGCGGCAAGAGCCTCTGCTACCAGATTCCGGCCATGCTACGGCCGGGCCTGGGGCTGGTCGTCTCGCCACTGATCGCCCTGATGGCCGACCAGGTGGAGGGGCTGAAACAGTCCGGCGTGGCCGCCGAGCGGCTGGACTCCAACCACTCCCTCGATGAACGAGCCGATGTCTGGCTCCGCGCCGAACAGGGCGAGCTGGACCTGCTCTACCTCTCGCCCGAAGGCCTGATGCAGGGCGCCACCCTGGAGCGGCTGCGGCGCATTCCGCTGGCCATTGCGGCCATTGACGAGGCCCATTGCGTCAGCCAGTGGGGCCATGACTTCAGGCCGGAATACCGGATGCTTGGCCGGCTGGCCGACGTGTTCCCCGACGTGCCGCGGCTGGCCGTCACCGCCACCGCCGACGCCCGCACCCGCGACGACATCCGCGCCGAGCTGAAGCTCACCGACTGCGCCGAGTTCGTCGACAGCTTCGCCCGGCCCGAACTGGCGCTGGCCGCCGAACGCAAGCGCGGCCAGGGCCACGGCCGGGTCGAGGAGCTGGTGCTGGCGCGGCCGGGCCGGTCGGGCGTGGTCTACACCGGCTCGCGCGACGGGACCGACAAGCTGGCCGAGCGGCTGGCCGCCGTCGGGGTGCCGGCCCTGGCCTATCACGCGGGGCTTGAGCGCAACCTGCGCACCGAACGGCTGGAGAAGTTCCTCGAGGCCGACGCGGCGGTGATGGTGGCGACCATCGCCTTCGGCATGGGCGTCGACAAGCCGGACGTGCGGTTCGTCATCCACGCCGACCCGCCGGCCTCGATCGAGGCCTACTGGCAGGAGATCGGCCGGGCCGGACGCGACGGCCTGCCGGCGGAGGGGATCACCCTCTATGGCGCGGCCGACATGGCCTGGGCCATGCGCCGCAACGCCGGGCGGGACGTCAGCGACGAGGTCCGCCAGATCCAGAACCGCAAGCTGCGCCAGCTCTACGCCATGCTCGACGGGGTCGGCTGCCGGGCGGCGGCGGTGCGGCGCTACTTCGGCGAGGAGGGGGTCCAGCCCTGCGGCGTTTGCGACCTGTGCCTCGCGCCGCCCGAGTCGGTCGACGCCACCGTGGCGGCGCAGAAGGCCCTGGCGGCGGTGCATCGCCTCGGCGGCCGGTTCGGGCGCGGGCGGCTGATCGACCACCTGCTGGGCAAGACCAAGGACGTGCACGAGAGCGAGGCGGCCCTGTCGACCTATGGCGTGGGCCAGGAACTCAGCGCCGTCGCCTGGCGCGACCTGATCGACCAGCTACTGTTCGACGGCCTGCTGAAGGAAAACCCCAACGACGGCCGGCCGCTGATCGGCCTGGGCGATCCCGACGGGGTCAAGGGGGTCTACCGCGGCGAGCGGCGCATCGCCGTGCGCAAACAGCCGGACGTGGCGCCCAGGGCCGCCCAGGGCGGCCGCAAGCGGCGGAGCGCCGAGGAGATGACCGTCGAGCCGGCCAACGCCACGCTATTCGAGGCCCTTCGCGCCTGGCGCCGCGACCAGGCGCACGAGCAGCATGTGCCGCCCTACGTGATCTTCGCCGACCGGACCCTGTACGACATCGCCCGCCTGCGCCCGCGCAACGCGTCGGAGCTGCTGCTGGCCAACGGCGTCGGCGACAGCAAGGCCCAGCGCTACGGCGAGGCGGTGTTGAAGATCGTGCGGGAGAACTAGCGGCTCCCCGGGTCGGCGCGCGCGGGATTGATCCGGCTCAAGGCGCGACCCGGGACGAGCGCGCCCTGTGGTCCCGCACAGGGAGGGCCGACGATGCCCCAATCGCCCAAAGACCATGACAGCACGCCGCCCGCGAAGGCCGTCACGGGCCTCGACGCC
>JACRBD010000042.1 GCA_016234625.1 Caulobacterales bacterium | reverse complement strand
GGTTGGTGCCGGTCCCGCCGACAAAGGCCATCACCGCGTCGTCGGCCTGCGGCCAGAAGTCCTTGTCGTGGTTCTCGAGGTGGTTCATCGGCACCCGCATCAACCCATGCTCGCAGTGGTTGAACAGGAAGTGGCTCCAGTTCTTGCGCCAGCCGCCCTTGCAGAACCACGGCTGCGGAAAGACGATGTCCGGGCGGTCGGCGCGGATGCGCCCCTCCTTGGGCGCGAAGGGCTGACGCGGCATGGGATCGGTGAACTCGAACGCCCACACCCCGTGGTCGGCGTGGCGGGGATCGGGATCGGTACGGGCGAAATGCCGGCGTTCGGGGAAGTCGCAGGCCTTGGCCACGCGGGTGTCGTGGTCGAACTCCCACTCGTAGGCGCGCCCGCCCGCCGCCAGGCACAGCGCCGCCCGCCCGCGGTGGTGCAGGCAGCCGTCCGGCGAGACCGCCTCCAGCAGCAGGTCGATGCCGTGGTCGTGCACCGCCACCGCCGGCATCGCCTCGACCCGGCCGAAGCAATGCGGGGCGATCTGGTGCAGGGCGATCAGCGGCTTACCGCCCGGGCGCAGCACCAGCTCGCGCAGCACGCCGCTGCCGCACCAGGAACCGGGACCGGCGGCGATGCGCGCCACCACCCGGCCGCGGTGGCGCAGTTCGAGGTCGTCGCCGCAGCGGGTGACCGAGAAGACGGCGGGATGGGCCATGGGGATCTCCTCAGTCTGCCCAGGCTAGCATCCTTTAACCAAATGCTACCGGTTGCACGATGACCTTTCAGCCTGGGCTGGCGGCGGCCGATGGTCGGCAGCACGATGGCGTTGTCCTGGCCGAAACGCAGGCATTCGGTGATGTCGCAGTCGTGACATCAAGGGAGGCTGGGCAAGGCCTGAGCAATCAAACCATTGATCGCTTCTTTGAACAGGGGAGCACCTTTCGCCGATATGTGATCTTCGTGCATATCCCTGACATCCTCATACGTCTTCAGGGCATCGCGAACGGAGTTGAGAAAAATCCCCAATACCACCTGCTCGCTGGTTGATTGACGCGCGCGGGCGACCTTCTTCAGACGCTCATACTGTGGAATGGAAACCGTGGTCATGGCCCTGAATTGGAACTTGGCAGCCACCTCGACCGTCGGTGTGGCGACCGTGGCGCCCTGGACCACGGGGGCCAGCAGCGCGATCTTCTGCCTGAAGATGGGGGTTATCATGCGCCGAATGCCATCGTCATCGACGGTGGCAAGATCGCCCTGGGCCACCATGGCGTCCCTGGTCGCCGCCATGAGCACTCCGCGCAGGAATATCGGCAACTCCTGCCTGTGCTGTTGCGCCAGGTGTTCGAGCATATCCTTCTGCGCCTGCACGACAGGAGCTGAAGCATAGATGTTGATATGGGCACTGATGGTGGCGCCATCAGGTGCGGCAGCCCATGTCTCCGTGATCTTCGCGCTCTGTGCCTCGGTCACACCGATGGTGGCCAGCACGCATCGCGCCAGGACCTGCTGTCCATCCGGATTGGCGTGCACACCGTCCATGGTCAGGATCCGATGCGTCTTGTCAGGTGGCTGCGTCTTGAAGTAGGCCTGGAAGGCGGCGTGCTCGTCGGCGAGCGGTATTTTCCGTTCCTCGGCGAACCGAATCATCCAAGCCGCATAGTCGGCGAGCCGGCTGAACTCCGATTGCACCGTTTCGTAGATCGGCGTCGGTGTCAACAGCATCACGTGAATGCCGGCTGCATGCGCCTGATCGACGATGGCGGTGATGTTGGACTTGAACGTCTCAAGATCGATCTTTCGGCTCCATACATCATTGACGCCGCAGCTCAGCAGCATCCAGTCCGGACGCTTGCTGAGCACATCCTTGTCCAAGCGTTTCAGCATGTCATCCGAGGTGTTCCCGCCGACCCCGGCCGGCAGCGGGGTTATCTTCACCCCCAGGGTTCCCAGTCCTGAAACGACCAGGCGGACATAGCCGCCTGGCTCACTCCACCCCGCGCCGGTGATCGAATCTCCGAGAAAGACGACACGCTGGCCGTCCGCGATCAGCAGGGGTACCGGAGTGGTCGATGGCTGGGGCGCGGTTTCCGCGGCCATTATTCCGGCAGGTGTCATCGCGACCATCAACGCCAGAACCAGGAACGTCAACGTGGAACCTTGGCCCCGTCCCGCGGTCCGGGCGCAACAGATGGGCGGGCGGGCGAGTGCGGGCATAGGCCTCCCAATCGGTGTCATTGCCTACTCAGGGCCGTGAACGGCACATGGACGCTGGCGCCGGCCGGTACGGTGACCGCACCGAAGAGTCCGCCGATCTCCGGCGTCCCCGTGGGCGACCATAGGCGGGCGCTGATTTCGGCGGAGGTGGGGTTGTGCACCTCGATGAAGGGCTGCGCCCCTGCCGGCTGACCGTCGATCACCACCGTCAGGCGCAGGGCCTTGGCGTCGCTCAGGAACAGGTTGCCCACCCACATGCGGTTGACCGCGTCGATCGGCTCCTGGAACCAGGCCGAGCCGGCGTACACCGGCAGGAAGCGGAACCACGGCCGCACCGTGCTGAACACCGCGGCGCAGCCGTTGTCCTCCACGTCTTGGACCTGGATGGGCAGATCGATGGGCAGGGCCTGCGGGCCGGCCGAGAAGCGGGCCTCGCCGGCGCCGGTGCGCAGGCGGCAGAAGAAGGTCGCGTCGAGCACCGACCCGGTGGTTGCGCTCAGCGGATAGCCGGCCTGACCGCCGCCGCAGTTGAAGCCGCCGGCGATGCCGGCGAGCTTCTTCCAGGCCGCTTCCGCGGTGTTGCCGCCATCCTCCTGATCGAGGAGGGTGCCGGCGGCGAAGCGGTAGCGCAGCACAGTGCCGGCCTTGATCGCCTGGCCCTTGCGGCCAAGGCCGACGATCAGCTCGTCGCCGGCCCACTCGCCATCGATCCAGTCCTTGGGGAAGCGGATCCGGTAGGTCAGCTCGCTGCCGGCCGGCGCGAACACGGTGGGATGCCAGCGCCCGCAGGGCAGCAGCGAGGCGAAACCGCCCGCGGCCAGGGTGCCGGTGATGACCGTGTCGCGGGACTCGTCGACGGCCAGCACCTGGCGGCCGCGCTCGGCGTCGACCACCAGCAGGCTGCCACCGAAGCCGCGCGCGTGGTCGCGCGGGGCGACCATGCGCAGCAGGGGGATGGGCAGGTCGCCATTGAGGACGCAGTCCTTCTTGAAGCGGATCTCGCCCTCGTTCCAGATCAGCCCACCCTGGTAGGGCGCATGCCCCTCCCGGTTGCGGCGCCTCCCCCAGATGAGATGGAAGTCGCGGCGGTCGCGCAGGAAGTACGAGGTGTGGGTGCGCTCGAACCATTCGTTCTCGGCGATGTCGGCGGGGATCCAGCCGAGGTGGGCCTTGGCGGGATCGCGCTGGTCGCTCAGTTTGTCCATGCGCTGGTCGACGATGATGATGTTGGTGCTGGCCAGGCGTGGTGTCGTCACCTTGCCCAGCGCCTCCTTCCGGGGATAGGGTCCGACGCCCTGGATGTCGATGGTGTCGGCGACCTCATGGCAGACCGGCATGGGGGTCAACGCACTGGCCCCGTCGCGGTACATCTCGGCGTAGGTCCCGCGCGGGGTGCCGCGGGCCACCGGCAGGAGCTGCTCCCCGGGCCACATGATCTCCGAACCGCTGTCCTGCCAGTTGGCGTTGTCGCCGCAGCGGGCGTGGCCTTCGGTGAACGAGAACACCCAGCGCGGCGCCGAGAAGGCGCGCCGGCCGGCGCGGTCGACCACCTCCAGCATCAGCCAGTGCTGGCGGTCATGGATGACCTCGAAGTCGCGCTCGAGGGTGGTCGCGCCGTCGCCGGCGAAGCGGCGGAAGGCGGTCTGCTCGGCATCGTGGACCAGGACCTCGGCGATGCCGGCCTCGGCCTGGACCGCGAAGCGGACGATGGCGCGCTGGCTGCCGCGGGTCACCCGCCAGTTGTGGTCCATCTGCTGGTTCGCCACCAGCCATTGGCGGATCTGCGGCCCCTGGCTGGCGTAGCCCACCGGATCCCAGTCCGAGCAGGTGCCGGTCAGGCCGGCCTTGGCCCGTTCCAGGCTGGGATAGCGGGTGGTGGCGGTGGCCGCCGCCGTCGCCACCTCGGCGGGCGAGCGGATGCGGGTAAACGAGGCCACCGCCATGCGCCGCAGGTCGCGCTGGGTGGCGCGGTAGGCGGCGGTATTGTCGGCGATCAGGCGCGAGCCCTCGTAGGCGAGCGGGAAGACGTGGTAGTACCAGGTCAGCTTCTCGAGATGGCTGCCGTGCTCCTCCAGCTGCTTGAACGAGATCAGGGCGGTACCGCGGCCGAGGGCGGTCTGGTCGTGGATGTAGCTCTGGAACTGGTGCAGGCGCTGGCCGTCCCACTGCACGAACTCCCGGCCCTTGCCGATGGTCGCCTTGGGGAAACACACCTTGTCGCCCCACACCGCCCAGCGGTTGTCATGGTGGTCGCTGAACTCGAGCCCCGGCACCGCCCAGAAGGCGCCGTCCTGCGAGACTGCGGCGCAGTCGCGGCCCAGGGCGTCGAACTTCTCCGGCGTCATCTGCTCCAGGGATTCGATGAAGACGACGAAGGCCAGACCGGCGGCCTTGGCCGCGGCCGCATATTCGGCGACCGTGCCGCTGCCGTCGCTGGCGGCGGTATGCGCGCCGAGGATGCCGCGCACCTCGCCAGCGGCGCCCGGCTTCGGCAGGGTCATCGGATCGATGGCCACCGCGGTCGGCCAGCTGGTTGCCATCCACGTCCTGAGCACCGCGGTGCCGAAGTGCGGGTCACCCAGGTTGGGCTCGGCCAGCCAGCGGGTGGCGTTGATCAGCAGGCGCATGCCGCCGCCGGGGATGCCGGCGTGGCCGTCGCGTTCGACCACGTGCTTCCACCCGGGCTTGCCGTACTGGTCGACGATGTGGGAATTGAACACCGGATAGCACACCACCCGGCCCTTGCCGAGCTGGCGCACCGCCACCACCGGCGCCGCGCCGGCGATGCTGCCGGGCCTGGCGGTGTCGAGGTTGTTGTTGTCGCCCACCCCGTAGCTGGTCGCGGTGTCCTCGCCGCGTACCACCACCTGCCAGTCGGCGCTGTAGCGCAGCGCCGCCGTGCCCGGCCGGCGCGGACCCGGGCCGTCGGCGTGCCAGGGGAACCACAGGCTTGCGATGCCGGCGGTCACCGGGTGGGCGGTGATGCTGCGCGTCCACCAGAACTGGGTGTCGGCCAGCCATTCGGTGCGGATGGCGGCGCTGCGCTGGAGGTCGACCAGACCCTCGCGCTGGATCTCGACCCCGAGCGGCTTGATCAGCAGATTCCACCAGACCTGGTCGTCATTGTTGGGGTAGCGGACATGCGAGGGAGAGAGCAGCAACCCGCCACCGGCCCCGACCCAGCGCGCCAGCACCTCGCCCTTACGTGTAGCGGCGGCAGCCGACTCGGGGGTCAGGCGTGGCGATCCTTCCTCCAGGGTGCGCACATAGGCAACCCGGCAACGCGACAGAACGCGTTCCAGATCGGCATCGCTGGCCGACAGGTTGGTGAAGTGGCGCGGGTCGACGAGGAAGGATTCGATGCCCTCGGCGCGCAGGTCGATCGCCAGGGGATGGTAGCGGCGGAACTCGTCGTCCTCGCCCTCGCGACCCGGGATTCCGAGGAGGATCGGAGCCTGCTCGGTCGCCGCCATCGCGGCGACGACGAGACAGAGGGCGGAGACGGCGAGGAGCCTCTGATACGGCATACGCATTATGGTTCAGGATAGAGATCCAGCCGCACCACGTCGACATGCCAGCCCTCGCGGCGGCCGATGGTCGGCAGCACGATGGCGTTGTCCTCGCCGAAGCGCAGGTAGTCGGTGATGTCGAAGTCGTTGGGCGAGGGCCAGGGCACGCCACGCACCAGCTTGCTGCCGTTGATCTCCACCGCCTTGGTCTGGTAGCGGTGGCCTTCGAGGTAGATACGCACGCGGTAGCGGCCCTCCCATTCCTTGGGGATGAACACGCTGCGCTCCGGCCGGATCAGGTCGCTCTTCCCCGGCAGGACCACGTCGATGGCCTTGCCGTCGGCATCGCGCGCCGTCCAGGCGCCGGCGAGCGGGATCGACAGCGCGGGCGCCGGACGGTGGTAGAGGTAGACCTGCCCGAGCACCCCCTGCGAGGGCTTGTCGCCCTTGAACTCCAGCGCGACCACGTTGTCGCCGGGGACCACCAGGCGGGTGATGTCGGCGTCGGTGTGCTCGATGGACCAGTCCTTGGGATTGCTCCAGTCGTGCAGCATCGTCCCGTTGAGGAACAGCCGGGCTGAACCGGCATAGCGCGGGCCCCACGACGAGCCGCTGACCAGGCGCACGGCACCGCCGCGGCCGGTCCAGGCCGCCGGCACGGTGAAGGTCTTGCGCAGCCACAGCGGCTTGCCGGCCTCGGCGCCGTAGATGTCGAGCACGGTCATCGGGCAGGGCTTCCAGGCCGCCGCGTCGAAGCCGGGCTTCATCCAGGCGTCGCCGACGGGCGCGGTGGTGGTCAGGCGGGCGTCGGGACGCAGGTCCAGGGTGGGATCGGCCCACTCGCCGCGGGTGTAGGGCTCCAGGTCGATCGCCGGCTTCTTGATCTCGTGCCACAGGCGCTGCTGGTAGCCCCACCAGTGCGACAGCGCATCGAAAGGCTCGGTGCAGCCGAGGGCGCGCACCACCTTGACCTCCTTGGCGGGCATGGCGATGCGGGTCACCGCCTCGCCGTCCTTCCAGTCGAAGGGCAGCTCGACCTCGCCGTCGACGCCGAAGCTCACCAGCTTGAGCGGCTTCCGGGGGACGCGCAGGCGCAGGGTGGTGGTGACTGCCTTGTCGTTGTTCCAGCTCACCAGCACGCTGACCAGGTCCTGGCCGTTGTTGGAGCGGTAGGGCTGCGGCCACACCAGGGGATCATCGCAGACGCAGGGCGCGGCCGGATAGCCGGTGCCGGCCAGCAGGTCGGCGACGAAGGCGGACTCGCGCGGTTCCGGCCACCAGATGCCGCTGCGGTCCTGGCAGTCGCGCCAGAAGGCGGAGCCGAACCAGATCACCGCGCCGCTACCGAGCTTGCGCCGCACCACCGCGGCGGCGCCGTTCTCGTAGGTCGCCAGCACCTCGCAGTCGGGGCCGGGCTTGAGCTCGAGCGCACTCAGGTCGTGGTTGTTCCCCACCCAGTCCATCGAGCGGCCCTGGTCGGGGAAGGTGCGCCCGGCGCTGGCGGCCAGCACGCGCTGGTCCTTGCCGATGGTGACGGTGCCCTTGCCGGGGACGCGCTGGGCGGCGATGGCGCAGCCGGTCAGCTCGCGCATCTGCCAGGCGTCGGGGGCGGTCAGGCTGTTGCGGCCGGTGAAGGGCAGGGCGACGAAGGTGCCGCCGTTCCTGACCCAGGCCTCGATGCTGCGCACCGACGCCGCCGGCATCAGCTCGTTGCCGGAGTCGATCATCACCTTGAAGCCATTCATCTTGCCGTCGGCCAGGCCGGTATCGTCGAGGTAGACGTAGGACTGCCCGAGACTCTGCAGGGTGCCGCGGCCGAGGTCCCAGTCCCACGGGGTCTGGATCGGGCGGGTCGACTCGCCCAACCTGGGATACGGCTGGCGCGGGGTGATCTTGGTGTCCATCAGGGTGGCGCGGTAGAGCAGCACCTGGTCGCCGGCGAGATCGAAGCGGCCGAGCTGCTTCAGCACCGGGTTGTGGCTCTCCCACCAGCGGCGCAGCTCGGGATGGCGGGTGTACCATTCCGCCACGAACACCGGGTCGTGGGCGTTGAGCCCGGCCATGAACACCCGGCGGAAGGAGTCGAACTGGTCGGGGATCGGCGACGGAGTCGGGTTGGGCGGGCCGGCGGTCTCGCTGCTGCCGGGCAGGCCGTAGAGCCAGCCGTAGCGCTTGTACCAGGGGAAGAACCACATGCCTTCGCCAGTGAAGTGGGCGAAGCCGCCCCAGTCGGTGGCCAGCTTCAGCCAGTGGTCCGAGCCGAGCGGGATCGGCGCCATGTACTTGATCGGGCGGTCGGGATCGGCCTGGCGCATGCCGTCGAGCACGGTGGCGATCGACTGGATGCGCGCCGAACTCATCCAGGTGCGCCAAGCCAGCCACAGCTGGTTGCGGTCGTCGCCCAGGTAGGGGTAGATGCGCGGCGCCTCGCGCGAGAGGAACACGCGGCCCTCCCAGTGGGTGCCGTGCAGCTGCAGGGCGATGGCGTTGTCGCCGGTGCGCAGGAGCTTGCCGACCTCGAGCGCGCCCCAGCTGCCGATCTCGCCGGCCTTGGCGCCGTTGATGTAGACCTGATGGTAGCGCTTCTTCTCGCCGGAATGGATGCCCTCGAAGCTGATCGGGAACCAGTACAGGTACAGGGGCCCGTCGCCGAGCTGCTCGCGAGTCAGGGTGAAGCCGCGGCGGAACCAGGTGGTGGTGGCGGGGTTCTCGACCCGCCAGCCGAACAGCCGGTCCATGCTGTCGCCGCCGGGCATGGACAGCGGCGCCCAGGCGGCGTCGATCGGCCCCTCCCACCACTTCCCCACCGTGCCGGGATAGCGCTGGTCGTAGGGCTTGGCCCACCAGGCGTCGTCGGGCCTGAAATCCTTGTCGCTGTCGCGGCGGTACCACCACTGGCCGGCAAGGTCGACGACCTGCTGTTCAAGCCCGGCGAAGGTGGCGAATTCGGGCACCTGCACCTGCGACCAGTCGCCGAAGGGGCGGGTGGCGTGGCCGTACAGGCGCGACACCGCCGCCAGGTCGTGGCCGCGCTGGCGCAGGAAGGCGCGCCAGGAGTCCTGGGCGAAATGCGAGAAGTCGGCGTGCTCGTGATGCCAGTCGCCGGCGCTGAACTCGCCGTAGGGGTGCATCCAGCCCAGCGCCAGGGGATTGCCGGCGAAACGCGCGACCTGGTCGCGGGCCTTCACCGCCTGGTACTTGTGGATGTCGGAGGAGAACCACGACACCTCGCACCACGGCGAATAGCTGTTGATGTAGCGCTGGAGGAAGCCGGCCGGCTGCTGCAGGTAGGCGCCGAAGCGGCGGTTGGTCCAGTCGTTCTCGGTCGCCAGCTGCGAGCCGTAGAGACGGAACGACACCGGCAGGCCCTTGCTGGTGGCGTACTTCACCTGCCATTCGGCCTCGGTGTTGCGGACGATGCCGTCGGAATTGACATGGCCCATGGCCGGATCGAGCCAGGGCTCGAAGCGGAAGCCGTGCTTGGCCAGCCAGTCGATGTCCTGGGTCGGGGTCTTGGGGCCGTCGTCGTCGACCGGCTGCTTGATGTATTCCTGCCACTGGCCTCCCTTGTGGCCGTCCATGCCGTACAGGCCCCAGCCGTAGCGGTCGAAGCGGTCGAGGAAGGCGGGATAGTCGGCCTTGGCCACCGCACCGCGCAGGCGCCCGGGCTGCTCGGCGGCGAAAGCCGCCAGGTCTTCACGCCGGGCGGCGCCGACGATGCGCGCCACGCTGCCCTGCACCGCCGCGCACCACATCGCCCCGTCGGCGGTGACGCTGATGGGCAGGCGCTCGCCGCCCACCGCCAGCTCGGCAGCGACCACCCCGGGCGACAGCCCGAGGTCGCCGAGAAACTTGCCCGCCACCGTGGCGGCCTTGTCGGGTGCGGCGCAGTTGAAGGTCAACTCGTTGACCGTGCCGCCACCGGCCACCCGGTAGATCACCGTGGTGGTCGCCACCCGTCCGAAACCGCGCAGCTCCTGGGTCGCGGGGGTGGCCACGGTGCATTGCGGCACCACCGCCGCTTCACCCGCGAGCAGGCCGGCGGCGCAGGCGAACAGGGGCAGCAGACGGTGGAGCGGCGGACGGCTCAGGGTCATGGCGGATTCCTGTAAAAAGACCTGATGATGAATAACAACCGGTTGTAATACAGTATGTGATACGACCGACGGCGTCGGCCGTTGATCCGCCATCATCCCAGCCGGCGGCGCAGCTGGTCGAGCCGGCTGTGGCGGCGCGAGAGGCCGGGCAGGTCGACGAGCAGGGCGTCGACATCGGCGGGCGACCCCCAGCTGGTCACGGTGTAGAACTCGAAGGCCTGCTCCGAGTCGATACCGAAAGCGGCGTTCTTGGCCTGGAAGCCGGCGCGCAGCATCTGGCGCCAGGCGGCGAGGTCGGGCGGAACCGGACGCGACACCGGCGCCGACACCCACGGCAGCCATTCGCTGATCTGCGACTGGTGGCACCAGCTGGTCCGGCAGATGGTCTCGAAGGCGTCCTCGACCTCGACCGCGAGATCGAAGGTGTTGCTGCGCTTGAGGTAATCGTCGTAGGCGTTGAGGATGACCGGCACCTTGCACGGCTGCGAGCGGGTCTCGTCGGCGGGATATTCCGGGGTGAAGGCGTGCGGCACGTTGATCATGTACGCCACCTGGCGCACCGCCTCGGCCACCGCCTGGTGGTCGACGTGGATGCCCGCCAGCGGATCGGCGAGGAAGGGCGGGCAGATCAGGTAGTCGGGGGCGAAGCGGCGGATGGCCTGCCACAGGGCGGCGAGCAGCGGGATGTCGACGCGCAGGCAGGCCTCGCGCGGCGGAGTGCCGTCAGGCAGCAGCAGCTGGTGGAAGGCGTAGCCGCCGATGCGCGCCGATTCCCGCTGCTCGGCCAGGCGCAGCCGGCCGGTCTCTTCGCGGGTGCGGAAGTGGTGGCCGGCCTTGCCGTCGGTGCACACCACCACCTCGCCCAGGAAGCCGGCGCCGTCGCGCTGCCGGCAGCGCTCGAACAGCCCGGCGGCGGTGAACTCGTAGTCGTCGAAGTGGGCGTGGACGAACTGGATCTTCATGGGGCGAGCCTAGCCATCAGGGGCGGAATGCAGCCCGCTAGCGGGCAGGCCCCGCCGGGGCGGCGTAGCAGGCGATCTTGCGCTCCATCTCGCCGGTGAGCCACTGGTTGATGTTCTTCATGTACCAGGTGTCGTCGGCCAGGCCGAAGGCCTGGGCGGCGGCCCGGGCCGGGACCAGGGCGGCGACCGCGCGGCGCAGGGCGGCGGTGCTGGCCGCCAGATCGGCAGGAGCGGCGGTGTTGTACCAACGCCCGAGGGCGTTCGCCCCCGCCTGCTGCTCGGCCATCGCCGCCAGCTCGGCGGCCTCGAAGGCGCCGCGGGCGCGCTCGCGCTCCAGCAGCCGGCGCACCCGCTCGTTGGCGCGGGCGGGGATGCGCAGCGCGCGCGCCGCGCGCGCCAGATCCTTGCCGGCG
>JACRBD010000041.1 GCA_016234625.1 Caulobacterales bacterium | reverse complement strand
TCGAACCCGATGATGTAGTCCAGGTGGACGGTGCGGATTCGACCGGGCTGCTTCGTCGTGCCGAGGCCGGGGACGCAGAGGCCCAGTTCCAACTCGGCTCGCAGTTCGCCCATGGCACGGCGGGTTGCGTAACCAACCCGGTCGATGCCGCGCGTTGGTGCGAGGCGGCCGCCCAGCAGGGCCATGGCAAGGCCCAGTTCAACCTGGGGCTGCTGCTCCTGGCTGGCGAATCCGCCGGTCCGAAGGCCGAGATCGCCGCCCGCTGGCTCCGGCTGGCGGCGGCCAATGGGATCGCCGAGGCCACCGGGTGCCTGGAACTCGCCAACCGCTTGGCCGAGGGCGATCGCCCCCGCTCCTGGGATGCCGCCGCCACCCGCGCCAGCGTGGCCCTTGAGCACACCGATCCCCAGGCCCCCAAGGCCCTGCGGCTCGCCGAATACTATGTCGACCCATGCCTCGATCTGCTGATCAACCGCTACCGGATCCAGCGCGAGCAGGCCGAGGACATCGTCCAGCAGTTCTTCCTCGAACTGGAGGAGCCGCTGACCAAGGGCGAGCATCGCGGCATCGCGTGGAAGAGGTCTCTGCGCGAGCGGTTCATCGGCGAACGCGGTAGTTTCCGTGGTTACCTCGCCACCGCCCTGGTCAATTTCTCGCGCGACTGGTTCCGCCGGGAACGCTCCACCGCCGCCACCGCCGAGGACCCCATCCGGCCCGCACGCGAGGCCGAGCGTTACGTCCTGCTCTGGAGTGCTCTCTTGCAGCGCTGGTCGGCGGCGGTCGGGCCGCGCAGCGCCCAGGCCGCCCGGGCCTGCCAGACCCTGGATCTGCACTTCCGCTCCGACCTCGGTCAGGCCGAGATCGCCGCCCGGTTGGGCCTCAGCATGCGCTCGATCAGCAACGCCATGCGTCTCGGAGCCGAACTCCTGGAGAGCTGGCTGCGCGAGATCCTGCTGGCGCCGCCAGGCGTCCCCGAGCGGCTGCACGCACCGGTCGAGGCCGCCCTGGCGATGCTGCCCGACTGGCTGTTCCACGCCAACGCCGACAAACGGACCAGGGTCAAGCTGTTCCTCGCCCTCGCCGAGCGGATACTTGAGGCGCGCGGCGCCGGTCAGGGCAAGTAGACGACGCGCAGGCCGACGGCTGGCGAGGCATCATCGGGCAGCAACTGGTCGCGGTTGGCCGGCCGGGCCAGACTCAGGGCATCGGCCCACGAGCCGCCGCGCATGGCGCCGTCGTCGGTGTACTCCCAGACGTTGCCGATGCAGTCGTAGAGGCCGAAAGCGTTGGCCTGCCGCTGGCCGACCGGATCCGGTCCGCTGCCCGCCTCGGCGGCGGTGCGGGCGTAGGTTGCAGCGATCGTGGCCTGGAGGTTGTCGCCCCAGGGCATGATCCCGGCCGCCCCGGCCCGGGCTGCCACCTCCCACTGCCGGGGGCTTGGCAGCACCAGGCGGTGGCCAAACCGGGCGCTGAACTGGGCGAGGGCGGCCGTCGTCTCGCGCCAGGACATACCGGTGGCCGGCAGCGTCAGGGGGCCGGGCTCGGTCCATGGGGTGGTGCCGGCCAGGTGTTGCCATTGCGCCCTGGTCAGTTCGAAGGCGGCGACGTAGAAGGCAGGTGGTTGGACGGCGGTGGGCGTCTCGTCCGCCTGGGCGGCGATGCTGCCGCTGGCCTGGCCCAGGCGTGCGATGAGGCCGGGGATCAGGCGCAGGACCAGCAGCCGGTCGCGGAACCCCGGGTTGGCTGCCAGGTCGGGGATGGTGCTGAGCGCGGTCACGCGCCCATCGACGAGGTCGAGGACCTGCCATTGTCCGGCGGTGGCGGCGACAGCCGTGGTCAGGGAGGGATCGGAGGAGCCGATCCCGCTGCCGCATCCGGCCAGGCAGAACAATCCGGCGAGCCAGGGTCTCATTGCGCAGCTCTTGGCTGAGGGTGCAGCCGCAGCAGCACGGGCAGAAGCCCGGCTGCCCGGCTGACCGGGTCGATGGCCAGAATGCCGAAGGCGAGCAGGGCTCCGCCGGTCCCCGCCGGGGCCGGCCAGGTCAACCGGGCCGAGGTCGGCCCGAGGGCGCTGACCTCCAGACCTGCCGGTGGGGAACCGGTCAGGGCGAAGGTCAGGGCGCCGGGTGCGGTCAGGCTGGAGACATCGAAGACGAGATCCGCATCCAGGCGAATACCGATGAAGGCCTCGCGTGGCGGATCGGAGGCTGGCAGCGGTTGGGGGCTGTCGCCATCGGTCACCAGGATGGCGAGGGTGGCGACGGTGATCGAGGTCGTGTCCGCAACCGCGATCTGGGCCGAGGTGCTGCCGATCGCACCGGGCTGGAGATGGAAGATCCCGGCAGCCGGATCGACGATGGTCAGCACGCCGGCCGCAGGCTGGCTGATGATGCTCCAGGTCAGGGTGGTGGAATCGGGGTCGACGGCGGCCAGGCGGATGTCGCGGGCCACCCCTGCCGTCGTGGCCATCCAGGGTGCCGCCAACACGGGTGGATCATCGACTGGGATCACCGCCACGGTGGTGGTGACCGGGTCGGAGGACTCGGCCGTCCCATCCGAGGCGACCACGCGCAGGATGCGGCTGGTGCTGCCCGGGTCGTCACCGACATGCGCGAACTGCACCGCCCGCAGGACGGCGGTCATGCGATCCAGGGTCGCGTAGGTCCCCGAGAAAGTGATCACCAGGGGAGTGCCGGCATCGCCACCACTGAAGTAGCCGACAGGATAGCTGCCGCTGACATAGACTATCTGATGGGAAAGGGAGACTTGGCCGGCGCCCATGCCCTGGTCAGCGACCGTCAGGACATCACCGCTGACGAAGCCGATTGGGATGTCGATGGACAGGAACCCGCCGTTGACCGAGGTGCTGTCGGGGTCGGTGATTGTTCCGGTCGGGGCGATGGTGGTGGCCGGGCCATCCTCGCTCCAGAGTGGCGCCAGCGCAGCCAGGTGGATCTCTGGTCGGCCGAGCCCGCTGGGGGTGACCAGCAGGGTCCCCGGCCCTTGCGCCGCGGCGATGCCGTCGCCATAGGTGAATGTGATGGTGTCGGTGGCCCCGCCGGAGTGGCGGTAGGTGATGTCGCCGGCTTCGATGTCGGCCTGGGTGAAGGAGCCACCTGTTACCAGGGTGGTGCTGTGGCGCTTGAGCGTACCCGGCGGGGTGGCGACCAGGGTGAAGACCAGGGTGGCGGAGGACGGGTTGTCCACATCGGTCAATCGGAGGTGGGCGGTGGTGATCGTGGCGAGACCGCCCAAGGAGACGGGCAGGTCGCGGTGGACCGCCAGGACTGGCGGGTCGTTCACGGGTGCGATGATGACCTGGGCGAAGCGGACGTTGGCGTTCTCCCCGCCATCGTAGGTCCCTCCATTGTCCGAGACCACGATAATGACGGAGACTACCCCATGGGCATCAGGGAGGGTGGTCACATGGATGGTCGCATCGGGGCTTCCCTGGACATAGTCGATACCGGTGACTGCGATCAGGGATGGTTGGGTTGGGACGGCCCGCAAGGAGATGTTCTGGTAGGATTCCTCAGGCGGCCCTGGAGAAAGCCCATGCACGAGGATGTCGAACGCGCCGTGATCCTCGTCGATGGATATCTCGACTGGCTGGTCGATTGTCGGGGCGTCATTGACCGCGGTGACGCGGATCAGCGCCTGATGGCTGACGCGGTCCGCCCCGCCTCCGGCCGTGCCATCGTCGATGGCGACCGTCACGGTGAGAATCGTCCATCCCGCGGCACTGGGAAGCGGGGTGAGGATGACGCGCGCCGTGGAGGAGACGCCGTCGTGCTCGACCACGGGGGCTTGCAGGGGCGGATCGCCAAATCCGGTCACGTCGAACGCTGCCGTCACCACGACCCGTCCGCCAATCGGGTAGGTGATGCCGGTCACCAGGAATGGGGAGGCAGGACTGTCCTCTCGGATCTCGAAGGGGGTGACGCCGAACTCATCGAAAGACACGGCGGCATGCAGGCCCCCCGCCATCAGGACGATGAGGCAGCAGCGGAGGAAAGTCCCAAACCCCATGGCGTTCATGGTGCCGGCTCGATGACGAAACGGAAGCCGAGATGGGGAGAGGCGGTGGCGGGTGGCAAGCCCAGCCGGTTCGCCGCCCGGCAGCGGTCGAGGGGGTCACACCACGAACCGCCGCGTACCGCCATCCGCGCGGTCGGCGCAGGGGTGGGATCGACCGCCACGCCGCCGGCCGGCGGCGGGCCGTAGCCGGTACCGCACCACTCCCAGACGTTGCCGAGCATGTCGAAGAGTCCGAGGGCGTTCGGCATCCGACCGCGCGCCGCCTCGGGGCCGCTGCCGCGGGTACCGTGGACGATGGCGGCGGCGGCCTCCTCGACGTCGAGGCCAGCCCATGCCCCCGGCCTCCCGGCGCGGGCGGCGGCCTCCCACTCCGCCTCGCTGGGCAGGCGGACCACCGCCCCGTTGCCGAGGCGGCCGGCGAGGCGCTGGCAGAAGTCCACGGCCTGGGGATGGGAGACCTGCTCGACCGGCAGGCGATCGTCGCGCGTGAGCGCCGGATTGTCGTTCATCACCGCCTGCCACAGCGCCTGGGCGCACTCGCTGTCGGCGATCCACCGTCCCCGGGTGAGGCGGACAGGACAGGCGGTCTCGTCGTCCGAGCGTCCGACCTCGTCGGCCGGGGAGCCCATGGTGAAGGTGCCCGGTGGCAGCCAGCGCTGGCGTTGGCTGGCGCTCCTGAGCGTCAGTTCGGCCCAGGAGCCGTACCCGTCCCGGCCGTGGCCGGTCGACCAGGCTGGCCGATCCGGACCGTCGATGGCACGCAGGCGCTCGCGCCAGCGGCGAAGCAGGGGATCGTCCTCGCCGGCGATCGCGGTGGCGTCGGCGAGCCGGCGCAGCGCCTCGTCGCGATCGCTACCGCCCAGCACCCAGCGCGTGTCGAGTCCGTCGAGTAGGCGCCCGGCTGCGCTCCAGGTTGCCAGCCGGCCAGTCCAACGCTGGACATCGGGATCAACCGGGCCGACGAGGGTACCAAGCTGGCCGAGGCGCTCGGTCGCCTCGGCGGGTGGGGCGGCGGTGCGATCCAGCGTTGCCGCCAGCCAGGCCCGAGTGCTAGCAATGGCGGCCGCCTTCGCGCGCAGGGCTGTCACTACCGTATCGTCGGTCCCGACCAGGGCGGCCAGGGCCTCAAGATCGGCGGTGGCCGGTGGCGGCCCTGGACGGTCCACCGGGCCGAGGCGGGCGAGCAGGGCGCGGATCTGCTCGAAGCGGGTCCGCCAGCGGCGGGCGTCGGGATCGTCTAAACCAGCCTGGGCCTCGTAGCCGGCGAGATCCGCCGCCAGGTCGGGAGGCAGGCTGTGCGGGCTGTCGAGGACCGCCAGGCGGGCCGCCAGCGTGGCGCGCTGCCGCTCGGCCCGTTCGAGGACGGCGGCGACCTCGGCCAACTGGCCTTCGGCAGCCGCTCCGGACAGGCGCAGGGTCTCGGCGGAGCGCGCCAGGGCTGCGCGCTCGGCAAGGTTACTGTCGCCGGCGCGGGCCAGCAGGCGGGCGACCTCGGCGCGCAGGCCGGCAAGGCGGGCGGTCTCCTCGCCCAGCCGCCGTCGCCAGTGGGCGAGGTCGGGATCCTCGGGCGCGAGCTGGACAAGGCGTTCGGTATCCGCGGTCATGGCATCGACGACCTGGGCGGTCGGCGTGGCTCCGCTGTCGAGGCGGGCGAGGGATCGGCGCAGGCGCTCGACCGCTTCGGTGCTTTCACGGACCAGGCGCTGCCAGCGGACGAGGTCGGAATCGGCGGGTCCGGTCAGGCGTTCCAGCCTGGGCAGCCGCAACTGGGCGGCGGCACGCTGGGCCGGATCCGGCACCGTCGCGCCATCCAGCGTGGCCAGGGATCGGCGCAGGTCCTGTTCTTCGGCGGCGCCGCGGGCGAGCACCGCCTGCCAGCGCGGCAGCGCCGGATCGCGCTCGCCGGTGAGGATGCCGAGGCGGGCGACCGCGGTGCGGATCGCGGCCAGGTCGCGGTGGTCGGGATCGGCAGGGATCTGTGCCAGGCCGGCGTTCAGGGCGGTGAGTTCGTCCAGCTTCGTCCGCCCCTGCGCGACCTGGGCGTCTTCTTTGCCAACTAAGCTGGCGAGGCGGGCGAGGTCGGCCTCGGCGGTGGCCGGGACCTCGGTGGCGACGGCGAGCGGGGCGAGGCGCTGGCGGAGGAGGCCGGCCTCGTTGCGCCGGCCGTCGAACCAATCCCAGGCGAGAACGAGGACGAGGGCGAAGGCGGCCGCCCCGACCAGCACCGGCAGCCAGCGGTGCCGGCCGGACAACTGGCGCAGGGCCTCCTTGGCCCCGGTGTCGGGCCGGCCGTGCGGGAAGACCGCGACCAGGGGCGCCAGGCCGGCGCGCAGGCGTTCGAGGTCCTCGATCAGCAACTGGGCATCGGCGTAGCGCCGCTCGGGATCCTTCTGTAGGCACTTCAAACATACCGCCTGGAGGTCGGTGGGGACATCCGGGTTCAGCGCCGTGGGCAGTTCGGGCTCGGCGAAGCCGTGCTGGAACATCAGGGCGTCGGGAGTATCGGCAGTGAACGGAGGCCGCAGGGTCAGCAGCTCATAGAGGACCACGCCGAGGGCGTAGAGGTCGCAGCGTCCGTCGATCGGCTGGCCGCGGCCCTGCTCGGGAGCCATGTACAGGGGCGTGCCCAGGGTCAGGCCGGTGGCGGTCATGGTCTCCATGTTGAGGACGCGCACGAGGCCGAAGTCGGTCACCTTCACCCGGCCCTTGCCGTCGAGCATGAGGTTCGACGGTTTGATGTCGCGGTGGACCAGGCCGTTGAGATGCACGGCGAGCAGGCCGCGGGCGGCCTGCAGCAGCAGTTCCACCGTCTCGATCGGCGCCAGCGGCCGGCCGAGCTCCCGCCTGGCCGCGATCAGCTCGCCGACGGTGCCGCCGCTGACGTACTCCATGACGATGCAGGGCCGCCCGTCGATGGTTCCCGAGCTGTGCAGGACGACGACGTGCGGCGAGATGACGGCGGCGGCGGCGCGGGCCTCGGTGTCCCAGCGGCGCAGGAAGCCGGCATCGCTGCTCGCCGTCGCCAGCATGACCTTGATCGCCACGGTGCGGTCGACGCTCAGCTGCCGGGCGCTGTAGACCTCGCCCATGGCTCCGCGCCCAACCAGGGTGCCGAGCTGGAAGTCCTGCCACAGGACGCCGCTCAGGACCCCGGTGAGCGGGGCTGGCGGCTGGACGGCTAGCGCCTCCTCGGCCTGCGCATCGCGGACCAGGCCGAGGACGCAGTCGACGCCGAAGGGCGGTTCCTGGTCCGTAGAGGGAGGCATATCTACTCCAGCCGTTTCGCGACCGGATCCAGGATCCAGGCAAAGCCCAGGGCGAGCCAGGGGCCGCTGCGCCTGATATCCAGCGTGCCATCCCCTGCGAGATGTTCGCTGGATGCCAGCCAGCCGGCATCCAGGCCGAGCGACCACGAGCGGTCGAATGCCCAGCGCAGGCCGAGGCGCCCGCCGTACTCGGTAGTGGTGCCCGACAGGCTGCGCGTGCCGAAGGGGGAGTCGGCCAGATACAGCCGGGCCAGGCCGATGCCCACCAACGGAGCTGCGATCATCGACCAGCGGTTGCCGAGGCCGATGGCCAGGCCGGCCTCAAGCCTGGCTATGGCTGCAATGCGGCTCCCGGCCTGAAAGGTGTCCTGTTCTGCCACCGCTTCCGCTCCGGCCAGGAAGGCCACCGGCCGACCTGCGGCGCCCCAGGCGCAGCGAAGGCCGAGGCCGGCGGACCAGGACTGGCCGCAGCCTTGGCTGCCAGAGCGCTCCCCGACCTCGTCGTGCCAGGTGTAGTCGAACGTGGTCGGGCGGGCCTCGACGATCACCCGGAGATCGCGGATCACCGGCTCGACGGCCGGGCAGGAGGGGGCCCAGAGCAGCAACAACAACAGGATGTGGAATCCAGGCGACTGCATGCGGGTAGTGTCTCTCCAGCGGCAGGGGCGCAATGCGGCTTGGCAGCCGATCCGCCCCATTACGCAGCCGGGAAGCCGATTGCGCACATCCGCGCGCTCGCTTCGTCGGCGGGGCGTGCGGATGCGCGGGATCGGTCCAATGTCGACGGCGTGGTCGCTGCGCCCGGCCTCGCCGCCCGTGCCCCAGCCTTCAGCCCATGTGCTTGATCATGGCGTCGCCGAACGCCGAGCACTTCACCTCGGTGGCGCCCTCCATCAGGCGGGCGAAGTCGTAGGTGACGGTCTTGGCCGCGACCGCGCCGTTGAGGCCCTTGATCAGCAGGTCGGCGGCCTCGCCCCAGCCCATGTGGCGCAGCATCATCTCGCCCGAGAGGATCACCGAGGCCGGGTTGACCTTGTCCTGGTTGGCGTACTTGGGCGCGGTGCCGTGGGTGGCCTCGAAGATG
>JACRBD010000037.1 GCA_016234625.1 Caulobacterales bacterium | reverse complement strand
TCCGGTTCAAACACCGCCATCTCGCCCAGCCCCGACTCTCCGTGGAAATGGCTGGCGATTATCGGCGGCCGGACCAGCGGCGCGGCGGCGCCTACGTACACCGGCACGTCCTCCCGGCCGGCGATCTGGCGGATGATGCGGGCGTTGCGGGCGGTCAGCCCGGCCTCGACATTGCCGGCCACCGTGGTGATGGCGAGGATGTCGAGGGCCTCGGGCGCGCCAAAGGCGAGCAGCAGGGCGACGGCGTCGTCGACCCCGGGGTCGCAGTCGATGATCAGGCTGGTTTTCGTCACGCGCCTTTTTCGGCGGTGATCAGGGTGGTGGCAAGAGGATCAAACCCACCCTCTCATTGTCATCCCGGCCGCAGCGGAGCGGAGAGCCGGGACCCAGATTCGGCTTCAAGCACGCAGGATGAGATTTGATCTAGGTCCCGGATCGTCCCTGCGGGCCGTCCGGGATGACAAGCTGGGTGCTACCGCCAGCCCTTCGCCTTCGCCGCCGCCTCGCCGGCCGCGTCGAGGGGCTCGCCCCGCATCAGCGCCTGAGCGGCCTCGAGGACCTCCGGCGGCGTTTCGCTGGCGGCCGTGCGGTAATCGCCGCCCGGACCCGCGCCACCCTGGGCCACCGCCATGCGCACGGTCCAGCCGTCGGCGTCGCGGCAGGCCAGACCGGCCGACCCCTCGCCCCTGGCCACGGTGAAGGTGCGGCAGTAGTGGTTGTCCTGGTTGCGGAAGCTCAGGCCCACCTTGACCACCGCCCCCTCCACCGGCGCGGACGCCAGCTGGGAGTTCAGCGCCGAGGCCAGCTGGCCCTTCGCCCGCATGTCGCCGCCGACCAGCGGCGCCTCGCCGCGCGGCAAAGTCAGGCCGACCACCAGGCCGGCGGCGATCCCGGCCGCGATGGTCCCCCACCGGCCCCAGGCCGGGGTCACGCGGCGCTGGCGAGCGGCGTCCAGGCTGACCACCTTGGCGCCGCCCAGCAGGGCGGTCAGCCGCTCGGGCACGGGTTCTTCGGCCACGTCGGCATAGGCGCCGGCGACCGCGCCCGCCAGCAGCCGGTGGCGGGCCAGCCGCGCGGCGACATCGGCGTCCTGGGCCGCGGCGGCATCGACCGCCGCCGCCATCTCGGCATCCAGTTCACCGTCCACATAGGCCATCAGCATTTCGTCGGAGACGGTCATGGTCAGGCCTCCTGGCCGGCAAGGTCGGACATCAGGGCCATGCGGCCCCGGACCAGACGGCTGGTCAGGGTGCCGGCCGGAATCTCCAGCACCTCGGCGGCTTCGGCGTAGGAAAGGCCCTCGACCAGCACCAGAGCCACGGCCAGCCGCTGGTCCTCGGGCAGGCGCCCCATGGCCTGGCGAATGGCGATCGCCTCGACGCGCATGTCCTGGGAGGCCACCGAGGGATCGGCGACCCGCTCGACGAAGTCGTCGTCCAAGGCGGTCAGCCGCTTGCGGCCTCGTGATCTGGCTTCATCGATCCAGGCGTTCTTCATGATCCTCATGGCCCAACTGTCCACGCGTGTGCCGGCAATCCACTGGCTCCGCCTCGCCAACGCCCGCTCAACAGTCAGCTGCACCAGGTCATCGGCGTCGGCCATATGGCCCGCCAACGCCCGCGCGAACCGCCGCAGGCGCGGAAGAAGCTCGACGATCTCCCGTTCGAACGGGTCCAAGGATTCACCTCTTGACGGATGAAACGACGTGATCGGGTCGTTTCATCCCGTATGGTCAGGACTATATCGCGTCACGGGCCGGCGAGGATCGCCATGGGCGACACTAGGAACAGACGAGGCCGGGGCGCAATCGTCGCCGTGCTGATCGCCCTGTTGGCGGCGGCGCCCGCCGCGGCGCAGCTCCCGGCAACGCCAGGTTTGCCGGGGTTGCCCGGGAGCCTGCCCGGGGGCATCGGCCTGCCGGTGGACCCGGGCCTGCCGTCGACCTCCGGCGTGACGCAGGACCTGAGCCGCGTGACAGACCTGCGCAAGCTGCGGCTGCGCGAACTGGTGCGCCAGAACCGTGACCGGATCGACATCGATGGCAATGGCGCGCCCGTGGTGCGCGGCGAACTGCTGGCGGTAGCGCCGTCGGCTGAGTCCCTCGCCCGGGCGGCGACGGCCGGCTTCACGGTGATGCGCGAGAGCGCCGTGGAGGGAACCGATGTGCGGCTGGTCACCCTGGCCATCCCGCGCGGTCTGAACGCCCGTCAGGCGATCAAACGCCTGCGCAAGGCCGATCCGGGCGGCGACTACGATTTCAACCACATCTATTCCTCGGCCGGCGAGGACGATCCCTCCATCGCCGCCGCACCGCGCGACTGCCAGTCGCCACCCCCATATTTCTCCGGACCCGGCGGTGGCGGCGGCCGGCGCATCGGCCTGGTCGACACCGGCGTGGACGCCCGCCATCCGGC
>JACRBD010000365.1 GCA_016234625.1 Caulobacterales bacterium | reverse complement strand
GCGGACGATACGGCCCTTGCCGACCTCCAGGGGCTCGTTGACGGCCGGCATGTCCAGGCCAAGCCCCTCGCCGCGCGGATAGCGGAAGGCGCTGGGGCGGTAATCGATGACCGCGGCGGTGGCGACCATTCGGGCCAGCTCCACCTCGTCGGCGGCGGCCATCAGGATCATGCCCGGCAGCGCGCCCATGAAACCGACATCGAAGCTGCCGGCATGGGTCGGGCCGTCGGCGCCGACAAGGCCCGCGCGGTCCATGGCGAAACGCACCGGCAGGCGCTGGATGGCCACGTCGTGGACCACCTGGTCGTAACCGCGCTGCAGGAAGGTCGAATAGATCGCCGCGAAGGGCTTCATGCCGTCGGCGGCGAGACCGGCGGCGAAGGTCACCGCGTGCTGCTCGGCGATGCCGACGTCGAACATCCGCTTGGGGAAAGCCTTCCCGAACAGGTCCAGGCCCGTGCCGGACGGCATGGCGGCGGTGATGGCGACGATCCGGTCGTCCTTCTCCGCCTCTTTCACCAGGGCCTGGGCGAAAACCTTGGTGTAGCTGGGCGGGCCGGCGGCGGCCTTGGCCTGCTCGCCGGTGACGACGTTGAACTTGACCACGCCGTGGTACTTGTCGTCGGCCTTCTCGGCGGGGGCGTAGCCCTTGCCCTTCTGGGTCACCACGTGAACCAGCACCGGGCGGTTGATTTCCTTGGCGTTCTTCAGCACCGGCACCAGGGCGTCCAGGTCGTGGCCGTCGATCGGCCCGACATACTGGAAGCCCAGTTCCTCGAAGAAGGTGCCGCCGGTGACCATGCCGCGGGCGTATTCCTCGGCCTTGCGGGCGGCCTGCTGCATCGGCTTGGGCAGCGCGCTCGCCACCTGCTTGCCGATGCGGCGGAACGATTGGTAGCCGCTGCCGGACACGACGCGGGCGAGATAGGCGCTCATGCCGCCCACGGGCGGGGCGATCGACATGTCGTTGTCGTTGAGGATGACGATCAGCTGTTTGGTCGTCTCGGCGGCGTTGTTCATCGCCTCATAGGCCATGCCGGCGCTCATCGAGCCGTCGCCGATGATCGCCACCACCTTGTTGTTGTCGCCCTTGGCGTCGCGGGCGGCGCAGAAGCCGAGCGCCGCGGAGATCGAGGTGGCCGCGTGGGCCGCGCCGAAGGGGTCGTATTCGCTCTCGGCCCGCTTGGTGAAGCCCGACAGCCCGCCGCCCGTGCGCAGGGTGCGGATGCGATCGCGGCGGCCGGTGAGGATCTTGTGCGGATAGGCCTGGTGGCCGACGTCCCAGATGACGATATCCCGGGGGGTCTCGAACACATGGTGCAGGGCGACGGTCAGCTCGACCACGCCCAGGCCCGCGCCCAGGTGCCCGCCGGTGACCGAAACCGCGTCGATGGTCTCGGCCCGCAGTTCGTCCGCCAGCTGCTTCAATTGGGGGATGTTGAAGCCGCGCGTGTCGGCGGGCGAGGAGACCTTGTCGAGCAACGGGGTAACGGGGGGCATGAAAATTCCGTCGTTTACGAATTCCCGCGACGAAAGCGCGGTTACGAGTTCCGGTCCAGCACGAAATCGACGGAAGCCCGCAGGGTCGCGGCCCTTTCGCCGAACATGTCGAGATGGGCGCGGGTCTGGCCGGCCAGATGGGCCACCCTCTCTTTCGCCGCGTCGATCCCGAGCAGCGTCACATAGTTGGCTTTGCCCCTGGCCGCATCCTTGCCGCCCGCAGCCTTGCCCAACTCCTCCGGATCACCTTCGGCGTCCAGCAGATCATCGACGATCTGGTAGGCCAGGCCGAGATCCTGTGCAAAGGCCATCAAGGCGTGGCGCTCGGCATCCTGGGCGTGGGCGATGATCAGCGGGATCTCGAAGGCGAAGGCGATCAGGGCGCCGGTCTTCAGCCGCTGCATGCGGGCGACGCCGCCGAGGTCCTCGCGGACCCCAAGCAGGTCGATCATCTGGCCCCCGGCCATCCCCTGCGCGCCCGACGCATGGGCCAGGCGGCGCACCAGCTCGGAGCGGACATTGCCGTCCGGATGGGTGTCCGGGTGGGCCATGATCTCGAACGCCGCCGTCTGCAGGGCGTCGCCGGCGAGGATGGCTGTGGCCTCGTCATACTGTCTGTGCACCGTCGGCCGGCCGCGGCGCAGGTCGTCGTCGTCCATCGCCGGCAGATCGTCATGCACCAGGCTGTAGGCGTGGATGCACTCAAGGGCGCAGGCCGCGCGGAGCACCGGCCGGTCCGGCAGGTCGAACATCTTGCCGGTCTCGATGGCGAAGAACGGCCGCAGCCGTTTGCCCGGTCCCAGCGCCGCATAGCGCATGGCCTCGGTCAGGCGGGTCTCGGGACCATCGGCCCGCGGCAACAACTCGTCCAGCGCGACGGTCACCACGTCGGCTGTTTCGGCGATGCGGTGAGCGAGGCTGGTCACGTGAACTCGGCGGGCTCGACGCCTGTCGGACCGCCCTGGCTCAGGACCACCTTCTCCACGCGCAGCCGCGCCTGTTCCAGCCGCTGCTCGCAGTGGGCCTTCAGCGCCGCGCCGCGTTCGTAGATCGAGATCGACTCTTCCAAGGGCGCGGAGCCCGACTCCAGGCGCTGGACGATCTTTTCCAGCTCGGCGAGGGCTTCTTCGAAGCTCATGGCGGCGATGGCCGGATCGATGGCGGGCGTGTTCGTCATTTCGTGTTCCAGGAGAGTCCGCTCAGCCTAGTGGCGCGGGGCGAACGGGGCAATCGGCGGATTCAGCGACAGGGTTAAGGGCGCTCGAAGCGACGGGCCCGCCAGTATTTGAAGCCCTGGTCTTCGGTGCAGCGCCAGCCATCGCGTTTCAGGGCCAGGCCGATCATGGTGTTGAAGAAGCCGTGGGCGACCACCAGCACGTCCTGGCCCTCGCGGGCCATGTCGGCCACCAGCCGGGCGGCCTCGGCGGCCCGCTGCTCGGCCTGGGCGCGGCTTTCTTCCTGGCCGTGGTGATTGAAGAACCACCACCAGAAGCGGGAGATGAACCCCCACAGGCGCGGCGACAGCCTGACCCAGCCCGGAAAGGGCGGCGGCGGCAGCGGCGCTTCGATGAACATCGGGTCGCGGGCGAAGGCCTTGCCCTCGCAGACCGCCTGGGCGGTTTCCATCGAGCGGGGACGGGTCGAGGCGATGATCGCCCCGGCGTTGCTGGCCACGGCCTTTAGATCGGCCGGCGCGGCCTGGCCCTGGCGCAGCCCCCTGGTCTCGTAGGTTCCCCACCAGGCGCGGTAGCCCTCGGCGTTGAGCAGGATCTTGCGCGAAAGGTCGGGTTCGCCGTGCCGGGCGAGAATCACCGCGCCAACTCGGGCGAAGGCCGGCGTCGTCAAAACACCGTCGGCGGCGAACACCTCGACCATGATCCCCCGGGGCTGGTGGAAAAACGCCGCCTTTGACGCGGACCGATCCCCCGGCGCCCCGTCAACCCTCCTGCAACGCCCGCACATGCGCCAGGGCCGAACGTCCCAGCGCCTCCAAGTCGTAGCCACCCTCGAGGGAGGACACAACCCGACCCTTCGCGCGGCCGTTGGCCACGGAGACGATGGCGCGGGTGGCCCAGGCGAAGTCCCCGGCCTCCAGCGACTGGCTGGCCAGGGGATCGCGGGCATGGGCGTCGAAGCCGGCGGAGATCAGGATCAGGTCCGGGGCGAAGGCGTCCACATGGCTCATCAGCCCTTCGAACACCTTGCGCCACTTCTCGCGGGCGGAATGGGGACCGACCACGCCGTTGACGATGTTACCCACCCCGGTCTCCGACGGATCGCCGGAGCCGGGATAGAGGGGGCGCTGGTGGATCGAGGCGAGGAACAGGGTCGGGTCTTGTTCGAAGGCGGCCTGGGTGCCGTTGCCGTGGTGGACGTCGAAGTCGACCACCGCCACCCGCCCAAGCCCGGCCGCCTGGGCCGCCCGCGCCGCCACGGCGAGGTTGGAGAAGACGCAGAAGCCCATGGCCCGCTCGGGCTCGGCATGGTGACCCGGCGGTCGCACGGCGCAGAAGGCCCGCTGGCGGTCGCCCGCGGCCACCGCCCGGACGGCGGCGATCGAGGCGCCCGAGGCCCGGAGCGCCGCCTCGAGACTGCCCGGGCTCATGATCGTGTCGGGGTCGAGCCGCACCCGGCCGGTCACCGGCGCCGCGCCGAGGATGCCCGACAGATAGGCGTGCGAATGCACCCGCAGCAGGTCCGCCTGCTCCGCCTCGGGCGCCGCGAAGGCTTCCAGGCGCAGGGTCGCGTCGTCGCGAAGGGCGTCCAGCACCGCGCCCAGCCGTTCCGGCCGCTCGGCGTGGCCGGCGCCCGGATCGTGGCCGGTCATGGCGGGGTGGGTGTAGAGGGCGAGGGTCACGCGGCAAGGCTAGCCCCGCCCGGGACGCGACGGAAGCGCCGGCCTGACGCGTGAGACGAGACGACCTGTTCGGAGAGTCCGATGCGCATGATCCCCCTGCTTGCCGCCCTGGCCGTCGGCCTGACGGTCTGCGGACCCGCGCCGGCGGCGACCACGCCGGTCGCCCCAGTCGCGGTCGCCCCAGTCGCGGTCGCCGCCGACTACAGCCAGCCGGGCCCCTACAAGGTCGTCGCGGTCGAAGGCGAGTGGAGGGACCCGGCACGGGACCGCACGGTTCCCTGGCTGATCCGCTATCCGGAAGGCGTCAGCGGCCCGGTTCCGGTGGTGATCTTCTCGCACGGGCTCGGCGGCTCGCGGCGCGGAGCGGTCTATTACGCCGACCACCTGGTCAGCCACGGCTATATGGTGGTCATGGTCCAGCACCCCGGCTCGGACGTGTCGATCTGGCAGGGCCAGGGCATCCGGCCCAACTTCGGCAACGTCGACCGCGCTGCCCTGGCCAGGATCGTCGCCGATCCGATGGTCACCATCAACCGCTTCCTCGACATCCCCTTCGCCCTGGATCAGCTGGCGCTGATGAACGCCGACGGGCCGCTGAAGGGCCGCATGGACCTGAGCCGCATCGGCATGTCGGGCCACTCCTTCGGGGCGGTGACCACCCAGGCGATGGCCGGACAGGTCTTTCCCAACGGGCGATCGCTCCCGGAGCCGCGCTTCACCGCTTTCCTGGCCATGAGCCCCTCGGGCGCCCGCAATGGCGACAACGACCGGGCCTTCGGCGGCGTGAGGCGGCCCTTCCTGTCGCTGACCGGCACCGAGGACAGCTTCACCATTTCGCCGGGACAGGGCGCGGCCGAGGCCGTGGCGGATCGCCAGAAGCCGTTCGCCCATCTGGGCGGGCCCTCGATGCTGGTGCTGCTGACCGGCGGCGACCACATGGTCTTCTCCGGCCGCCAGGAGATCGGCGGCCCGCCCCGCCCGCTGGACGGCCGCCACCGGCTGATCATCAAGGCCGCCGCCCTGGCCTGGTGGAACGCCTGGCTGAAGGATGACCCGAAGGCGAAGGCCTGGCTGAAGGACGGCGGCCTGGCCGGGTTCACGGGCCCCGACGCGGCGGTCAGCTGGCGTGGGCCGGATCGCTAGCAACGGGCTTGCAAGGCGGGCGGCGGGCGCTATTCAAACCCCATGCCCGTCCCGACCATCCGCCGCGCCACGCCCGCCGACGCCGAAGCTCTGAGCCGCATCGGCGCGGAGACCTTCACCGAGACCTTCGGCCACCTCTATCCGCCGGAGGACCTGCGGGACTTTCTCGACAGCGCCTACGGCCTTGAGAAAACCCGCCGCGATCTGGCCGATCCGGCCAAGGCGGCCTGGCTGGTCGAGATGGACGGCGAAGTCGTCGGCCATGCCCTGGCCGGCCCCTGCGACCTGCCGCATGACGAGGTCACGCCCGATTGCGGCGAGTTGAAGCGGCTCTATGTGCTCAAGCGCCTGCAGGGCAGCGGGACGGGCTCGCGCCTGCTGGCCGAGACGTTCGCCTGGCTGGAACGCGACGGCCCGCGCCGCCTGTGGATCGGTGTCTGGTCGGAGAACCACGGCGCCCAGCGGCTCTACAACCGGATGGGCTTCGACAAGGTCGGCGAATACGAGTTCGCCGTCGGCCAGACGAGGGACCGGGAGTTCATCCTGCGGCGGGGATAGGGTGCGTGGTTCGAGACGGCCCTTCGGGCCTGCTCAGGATGACGCGCACAGGTGTTCGTCATCCTGAGCAGCCCGCGCAGCGGGCGTGTCGAAGGACGCACGATCGGCGCTCCAAACTGGACAAGCCGCCTCGCGGCCCCCATCCTCTGTCAAACAACCGTTCGACACCCGAGAGTCCGCCATGTTCATGCGCTTCTTCACCGAGCTGCGGGAGGCCAAGGTCCCCGTGACGCTGAAGGAATACCTCGTGCTCATGGAGGCGATGGACAAGGACGTCATCGATCGCAGGGTCGAGGACTTCTACTACCTGTCCCGCTCGGCCCTGGTGAAGGACGAGAAGAACCTCGACAAGTTCGACCAGGTTTTCGGCCATGTGTTCAAGGGCCTGGAGATGGTCGGCGACGCCGGAAATCCCGAGATCCCGGCCGAATGGCTCAAGCTGCTGACCGAGAAGTTCCTCACCGACGAGGAGAAGGCCCAGATCGAGGCCATGGGCGGCTTCGACAAGCTGATGGAGATGCTCCAGGAGCGGCTCAAGGAGCAGAAGAAGCGCCACGAGGGCGGCAACAAGATGATCGGCACCGGCGGCACCAGCCCCTTTGGCGCCAACGGCTACAATCCCGAGGGGGTGCGCATCGGCCAGGACAAGGGCCGCCATGGCAAGGCGGTGAAGGTCTGGGACAAGCGCGAGTACAAGAACCTCGATGACTCGGTCGAGCTCGGCACCCGCAACATCAAGGTCGCCCTGCGCCGGCTGCGCAAATTCGCCCGCGAGGGCGCGCCGGACGAGCTTGATCTCGACGGCACGATCAAGAACACCTCGCGCAAGGGCTACCTCGACATCACCATGCGCGCCGAGCGCCGCAACAAGATCAAGGTGCTGATCTTCTTCGACATCGGCGGCTCGATGGACAGCCACATCAAGCTCTGCGAGGAACTGTTCAGCGCGGCCCGGACCGAGTTCAAGAACCTCGAGTTCTTCTACTTCCACAACTGCCTCTACGAGAGCGTGTGGAAGGACAACCGCCGTCGCCAGACCGAGAAGCAGAACACCTGGGACGTGCTCCACAAGTTCCCCAGCGACTACAAGGTGATCTTTGTCGGCGACGCGACCATGAGCCCCTACGAGATCACCTATCCGGGCGGCAGCGTGGAGCACTGGAACGAGGAGCCCGGGGCCATCTGGGTCGATCGCGTGACCCAGATCTACAACAGCGTCGTCTGGCTCAACCCGACCGCCGAGCGCCACTGGGACTACACCCAGTCAATCGGGGTGATGAAGCAGCTCGTCAATGACCGCATGTATCCCCTGACCATCGACGGTCTGGACAAGGCCATGCGGGAGCTGGTCCGTGGCCACTGACGGCCAGCCGGCGGCGAACGCCGACCAGATCGCCTACTGGAACGCGGCGGCCGGGGAGACCTGGGTCGCCGAGCAGGACCGTCTCGACCGCCAGCTGAGCCCGCTGGGCCTGACCGCCATGGCCGCCCTCGATCTGGCGGCGGACGACCGGGTGATCGACATCGGCTGCGGCTGCGGCCAGACCAGCCTGGAACTGGCCTCCGAGGTCGGGCCGGACGGGACGGTGCTGGGCGTCGACATCTCCGCGCCGATGCTGGAGGTCGCCCGCCGCCGCGCCGCCGAGGCGGACCTGCCCAACGTCCAGTTCCTCGAGGCCGATGGCCAGACGCATCCCTTCAAAGCCGGCGGGGCGGACGCGCTGTTCTCCCGCTTCGGGGTGATGTTCTTCGCCGATCCGACCGCCGCCTTCACCAACCTGCGCAAGGCCCTGCGGCCCGGCGGACGGCTGGGTTTCGTCTGCTGGCGGCCGCTGCCGCTCAACGAGTGGATGCTGCTGCCCCTGCGCGCGGCGCTGCAGCACGTCCCGGCCCCGCCGCCGCCGCCCGATCCGCTGGCGCCCGGCCCGTTCGCCTTCGCCGACCCGGAAAGGGTGCGCGGCATCCTGACCGGGGCCGGTTTCACCGGCGTGGACATCGTCGCCCACGATGCGCTGATTGGCGGCAACAGCCTGGACGACAGCGTGGCCCTGTCGCTACGGGTCGGGCCGCTGGGCATGCTGTTGCGGGAAAACCCGGAACACCGCGAGGCGGTCATCGGCTCGATCCGCGAGGCGCTGGAGCCCCACGCCGGCCCCAGCGGCGTATACCTGCCCGCGGCCGTGTGGATCGTCACGGCGAGCAGCTAGAAACGCCCATGGCCCGCAAGCCGAACATCATCGTCATCATGGCCGACGACCTCGGCTACGGCGACCTCGGCTGCGACGGCGGGACGATCATCCGCACGCCCCACCTCGACCGGATGGCGGCGGAGGGCACGCGGTTCAGCGACTTCTACGCCAGCGCCAACCTGTGCACCCCGTCGCGGGCGGGGCTGATGACAGGCCGCTATCCGGTGCGGATGAACCTGGCCCACGAGGTGATCCAGTCGCCGGAGGACCGCGGCCTGCCCCTCAGCGAGCTGACCATCCCCAAGGCGCTCAAGCCGCTGGGCTACGCCACCGCCTTGATCGGCAAATGGCACCTGGGCCACCGGGGTCCGTACTGGCCGCCCAACGTGCATGGCTTCGATACCTTCAAGGGGCTGCCCTACAGCCACGACATGCAGCCGCTGGCGTATTTCGAGAAGGACGGAGAGTCAGGACTGACCGAAAGTCCGGTGTATTTTCCAAAGCTTACGGAGACTTTCTTCCACGAGACCGCGGCCTTCGCCGAGCGCCATCGGGACCAGCCCTTCTTCGTCCTGCTGGCCCTGACCGCGCCGCATGTGCCGCTGATCCGCAACGACAACGCGACCTGGGACTCGCCCGCCGGCGCCTATGGCGACGTGGTCGAGGAGGTCGACCGCAATGTCGGCGCCCTGCTCTCCAGGCTGAAGGCCCTGGGCCTCGATGAGAACACCCTGGTGATCTTCACCTCCGACAACGGGCCCTGGTTCGAGGGCTCGTCCGGGCCGTTCCGCGACCGCAAGGGCGGCGCCGGCTTCGACGGCGGCTACCGGGTGCCGTTCATCCTGCGCCAGCCGGGGACCGTGCCGGCGGGGGTGGTCACCGACGCCATCGCCAGCAACCTCGACCTGCTGCCGACCTTCGTGGCGATGGCCGGCGGGACCCTGCCGGCGGACCTGGAGCTGGACGGAGCGGACATCGGCGACGTCATTCTCAGGGGCGCGCCCTCGCCGCACGAGCAGATCCTGTTGTTCGACAACACCAAGGTCGCGGCGATCCGCACGCCGGACTGGAAGTTCGTCACCCGGGTGCACTCCCGCGGCTGGCATCTGAACCTGGGACGCTTCAACTACCCGCTGCTGTTCGATATCCGCCGCGATCCGGGGGAGAACTACAGTGTCGCCTCGCTGCATCCTGACGTCGTCACGGACCTGAAGGCGCGCCACAAGGCCGCCCGCGACAAGTACGAGACAATGGTCGACCTGTTCCCGCCCTGGGTCCGCCCCTCGATCGCCGACTGGCACCCGGACTGAGGCTGGCTGTGGACCCTCAACAGGCTGTTCTCACGGCGGACCTCGCCCTGATGTCTTGACGGCGAGTATTGCTCTGGCGGGAACCTTGCTCAAGGACCGCCTTCGGCGGCCGCGAAGCGGCGGCCCTGCAAGGGCCGTCCTTGACCAGGGATCCCGCCAGAGCTCCAATTCCATCAAGGCCCTAAGGGCTATCGTCATCCGGACAGAGCCGGATAACGCGTTGGGAGCTCACCGCTAGCCCGGCGGCGGCGCGGGCAGCGGCGTTTCCTCCGGAATGGGCGGCGTGATCGGCCGCAAGCCGCCGCCGATCTTCGGACTGTAGAGGGTCCGAACCGGGGACGGTCGGTGGGCGATGTCCTTGCCGTTCTCCTGCCAGTAGACCGCGTAGCCCAGCGGACAGCTGGCGCGGATCTGCGAGAATCGCGCCGGGTCGGTGACCCACAGCGCCTCGGCGGCCGCTGTCTCGGACGGCCTGCGCAGCGACATGTCGTACAGCCCCGCCAACACCTGGGACGAACAGGCCCGCACGATCGGCGCCGGGCTGCCACAGGCGGTCGCCGCCGCGTTGATCTCGCCCTGGCGGTCCCACCAGCGGCCGCGCCGGAACTCGGCGTCCCGCTCGGCCTCGACCCGCATCTGGTAGGCGCCCGCCAGGCACTGGTCCCACTTCGACAGGACCGGGGTGATGTCGTTGTTGATCGCCCGCTCGAAGAAGGTCGGCCGCTCCTGCTGGATGATCCGGCGCACGGCGATGTAGGTCTTCACCGAGTTGTCGTTGTAGGCGATGAAGGCGTCCTGGTAGGCGCCCCATGCGGCGTTCAGCTCCGCCGCCGGCGCGCCCAGCTTGAGCGCCTTCTGCACCTGGACGGCGCGGATGATCCGGGTGTCGATGATGCTGGCGACGCTGTTCAGCGAGGCCGCCCGGTCGACGGCCAGCTTTTCCGCCTGGGCCGCCCGTTCCTGCATCTGGCTGTAGACCACGCCCACGGCGCTGCCCGACGCGGTCAGCAGGATCGAACCCACGGCGAGCAGAACCGAATGGCCGCCGGCGCCGCCGCCGCTCGAGCCGGTGTTGACGAAGCGCGCGCCGCTGTCGTCCGGACTGCTGGCGAACAACGCCCGCGCCTGCTGCGTGCGCGCCAGATCCCTGCCCCGAGCCATGTTCCGCCCCCCGGCCGATGTCGAAGTCACCATACTAGGTCAGCGAGGGCCGGATCGTCGCCTTGTTCTGCTGGCGGGCGAGTATCCAAACAACCGTTCAACGCCCCTTGCGCGGCGGCCGAACGCCCGTAAAGCTCCCCCGACGGAATGGAAGGGCTGTGTCTTGAGTCACACTGACGATCCCGGCATGGAGTCCCAGACTCCCGAGGCCGAGGCCGCCACCAAACAGCTGGTGTTCAACGCCGCCGAGCGGCTGTTCGCCCTGCATGGATTCCAGAATGTCTCGGTGCGCGACATCACCGCCGAGGCGGGGGTCAATCTGGCTTCGGTGAACTATCACTTCGGCTCCAAGGACGCCCTGCTGTTCGAGATCTTCCGGCGCAGGACCCAGGAGCTGAACCGTGACCGCGCCCGCATGCTGCACGAGGCCAGCGACCGCAACGCCGGCAAGCCGCCGGTGCGCGAGATCCTGACCGCCCTGTTCGCCCCGCCGCTGAAGTGGCTGGACCCGTCCAACGACCGGCGCATCTCCCTGCAGTTCCTGATCCGCGCCCGCAGCGAGGGCACGGCCGAGATTCGCGAGGTGCTGGGCAGCGACGTGTCGCACCTCAAGCGCTTCGCCGACGCCCTGCTGGCCGCCCGGCCCGAACTGCCGGCGGAAGAGGTCTACTGGCGGCTGCACTTCGTCCTGGGGATGATCCACCAGAACCGCTTCATGGAACTGGACCGGCTGCACGTCCTCTCCGCCGGCCAGACCCGCGAGGGCGAGGTGGACGCCCTGCTGGAGCGGATGCTCGACTTCGCCGAGGCGGGGTTTTTGCGGTAGCGAAGGGGGACATGTTCCGGCGTCAGCCGGTACGTGTCCCCGATCAGCTGTCATGTATCTGAATAGTGCGTATCGCCCGTTTCTGACCTGCCCGACCGGGCGATCACCTTCTGCGGCGGCCACCTGTCCTATGGATCGAAGACTAGGCAGGCGAACTTCGGGGCGCGGAACCTCGGTCCGTAGTCGATGGCGGCGATCAGAAGGCAAGCCCGCTTGACCGGCGTGGCGCCGATCGGACCGGAGGCCGCATCGTCGTCGTCCACCATGATCTCGTCGATGACCCGCACGACGCGGGCCCGTCCTTCGCTGGTCGACGCTTGTTCCTGGAAGGAATGCACGCCGTCCTCGTCGCTGTCGTACCAGCTGTGATAGCTGGCCTTCTCGGGATCGAGTGGTGCGCGGTTGAGGATCAGATACGAGCTCGGCTCCTGATCGAACGCATAGACATTGACCGGCCCGGCCAGCTCGGCGAACCCCTCGGGCGTGGCCCGTTCCGCCAAGCCATTGGCCTCCAGACCGCCGAGGACAGCGTAGGCCTCGTCCTTAGGTCCGGAGAAGACCATCCGAAACGGCACCCGCTTCAGATGAACCTCGCCCTGGAAAGCCTGGGTGCGGCCCTCCTGCTCGATGACGACGGTCCAGCCAGCGTCCGCGGCCCGGGACGACGTCCCCAGCAGCGCGGCGGCCGCAAAAACCGCCCAGAAAATTCGCCCGACGCCGGACAAGATCAGCCCCCCCGCTTCATCGTTTCCCGCGCGATGACGATCTGCTGGACCTGGCTGGTGCCCTCGTAGATGCGGAAGATGCGCACGTCGCGGTAGAGGCGCTCAATACCGTGGTCGGCGGTGTAGCCGGAGCCGCCGAAGATCTGCACGGCCTTGTCGGCGACGCGACCGACCATCTCCGAGGCGAAATACTTGGCGGCGGCGGCTTCCAGCACGATGGTCTCGCCCCGGTCGCGCTTGCGGGCGCCCTCCATGACCAGGGCGCGGGCGGCCATGGCCTCGGTCTTCATGTCGGCGATCATGCCCTGGATCAGCTGGAACTGGGCCAGCGCCTGGCCGAACTGCTTGCGCTCGCCGGCGTATGCGACGCTGTCGGCGATCAGCCGCTCGGCCACGCCCACGCACAGGGCGGCGATGTGCAGGCGGCCCTTGTCGAGCACCTGCATGGCCACCTTGAAGCCCTCGCCCTCGCCGCCCAGGCGGTTCCAGGCCGGGACGCGGACGTTGTCGAAGGTGATGTCGTGGATCTGGGCGCCGTGCTGGCCCATCTTCTTCTCAGGTCTACCGACGGTGATTCCCGGCAGGTTGCTGGGCACCACGAAGGCCGAGACCCCGCCGCCGCCCTTCACGTCCGGGTTGGTGCGGGCCATCACCGTGAACAGCCCGGCCTTGGCGGCATTGGTGATGAACCGCTTGGAGCCGTTCAGCACATAGTCCGCGCCGTCGAGGGTCGCGCGGGTCTGTACGGCGGCGCTATCGGAGCCGGCCTCAGGCTCTGTCAGGGCGAAGCTGGTCACCGTCTCGCCGGACGCGATGCCGGGCAGCCATTTGGCCTTCTGCTCGTCGGTGCCGAACATCACCAGCCCCTGGCTGCCGATGCCGACATTGGTGCCGATCTCCGAGCGGAACGCCGGGCTGGTGCGGCCCAGCTCGAACACCACCAGGCATTCGTCCTCCATGGAGAGGTCGAGGCCGCCGTATGCCTCGGGGATCGAGATGCCGAACAGACCCAGGTCGCGCATCTGCTGGATGACGCTCTCGGGCACCTTGTCGTCGGCGGCGACCTGGGCCTCCAGCGGGCGAAGCTGCTCGCTGACGAACCTCCGCAAGGTGTCGATGAACTGGTCCCGGGTCTCGGCGTCGAGGGCCATGCGCCCCTCCCCTTGAAGCACGTTGTTTTGCTGATGCAGTAAGGGAGCGCTCGGCGGAGGGGAACCACCAAAATGCGCCTCGCCCCTGGTCCGGGACGACGACGAAGGTGGCGTCAGGATTCGACCTTGGCTTGATACAGCGTTGGCCAGTCGTCGAACGGCACGCCGCGGCAGTCGCCCATGACCCTGGACACGACCACCTGAAAGGCCTTGCCGTCCCAGACCCACTGGGTCTCGTCGCCGCAGTCGCCCAGGCCCCGGCCTTTGGCGAAGCTGGTCAGCATGCGGGTCTCGGGGTTGTAGTCGATGTTCATCGGGTCGCCGATCGCGGCCCGGCCGAAGCCCTCCGGCAGCGGCAGGTGGAGGACCCGCGCCCCGCCGCCCAGCTCGTCGGCCAGGACCAGGCTGTAGATCGCGTTGTAGGCCCCGCGGCTGCAGACCGGGGCGTAGAGCACCACGCCGGGGGCCAGACGGGCGATGATCGGGTCGATCGCCGGTTCCGTCTGTTCCTCGCAGTCGCCGATGGCGGTCATCACCGAAGGGGGGACCGTCGTCGGGAGTCCGCCCTGGGGCACGGCCGGGCCGGCGACCCTGATAGGCATCGCGGCGACCACGAAGGGCGACGGCCCCGGGGCCTTGCTGAGCGCGGTGGGCGAGCCCAGCCGGCCCTGCTGCTCGTCGATCCAGATCATCGTCGCCGCGCCGCCGGAGAGCGGCAGGATGATCGGCGTCCGGCCCCGTCGCGTCAGGCCCATCACCGCCCCGTCGCGGGCCGCCAGCGCCACCGCCCGCGCCTGGTCGGCCGGGATGTCCGCGCGCCAGAAGCCGGTGTCGTCCTCGACGGGCTTGAGGGCGCCAAGGCCCGGGATCGGCTCGCCATCGACCGTCAGTCCCCAGGAGCCGCCGCCGGCGCCCGGCTGCTCCTCGGCGGAGACCGCGATCGTCACCGTGACCGGATCGTCCGTTCTTCCGCCCCGTTCCAGCCGCAGCCAGGCCTGCTCCGCCTGGTCGGTCGGAAAGACGAAGGCGACGCAGGTGTTGAGGTTGTCGCAGACCACCATCCAGTCCTTGAACCCCTTCTGGCCAGCGGCCCTCGCCGGGACGCCGAAAAGCACGACCGCCGCCAGCGCCAGGGCTACGCGGCTCAGGACCGGGGCGGATCGGCGTAGAACGGACATGCCCCATCCTAGCGGTCCCATCCCGTGCCGCCATACCCCCCTTTCTTGGGAGGCCTGCTGGCCCTTCGCGGGCGAGGATCCACCCAGGAATGGAGGATCCATCATGCGCCTAGCCCTTGCCTGCCTCGCGGCCACGGCCGCCCTGGTGTCGATGCCGGCCGCGGCGATGGACGCCAATGCCATCGACGGCGTCTACACCGGCGCCTACGTCTGCGCTCAGGGGCCGACCTTTCTGGAACTGACGGTCGATAGTGACCAGAACGGCGCCGTCCAGGCCATCTTCCGCTTCGCCAGCGGCGAGTGGAACGGCGGTCAGAACCTGACGGTCCCCCCCGGAAAGTTCGCCATGAAGGGCCGCTTCCAGTACGGCGGCGGAATGGTCCTCGTCGGCGATCACTGGATTCAGCAGCCCTCGGGCTACGCGATGGTCAATCTGGACGGTGTGATCCAGCAACGCGACGACGGCAAGCTGATCTACTACGGCCGCGTCACCGGCGCGCCGAGCTGCACGGAGTTCAGCGTCATCCGGCGCTAGGCGCTCCGTGGTCAGCCCGCGGGCAACGGCGGCAGATCGAGGCGGCGGGCGTCGGCCATCTTCACATAGAGGCCACGGATCGCCGTATCGAGCGCGGCGTCGCGCGCGACCTCGACGGCGATGTGCAGGTCGATCAGCGACCGGCGCAGGGCGGCGTTGGCGGCATCGAGCGCGGCCAGTGACAGATCTCTGTCCTCGCCCTTGGCGGCGTCGGCGAACCGATGGCCATAGGCGCCGGCGGCGGCGGTGAGCATCTCGCGGATCGCGCCGTTCTCCCACACCCGCGCGGCGATGCCGCGCTCGGCTTCCTGCGCGCACAGCAAGGAAATCATGCCGGTGACGCCGATACGGCTCTGCAGAAAGTCGCCGCTGGATTCCGGCGGCGGCGGCTCCATCAGGCAGAGGAAGTTGCCCATCAGCAGCTCGGGAACGGTCGGGGTCATGCCAGCGCCTCCAGAGCCGCGAGCCGGTCGGCCAGGATGACGTCCTGGCGCCGCGCCGTGTACCAGCCGGAGAGGCCCAGCACCGGGTCCTTCAGCCCGCCGGCGCGGTACTCCTTCGCCGACGAAATCCAGATTGCCTGGCCCTTGACCGAGGCGAACAGCTCCCACCAGGCGAAGGCGGCGGGATCGACCGTCAGGCCGCTCGACGCCTCCCAGATGGCGATGGCCTCGGCTTTCGGCAGCATGCCCGACACCCGATCGGTCTCGCCGTGGCACCACAGGGGCTCCATGGCCCAGCCGAGGTCCTCCAGCGGATCGCCGATGTGGGCCATCTCCCAGTCCAGCAGGGCGATGATCTTGCCGGCGCCGTCGTGCAGGAAGTTGCCGGTGCGGTAATCGCCATGGACCACCGACAGCTTCCGGGCCGACGGCGGCGGGTTGGCGCGCAGGCGACGGATACAGGCGCGGACGATCGGCTGGGGATGCTCCTCGTCAGCCTCGACGACGCCCTCCCAGTAGTCCAGCGCCGCCTTCCAGCAGCCGTCCAGCGACGGGGCCGGCGTCGCCTCGGCGATCGGCAGGGTCAGGGGATCGGCGGCGGCGATCCTGCCCAGGTAGCTGTAGAACTGCTGGCCGATGGCGGCGGCGTGCTCGCCGTAGGGCGGCAGGGTGAAGGGGCTCTGGGCCTTGCCGCCGTCGATGCGGCCCATGATGAAGAACGGCCGTTCCAGCTCCGCCCCGTCCTCCTCCAGCGCCACGGCCTCGGGCACCGGCAGGCCGCCGCCGTGGAACGAGCGAAAGGCGGCGAACTCCAGCTTGCGCTCGGTGTCGATCAGGCTGCCGACCGGGTCGCGGCGCAGGATCAGGCCGCGGGTCCGACCGCCGGCTTCGACGTCGTACCTGTACGTTTCACGACTGGCCCCGCCGGGGATGCGGGATATCATCGTCACCCGCGCCGGGGTCTTCCAGGTCCGCGTCAGATAGGCTTCCAGCTGGCTCTGCAACGTCACTTGGCCATGTCCATCATGCCGGTGAAGCCCGACGGGCCGTGCGGGCCAATGACCAGCTGCTCGAGCACCCCCCTGCCCTTGCGGACCTTGCCGACGGCGTCGGTGAAGGTGACGTCCGACAGGGCCTGGACATGCAGGTTGAACGGCAGGGTCGGATCGGCCTCGGCCAGCAGGATCGTCTCCCGCTCGACCGTCAGCTGGCCGTGCAGCTGGCCGTGGCCCCATTTGGGATGGGGGTAGCCCAGGCCCATCATCTGGAACTCGTACAGCGGCTGGAAGGCCACCGACCCGGCCGGCTTGCCGTAGTCGTCGGTCAGGGTCACCACGGCCGATTTGGCGTGGCGGGAATTGCTGCGCCACTCGATGGCCGCCGCGCCGTTGAGGTGCTCCATGCCGTCCTCGCCCGCGCCGTCGGGGGCCCAGACCGCGCGGGTGTTCCACGGCCGGCCGGTGGCGTCCTCGTTGCTGTGGAAGAAGAAGCTGCCGTCGTCGAAGCTGCACGGCGACCAGAGCCAGTAGAACTGCGGGGCCTGCTGCGGCACCACCTCCTGGCTGTCGCGGGCGCCGACAGGCCGCACGCCCCAGGACCGGTCGCGGGTGCCGACGAAGCCGTCGACCGAGCGGCGCTCGCCGTCCAGCTCGATCCAGCCGGTATACGACCCGTTCTGCGTCAGGCGGGTGTAGTCCATGAAGGTCCGCGTGCCCTGCCGGCGGACGAAGCGCGGCTCCTCGATGGGGAAGGCGCGGCCGGTGAAGACGATCTCGCCCTTCAGGCCGTGCTCGGGCGAATCGACGCTGACCTTGAGCCTGTGCAGCGGCTCGAGGATTTCGATCTTCACCGGGCCTACGGTCAGGTCCATCCGGTCGCCCAGCCAGCCGCTGGCGTGCAGGGCCGTTTCGACGCCCTCGCGCACCACCACGAAGGCGGCGTCTGCGACGTTGAGGTGCGGATAGACCCCGAAGGCCACGGCGAAGAAGTCCTCGCCGGCCTTCGGATGATAGCCGTTGAAGAAATACCGGTCGTAGAAGTTCCGGTCGGTTCCCGAATAGGCGATGGGCTCCGCCGTCTGGTGGATCGGGAAATCGTCGCCCCTGGTCAGCGCCATGGTCTGCTTCCTCTGTTCGACCGACGCTTCTCAGGTGAGCGTTTCCGGCCTATGGCCGCAAAGTGAACGATGACAACCTGACTAGGCAACCGTGACGGAGGGGAAGGCGTGAAGAGCTGGACGAGGCGCACCTGGATGACCCTGGCTGCGGTCAGCGGATTCATCGCCATCGCCGTGGGCGCGTTCGCCGCGCACGGGGTTGCCGACCCGGTCGCCAGGGACTGGCTCAAGACCGGCGCCACCTATCAATTCATGCACACGATGGCGACCTTCGCGTGCGCCACCTTCATGAACATCGGGGCGAAACGGGCGCGGTTCTCCCCGGCGTTCTTCCTCGGCGGGACGGTGCTGTTCTCGGGATCGCTCTACGCCATGGCGCTCGGCGCGCCGCGCTGGTTGGGCGCGGTGACGCCGTTGGGCGGGCTCGGTTTCCTGACCGGCTGGGCCATCCTGGCCTGGGCGGCGCGGGGCGTGGATCAGGAGTAGAGGGGACTGGATTTCGTTTCCCCGGGACACGATTTCCTGTCCCCGGATCGAAGCGCGGGGACAGCTAGAGATGTCCCAAGAGGGACGCCTTAAGCAGTCCCCTGCATTGCGTCCTTCCTCGGCAGGGCCAGACCCCACAACGCCGCCGTCGACCCCAGCAGGCAGGCCATCATCACCCCGGCCATCGGCACGGCGGTGCCGTCGTGCAGCACGCCGCCCAGCCAGGAGGCGAAGGCGCCGGAGGCGAACGACAGGCCGCCCATCAGGGCCGAGGTTGAGCCAGCGCGGGTCGGGTCGACGCTCAGCGCCCCGGCCATGGTGTTGCCGGCCATCAGGCCATAGCTGGCCAGGCAGCAGAACAGCAGCGGCAGCACCGTCCACTGCCCGCCGAAGCGCGAGACGGACGCGATCAACAATAGGGCGCCAAAGCCCAGCGCCGCCAGGCTGGCCCGGGCCAGCACCTGGTCGGGGGTCAGCCGCCGCAGAAGCATGCGGTTGACCTGTCCCGCGCCGATCACCCCGAAGGCGTTCGCGCCGAACACCAGGGTGTAGGCGAAGGGTGAAAAGCCGAAGGTCTCGATGACCAGTCCCGACGAGGAGGAGATGTAGGTGAACAGCAGGGCGCCGTTCAGCGCGCCGCCAAGGCAGTAGCCGACCAGCCGCGGACTGGAGATCAGCACACGGTAGGCCCGCAGGGGATTCTCTGACCGGGCCTGGGCCGCCGTCTCCTCGGAACGGGTCTCTTTCAGCCGGAGGAAGACCGCGACCCCGCAGGCCAGGCCAAAGGCGGTCAGCACCCAGAAGATCGCCCGCCAGCCGGCCAGCTGCAGCACCACCGCACCGGAAATCGGGGCGAGGATCGGCGCCAGCCCCATGATCAGGGTCAGCAGCGACAGCATCCGCGCCGTCTCGGTGTGGTCGAACTGGTCGCGCACCACGGCCCGGGCGACCACCGCCCCGGCGCAGCCGCCCAAGGCCTGGACGAAGCGCGCGGCGATCATCCACTCCGGGTTCATGGCCAGGGCGCAGGCGATCGAGGCCACCACATAGACCGTGATCCCCACCAGGATCGGGATGCGCCGGCCGAAGCGGTCCGACGCCGGGCCGTAGAGAAACTGGCCGATGGCCATGCCGAACAGGAAGAAAGCCAGCGTCGCCTGCTGCTGGCCGGCGTCGGCCCCCAGCTCGGCGCCCATGGCCGGGAAGGCCGGCAGGTACATGTCGATCGACATCGGCGCGAAGGCCGTCAGTGATCCCAGCAGAAAGACCAGCCCCCAGGGGGTGGCGGGCGGGCGGGCGATGTCGGGAGACTGGCTCAAGATGGGGCGTGTTTAGGCGGTGAAAAGCGTGACGTCGATCCTCCCCGCGAAGTCGGGGAGGATAGAAGTGGCTCTTGCCTTCCCCGACGACCATCGTTCAGCATCTAAAAAAATCGCACCCGGGAACCGCCGATGTCCGCCCTCACCGCCATGATGCCGCCCGTGAAGTACGCTGACGTCAATGGAATCCGCATGGCCTACTACGAGGCCGGGCCCGAGGGCGACGGCGTGCCGCTGGTGTTCTGCCACGGGTTTCCGGAGCTGGCCTTTTCCTGGCGCCACCAGATCAAGGCCCTGTCCGGCGCCGGCCGCTGGGTGATCGCGCCGGACCAGCGCGGCTATGGCCTGACCGACGCCCCTGCCGAGGTCGAAAGTTATGCCCTGGAGAACCTCTGCGCCGACCTGGTCGCCCTGCTGGACGCCAAGGGCATCGCCAAGGCCATCTTCGTCGGTCACGACTGGGGCGGCTTCGTCGTCTGGTACATGGCGATCCGACACCCGGACCGGGTCGCCGGGGTCATCGGCCTGAACACCCCGTTCAGCGAGCGGGCGCCGGCCGACCCGATCGCCATCATGCGCACGCGTCTCGGCGAGCGGATGTACATTGTCCACTTCCAGACCCCAGGCGAGGCCGACGCGGTGTTCAACGCCGACGCCCGCAAGGCCATGGACCTGTTCATGCGCCGGCCGCTGGACATGCCGGTGGAGTCCCAGGGCTTCCAGACCGAACGCAAGCCGGGCGACCCGTCAGCCTTCGCTCTCGTCGACGTGCTGGCCGCCTACGACCCGGCGGTCGATCCCCGGCCGTTCTTCCTGACCGACGACGAGTTCGAGGCCTTTGTCGAAAGCTTCGAGCGCACCGGCTTCACGGGCGGCATCAACTGGTACCGCAACTTCACCCGCAACTGGCATGCCTCGGAGGGGCTGGAGCACCGCGTGCGCCAGCCCAGCCTGATGATCATGGCCGAAAAGGACGCGGTCCTGCCGCCCTCCTCCGCCGACGGCATGGAAAGGCTGATCCCGGACCTGGAAAAACACCTGGTCACCGGCTCGGGCCACTGGACCCAGCAGGAGGAGCCGGAGCAGGTGAACAGGATCATGCTGGATTGGCTGGATCGCCGTTTTCCGCTGTAGGGGACATGTACCGACTTCGGTACGTGTCCCCTGAACCCGCTGCTCGATTGGGGGACACGTACCTTCGGTACATGTCCCCCCGCAGCCCCGTTTGTCATTGGCCCTCACCGGCCTGGGGCGCTAGAACGGCCGCATGGACCGATCCGCGCCTCCCCCCGCCCCCGGCCACAGCAGCTCCCGCCGGAGCCTGTACCCGGAGGTCGAGGCCTATTCCTTCGGCTGGCTGCAGACCGGCGGCCCGCACGAGCTCTATTACGAGGAGTGCGGCAACCCCAGGGGCAAGGCCGCCGTCGTGCTGCATGGCGGACCGGGCGGAGCGATCAACCCGACCATGCGGCGGTTCTTCGACCCGGCGAAATGGCGCGTGGCCCTGTTCGACCAGCGCGGCTGCGGCAAGAGCCGGCCCAACGCCAGCCTCGAGGACAACACCACCTGGTCGCTGATCGAGGACATCGAGCGGCTGCGCAAACACCTGGGCGTCGAGAAATGGACCGTGTTCGGCGGCTCCTGGGGCTCGACCCTGGCCCTGGCCTACGCGGTGACCCATCCCGAGCGGGTCGAGGGTCTGGTGCTGCGCGGCGTGTTCCTGCTGACGCAGCGCGAGCTGAAGTGGTTCTACCAGGACGGGGCCTCGTTCCTGTTCCCCGACGCCTGGGAGCGGTTCACCGGGCCGATCCCGAAGGGCGAGCGCAACGACATGATCGCGGCCTACCACAAGCGGCTGGTCCACTCCGACCGCAAGGTCCAGGCCGAGGCGGCGGCGGCCTGGAGCCAGTGGGAGGGCGACACCATCTCGATCCGCGGCCCCGAGGCCCGGCCGCCGAAGTTCAACGAGGTCGACTTCGCCATCGCCTTCGCCCGCATCGAATGCCACTTCTTCGCCAACCGGGGCTTCTTCCCGGAGGACGGCTGGCTGCTCAAGCAGGTCGAGAAGATCCGCAAGATCCCCGGCTGGATCGTCCAGGGCCGCTTCGACGTGGTCACCCCGCTGGAAAGCGCCTGGGCCCTGCACAAGGCTTGGCCCGAGTCGAAGTTCGACATCATCTGGGACGCGGGGCACGCCTCGACCGAGCCGGGGGTCATCGATGCGCTGATCCGGGCGACGGATGAGGCGGCAAGGGGGCGGTAGCCTCAAGATCCCCCAAAAATTCCGCTCATCCTCGCGACAGCGAGGTCCCAGGCTTTTTCGCCGCTTCGGCTCACGGTTCAGGCAAGGCAGCTGGCCAACCCGAAAGGGGAGCCGCTGTTTCAAAATCGCCTGGGTCCTCGCTGGCGCGAGGATGAGCGGAGATTTGGGAACTACATCAACGCCCCGCGCCCGCTCGTCACCTCCGAATACCGGTGCACCCGCACTGACTGCACCAGGCCAAACCCGATCATCACCGTCAGCATGACAGTGCCGCCGTAGCTCAGCAGCGGCATGGGCACGCCGACCACCGGCGCCAGGCCCATGACCATGGCGCCGTTGATCAGGACGTAGAGGGCGAAGGTCGCCGTCACCCCCGCCGCCGCCAGCCGGCCGAAGTGGCTGTGGCTGATCGAGGCCATGCGCAGGGCCATGAAGATGATCGCCCCGTAGAGGAACAGGATCGAGAAACAGCCGGCGAAGCCGAACTCCTCGGCCAGGGTGGCGAACATGAAGTCGGTGTGCTTCTCGGGCAGGAAGTCGAGCTGGCTCTGGCTGCCCAGGCCGTAGCCCTTGCCCAGCAACCCGCCAGCGCCCAGCGCGATCTTGGACTGCAGGATGTGATAGCCCGACCCTGACGGATCGCTCTCGGGGTCGAGGAAGGTCAGCACCCGTTTGCGCTGGTAGTCGTGCATCACGAACAGCACGAAGGGCACGACCGCCCCCACCGTCGCCACGATCCCGGCGCCGACGAGTTTCCACGACAGCCCGGCCAGCATCATGATCGCAATGCCCGTGGCCGCGATCAGCATGGCGGTGCCGAGATCGGGCTGGTGCGCCACAAGCAGGGTCGGCGCCCCGATCAGCAGGAGGGGGATCAGCAGCCACCAGCTCAGCCGGGCGCTGTCGGCCGACATGCCGTGGTAGAAGCGCGCCAGCGCCAGCACGATGCCGATCTTCATCACTTCCGAGGGCTGAAAGCGCAGCGGCCCGATTTCCAGCCAGCGCTGCGCGCCCTTGGCGGAGTCGCCGATCAGCTCCACCCCGACCAGCAGAATCAGGGCCATGGCGTAGACCGGATAGGCGACGGCGAACCAGACCCGCAGGTCGATCATCGCCAGCACGATCATCATTACGAAGAACACGCCGAAACGGATCAGGTGCGGCGCCGCCCAGGGCTCCCAGG